>DHGK01000079.1:24995-32327 GCA_002402755.1 Planctomycetes bacterium UBA4800
CTGCCCTCCGCGCCGCGAACCAGCGTCCGGCGCCATGTCCACGTGCGGCCCTTGCCCCGCGTGTCGGTGCGAATGAAAACCGTGAGAACCACGGCGCTGCCCGACTGCTCCTCGACGGCGACGTCGTAGGTGTACTGGGGCACGATCCCGATCCGCTTCTTCAGGTTCTCCCCGAGCGCCGGCAGCGCGCCGCCGTGGAGCACCATCTCCTCGGCCGTGTCCAGGACCTCCAGGCCGAGGTTCGTCGCCGTGAACTCCAGCTCGCTCCGGCGGTAGGTCTCCATCGCCGCGCTGAAGAGCGCCACGATGCACGTCGACCCGACCGTGAGGATCGCGAGCGAGATCAGGACCTCCAGCAGCGTGAAGCCCCGTGTGCGCCGCGCCGGCCGCCTCATCGCCCGCCCTCCCGCCAGACTTCCCGGCCGCACGGCGGCCGCGCCACCATCCGGAACATGACGCCGGTGCGCACGTCCGTGCCCGCATCGTGCGGCGCGGCCTGCGTTCCCCGCCGCCCGCGCACGACGCCGGCGAGCGTGCCGCCCTGGATGCGCGTGTACGAGATCCACTCCCGGCCGAGCTTCACGAAGTGCTCGCCCTCCTCGCGGGGCAGATTCTCGCCGTTCTCGACCGCGATCGCCGTCGCCCCCGCCTCGATGTCCTCGGCCAGATACGCCGTCCCCGCCGACGCCGGCGCGCCCAGGACGATCCGGACCTCGACAAGGCGCGGGAAGACGTCGTCGGCCGGATCCTGGAGCGATCCCGCGGCGGTGAAGATGCGCCGCCGCCTCCCCTCCTCGGCCCCGGCCTTCTCCTTGGCCAGCCCCTGCGTCGAGTCCCAGAAGTACGACGGCCCGAACCCCTCCGGCGCCGGGCGCCACGCCGTCGTCCGGTCCGACCAGAAGTTGAGCTCCAGATGCATGACGCCCTCGGCAAGGAGCTGCGCCCCGCGCGCCGGCCAGTCGCCCGCCGCCTCCCCGTAGCCCTTCTCGGGCGTCACGATCGCCCGGCACAGCTTCTCGTCATCGAGCAACACGTACGCCACGGACATGAGGTCGCCCGGCGGCTTGAGGAGCCCGCGCGTGAGGCTCGCGAGATCCGCCGCCCCGTCGATCGCGTCGCGCGCGAGCATCGTGCGCCCGGCGCCGGCGATGCGCGGATCGGCGCCGGGCGGCGGCACGGTGCGCGTCAGGAGCAGGCGCTGCCTGCCGCGCGCGTCCTCGTCCGAGAGGAATATCGCGCGGCCGGGGGCCCTGCCGCCGTCCGCGTACATGCACTGGAGGTCGGCCCTGAGGAACGCGAACACGAGCTCGGCGCGCTCGGCCGTGTCGCGCCGCGCCTCCGCGCCGCGCCAGGTCTTGAGCCCCATGAGCAGGAACGCCGTGGCGCCGAAGCCGAGCACCGTGAACACGCCGAGCGCGACGAGCACCTCGACCAGCGTGAACCCGCGGCGCGGACCCTTCATTGCACGCACTCCTCGCGGTGCAGCACCTCGTTCCGGTCCTGGTACTCGATGACGAGCGACCGCAGGCGCGGGGCGACCTTCCACGTGTCCGAGAAGAGGCCCGGGCCGAGGGGGCCGTACGCGCCCTCCGGCCAGAAGAAGAGCACCCTGAGCTCGATCTCGTCCGCCGCGACATCGAGCGCGAAGCCGTCGGGCGGCACGGGGTCGCTCAGGAGCGTGACGCGGCCGGCGGCCGCCCTCTTCGCCTCCGCGCCGTCCTTCCGCGCGGCGGCGTCCTGCCAGACGGGCTCGCCGTTGAATCGAACGAGGACGCGGATGAGCGGCGGCGGGCCGTTCCGGAGCGCGGCGCCCTCGGCCCACGCGCCCGGCTCCCAGCTCAGGCGCCGCCAGAAGGCGCCCGGCTTCCTGACCGCGCGCGTGAAGTGCTGGAGGTGCGGCGTCACGTGCCCGACGTCGTAGCGGTCGAAGTACCGGAACGGGAGGTCGATGAGGCTCCCGCGCACCGTGCGCCCGCGCTGGGTGCCGAAGCACCCCGTGAAGAGCGGATCGCGCGTCGCCTCGTCCAGGACGAGATTCCCGTTCGCCATGTAGGCGACGATGCGGTCGGGCGTCTCGGGAAGCCCGTCGTCGACACGCACGTAGCCGCCGTTCGGCGGCGCCTGCCCCCGCATCTGCCCCCTGAGGCGCGTCGTCGTCACGGCGCCGTCCGTGACCTGCATGGTCGGGACGAACGACCCGAGGTTTCGCGCCGCCTCCCAGGCCTCGCTCCGGGTGTCGCACAGCCCGCCGCGGACGATCGCGACCGAGGCCGAGGGCATCACCCGATCCCGAGACGCAGCAGCCGTGCCGGTCCCGCCCGCCTGGCCGCGGTGCAGGAGCAGGGCGACCGTGCTCCCGAGAACGCCGCGCCGGACGCCCGCGAGGCTCGTCCCCGAGGCGCTCTCGAAACTCCAGATCTCCGGGCCGCCGAATCCCCTGACGACGATGTACCCGCCCTGCGACAATCCGGACGGCACCGTGCCTCCCGCGAGGCTCACCTGCGACCACGGCTCTCTGAGCTGCGCCGGGGTGAAGAACACCGGCTCCATGAGCGCCACCGCTCCCGCTCCCGCGCCCGCGGCCGCAGGCGCGGCGCCCCCGCCCTGTCCGCCGCGCGTGTCGGTCGGGGCGAGCGCGAACATGCGGGGCGCCTCGACCTGGCTCTCGGGAACGACCGCCTCGTCCCCTCGCGTGACATGCATCATCTCGGCGCCGAGCGCGAAGAGGCTCTCGAACTCTCCGGCCGCGAACACGGCCGGAGACTCCGCGCTGATCCCCGCGGCGCTGAACTCGTGCCTGTCGAGGAACGGCAGCCCATGAATGCGAACCGGCGCGCCCTCCTTGCCCGCCGGAATCACGTTGCCGCCCGTCCGGCCGCCACGCCCCGCGTGCACCGCGTAGTGCGAGAAGGCCTGCCAGACGGCGTTGCCCTGGCTGGCACGCACCTCGTCGACGAGCGCGACGAGCGCGCCGGGCGAGAACCGGCTCGGTCCGATCGTCAGCTCGCCGCCGGCCGCGGCGGTCTCTCCGCCCGCCCGCGCGCGCCCTCCCGCCCGGGCGTACGGCTCGGGAAACCGGCGCAGCACGGGATTCTCGTAGCGACGCGCTGCCTCGCCGAGCGGCTCCGTGAAGGTGAGGAGCACCCCGTGATCGGTCTCGGCCTTCTTGTGGATCCGATGCCGCTCCATGGTCCGGGGATCGTCGCGCGGCGAGAGCACGACACCGTCGCCCGCGCCCGGGAGCGCGCCGAGCGCCCAGTAGACGGGCCGCAGCTCGGCGCCGCCCCCGTGATCGGCGATGCCACCGCTGTCGAAGGTCTCGGTCCATGCCGCCATGGTGCCGCCGATCGAGCCGCAGAAGCCGCGCATCACCTTGTTGTTCTGGAGGTTGCTCACTCCCCCCTCATGGAGCTCCGTCCCGGGATCGGTCCTGAAGCCGCTGTCCTCCATCTCCGCGGACTCGACCCCGCTTATGAAGTAGTTCTTGTAGAGGTGGTTGTAGCGGATCCACTCGACATCCCTGAGCTGCGGGTACTTCGCACGCGATGCACCCGCGCTCGCGATCTGCACGACGCCGGAGTGCGGATAGAGGCCGGCCAGGTCGCGGGAGGCCGGAATCGAGATGCCGTAGACCCGCATCTGCCTGAGGAGCAGCCCGTTGGTCTTGACCTCCTGGAAGAACTCCTCCGTGCGCATGGTCCCGCCGTGCGCGTAGTACACGACCCGCGTGATCTCCCTGAGCCCCGTGAACGCCGGATAGGCCTTGTCGCCGGGCACCGCCTGCCGCCCTATTCCGCTGTACTCGACGATGCGATCGTACTGCGCCGTTCGCTTGATCTCCGCGGCGGCGGCGCGCACGTCCGGACCCGGCTGCAACTGGGCATTGCCTTCGAAGCGATATCGAATGCGCAGGATCCCCCGCTCGCCGAAACCGGCGTCCCGGGGATCGACCGGCACCGGGAGGTAATTCGCATCGATCGGAAACCCGGCGCCGCTGCCGGGGTCGGGCGGCGGCGCGGCGGCACGGCGCGGCGCCCCCCCCGCCGCCTGTCCGGCGCCCCCTGCCGCCTGCCCGGGGGCTCCCTCGTAGAACACGAACGCCATGATCAGCGGATACGTGAACGGAACCGGTTCCGGCATCTTGCCGGGCGCCAGGCCGCCCCACTTGGCCGCGAGCTCGTCTTCCACCATTCGAACGCGTCCCGCGCGGGGCAGGGGTGCAAACCCCTTGTCCGGCATCGCCCCCACGACGCGCTTGGACTGCGCGAGCGACCCCGCGAGCGCCGCGCCGCCCGGCATCAGCTCCGTCGTCGCCGTGGCGACGCGGACGAGCGCGAACCCGTTCGGGTTGGTGAAGCAGTCGGCGCCGACGCTCTGATTGGTGAGGAAGCTCGTGCGATCCAGCCCGATCAGCGCCGGCAGGATCGGCACGCGGTACCCGACCGGCCGCACGGTCGCGTTCTGGTGCGCCATGATCGGCGTGCCGCGGCAGCCGCGGCCCGTCTCGCCGTCGTCCTTCTCGGTGGAGGCGCCGATGCGGAACCCCTGCCCCGAGCGGCTCGCGCACATGACGATCTCGTCGCCGACCCAGAAGGGGCCGCGCGGCGGAAGATACGCCGCAGCGGTCTCCTCCCTGATCGAGAAGCCGCCGCCCGCGCCCGCCGCAAGGTTGCCCTGCATGGTGCCGCTCAGCGTTCCCTCCCCCACGGGCCGGCCGTCCAGGAGCAGCACCTGGCCGCCGGGCTCCGGGCTCGTCACGACGAAGCCGATGTGGTACCAGGTGTCGCGCGCGAGCAGCCTGGGCAGGCGGTAGCGCACGCCGACGAACGTGTCCTCCGCATCGCCCCATTCGAGCGGGTCAGGCCTGACGCCGCCCATGACGCGCAGGACGAGCTCGTTCGTGCCGGAGTCGAACCCGAGCGTCACCGTGCTCCCCGGCCGATCGAGCGTGCCGTCGCTCACCGACGCGAGCGGGATCTCGCCCGATCCGGCCGCCTCCCAGAGCGGCGACAGGAAGAAGTCGACGGCGTAGGGCGGCTCCGCCGAGAACTGGTACTCCAGATTGCTTCCGCCTTCCAGATACTCGCCCTCGATGAGCCCGGGAAACGACTGGACGAGCGAGGCCCGGTCCCCGGCATGCGCGTGGCGCGGGAGGCGCGCCGTCCGCGACGTCAGGAGCGCCGCGCCGGCGCTCGGCATCGCCCGCGCCTCGGCAAGCTCCCCGTAGGTCGCCATGAGATACCCGGCCCTGCCGGGGAGCGGCAGCGCGAAGAGCCTGCGGCCCTCGGGACGGTCGTCCTCCTGGTACATGCTCACTTCCCACGCGAAGGCGGCCTGCGTGTCCCACACGTGCTCGAGCAGCCGCCCCGGCGCCGCCGTGAACACCTCGAACGAGCTCAGGCGCGCCATCTCCCGCACCGGCCCGCGCCGCGCGACGCCGAACACCGAGAGGCCGTAGGTCTCCTCGGACCTGAACGTGAAGCCGCAGGTGCCGACCCTGAGGCGCGGGCTCAGCGGGTTCACGCTGTTTATCCTGAGGGCCTCGGCCTGGCGCTCGTCGATCGTCTTTCCCTGCGCGGCCTCGGCGAAGAGCCGCCAGAGCGCCGCGTGGCTCTCCATCGGCAGCGCGCTCCAGATCGCGTCCGCGAGCGCCCGCGCCTGGGGCTCGCTCACCGGCGCCGCCGCGCGCGCATCCTCGTCCTTGGTCGCGACGGGATCGAGGCGGACGCCCTTCAGCACCGCCGTGATCACGCTGTACGCCGCGGTGTTGATGTTGACCGGCGACCTGAGCAAGGCCCGCGCGTACGTCTTCCCCTCGGCCGGCGCGCCCGCCGCGGCGCGGCGCTCGAACACCGCCAGGCCGAGCGATCTCCCGGCATAGGCGCCCTCGACGAACGGCCGGTCGCCCGCCGTGAGGTTGAGCTCCCCGCCGCCGCCTCCGCCCGGCGCCTGCAGGCGCACGTATGCGCCCGGGCCGAGGAACTCCGCCGCCCCCTCCGTCACGACGAACGCGCCGAGCCTGAAGCCGCTCTGGACGAGCATCTCGGGCGACCACGTCGCCACGGGCTCGGCATGCACCGTCAGGAGATCGCGCACCCGTTCGAGGTCCGCCGAGGTGAGCGCCTCCACGCCCTCCTGCGCCGCCAGCGATTCCATGCGCGCGGCGCTCGGCCCGAGGAGCCCGCTCCGCGAGCGCGTCTTCTCCCGCACCCGCGCAAGCTCCCCCTTGAGGTCCTCGAGCACCTTCTCGGCGCCCTCCTTCTCGATCTGCGCGGCGAGCGCGACGATCGCGTGCAGGCCGAGCGCGCTCTCCGCCTCCTCGAGCTGCGCGGGCGCGAGGCCGGCGCTCAGGAGCTTGTTCTCGGCCTCGGCCAGCGCGGCCGCCTCGGGCCCCCCGCGCTGCTCCCCGAGCCGGCTCAGGACGAACGGCGTCGGCGGGATCGCGCCCGCGTCCAGGTGGTGATGCCACAGCGCGAGCGCGAAGAAGCGCGCGAGCGGCCAGTCGTTGATGCGCCGCAAGCCCGCCAGCGCGGCGAACTCCGCGGGCGGGTCGCCGTACAGGCGGTGCAGGAAGATCTTCAGCGCGCGCGCGTCGGCCACGAGCGCGCCCGCGCCGTGCGCCATCGGCACGGAGAGAAGCTCGCCGCGCACCACCCCCTGGAGCTCGTTGCCTTCCTTGTGGCGGTACGTCACGGCCTCGAACGCGCCGCTCCGGTCGTGGTGAATGACGAGCAGGCCGTCGATCGTGCGCGGGTTGCCGTCGCTCGGGAACGCCGACGCGTCCACGAGCGGCAGCGCGTCATCGTCGTCCTCGACATCGCCGGCGAGGTGCCCGCTCCCGAGAACGTTGGCGAGCAGCGCGAACGAGGCCCGGTTCACATCGACCTTGCCCTGCTCGTCGTCGAGCCTGCCCTCGCAGAGGATCCGCAGGCCGTTGTCGTGCTCCACGTTGAACCTGAGATCGGGCGGCGCGATCTCGTTCGCATCGTCCCTGTCCTGGGGCGGCACGGGCTCGGCCGGGGTCTGGAACGACGCGGCCGACTCGCGCCCCTGCCCGAGGCGGCCGCGCAGCCTCGATGCCGGCCCCGGCACCGGCCGCTCCGAGGGCGGGTAGTCGCGGTCGAAGGCCTGCTGCTCCTCGTCCTCGTGCGTCGCGTACACGTGAGCCATGGCGCGGTTGCGCAGGTCGGCGGCGGCGTTCCTGAGCTGCGCGACCGCGCTTGCGCGCATGCTCTGCTTGCGCCTGAGCAGCATCGAGGCGACGAAGGGCGCGCCCAGCATCGAGAGCACCGCCAGGACGACGAGGACGAGCAGGAGCGCGGCTCCCGTTCT
>DHGK01000079.1:32391-51543 GCA_002402755.1 Planctomycetes bacterium UBA4800
CAGCCGCTCGGACCAGATCCGCCCCGAGAGCTCGATCCACACCCGCGCGCTGCCGCGCGCGGGCGCCTCGACCGCCGACTTGACGATCGTCCGCGCGCCGCCCACGGCGGCGTCCACCTCCGCCGCGTCGGCGATCGTGATCGCAACCGGCTCGTCGTGGCGCCGCAGGTCGAGCGCGCCCGACGGCGCGAAATGGACGCGCGTGCGCGGCCCCACGAGGACGAACTCGCCGGGAATCTCGTGCTCCGGGCTCTCGATGAGCGCGAAGACCTGGACCTCGTCGATGAGCGCGCCGAGCGGACCGAGCGTCAGGCCCGCGCCGAAGGGATCGATGCCGGGGTCGTGGGCCGCGATCCGTTCGGGGCCGTCGATCCTGACATCGACGCCGTCGATCCGGAGCGCGATCTCCTCGGCCGGCGCGCCGCGCTTCCACGCGACCAGGACGTCGTGCCATCGCCCCGGCACGACCGCGCGGCCGCGCGTCGTCCCGGTCCACGGCCCGAGCTTGACCTCGAGGCCGAGGTCCGGCGTCACCTGCACGGCGAGCCATTCGCCCGCGGCGCACAGCGTCCACGCGCCGCCCCGCGGGGGCGCGCCGAGCGGGCACAGCCACGCGCGCACCGCGGCGCCGTTCGGGCTGACGAGCGCGCTCGCGTTCTCGAAGAAGATGTCGCCCCCGGAGAGGTTCGCGCCGTTCCCGAGGCGCCCCCGCTCCGTCGTCGCGCCGCGCAGCGTCGCGCCGCCCGCCTCCCCGTCGAACGAGAGCAGCGCCGCGGGAACGAAGCTGTAGGACGTGAGCGTGCTCCGGTCCGTGTTCACGTCGACCACGCTCCCGACCGAGCCGCTCACGGCGAAGTTGCGCGCCTCCCTGAGCCTGAGCCCCACCTCGGCGAGGCAGGCCTCCGCGGCCGAGCGCCGCTGCCACGCCTGCAGGCCGGCGAACGAGAGGCCGAGCAGCGATGACACGATCATCAGCACCACCAGGAGCTCGATCAGGGTCACGCCGCCCCCGCGCCGCACGCCCGCACCTCGCGGCTCAGCCGCCGTCACCGCCACGAACAGATGTCGTCCCCGCCGCCGTTCTCGTTGACGCGGTCGGGGCCGCAGGACCAGATCACGAAACGCGACTGCGCGGGCCAGAGCCCGCTGGCCGCATCCCTGATCACGCAGGCTTCGAACTCGCCCCCGTCATCGGTCGAGTAGCGCGCCTTCGTGCCGTACGCCCTGTACGGGAAGTACACGTACGGCGTCCCCCACAGGTCGACGTACTCCCTGAGCTGCGTGTCGCCGAAGACGACCGCCAGGGAGTCCTTGAGCACCCGCGCCGGGCCCTCGTCGCCGTCGAGGTTCGCCAGCCGCTCGGCATCGAACTCGAAGTACGGGCCCTCGCCCCGTCCCGCGGCGAGGCACGCGACCAGGCTCTCGATGCCCTCGTTGAGCGCGTTGGCGCCGCCGATGCCGAGCCCCTCGAGCGTCGCGGGCGGCCAGTCCGCGTGCTTGTCCTGGTCGGCGAAGTTCTCCACACCGAGCGCCATGCGCGTCACCTCCTGCCGCACGAGGTCCTTGTCGGCCTTCTGCCGCGCCATCCACACGACCGGCGTGATGAAGGCCGCCAGGACCGAGAGTATGAAGAGCACGACCAGGACCTCGACGAGGGTCATGCCGGCCGCGCCCCGCGCGCGGAAATCATCCACTGCGTTTTCCTTTCCGCACCTCCTCGTCCGAGAGCCGCCAGAGCTTCGCCGCGTCGAGCTCCAGCTCGACCTCCGCGCCCTGCCGGCCGCCCCGGACGAACACGCCGAGCTTGACGTTCGCGTTCTTGGCGAAGAGCACCGTCTGCGGGAGCTCCGCGCGCCGCCCCTCGACCTCGATCACCGGCCTGCCCTTGGCCGGGAACTCGATCGTCACGCGATGCCAGGCGCCGCGCTGCCACGCGAGCGGCAGCGCCTCGCTCCTGTCGCTTCGCGCGCCCGGCACGACGTACGCCCAGGCGCCTCCCGGCTGCGCCTCGATGCGCGCGACCTTCGCGCCCTCGACGATCTGGACTCCGAAGGCCATGTCGTCGCGCTGCGGCCGCATGCGGAAGGACGCCCTGAAGAGCCGGCCGTACTCGGTGTACACGAAGAGGAACGTGGTCGCGTCCGCCGCGCCTTCCTGCGCGCCCGCGAAGCGCACCTGGTTGCCGGCGAGCGCGATCCTGATCCCGTACTTCTCATCCTCGTACCAGGAGTTCAGGACCTCGGTCGCATCGGGACGCTCGAACGTGTCCTCCCAGCTCTGCAGCCGCGTCGCCTCCCAGGCGGCGCGTTGCAGGTGCGTCGCGTAGGCTCTGCACGCCGCGGGAAGCGACACATCCGCGGACAGCGCCGCCGCCGCGCGCGACGCGGCCGCAAGGTTGCCCTCGCGGTACGCGAGGTACGCCTCGACCAGCGCCGCCTCGCCCGCCGGGACCTGCTTGTCCCGCGCCTCCTCCAGGTACGTGCGCCCCTCGTAGAGGTCGTTCCGGAACGCGGCCACGGCGGCGAGCGCCAGCGCCACCCGCCCCTCGCCGGGCAGCGCCGCGCGGGCGCAGAGCAGCCGCGCGACCGCCTCGTCGAGCGCGCCCGTCCGGGCGCGCGCCTTCGCGACGAGCGGCCACGCCAGCGCGCGCGCCGACGACGGCATGCCGTCGCCGGCCAGCATCTCGGCGGCGGCCGCGGCCGCCCCCTCCGCATCGCCGCGGCGGTACATCTCCTCGGCGGCGAGGAGCCGCGCCGCCGGGAGCGCGCCGTGCGTGCTCATGAACGCGTCGAGCGCCTCGCGCGCGCCCAGCACGTACGAGAGCAGCGCGCCGTCCGCGCCCTGGGGCGCGACGATCTTCGCGAGCTCCTCCGCGGTCTTGGTCTTGCCCCCCAGCGCGAGCACGATGGCCAGCGCGCGCGCGGCCTCGGGCGACTTCGTCAGCTCGACCGCCTCCAGGAGCAGCGTCTGGGTCCGCGCCATGTCGCCGCGCGACCAGGCGAGCGAGGCCTCGGCGAGCTTGCGGCTGCCGCCGTCCGGCAGGCTCGCGATCAGCGCCTCGGCATCCGCCAGATCCTTCTCGCTCCCCCGCAGCAGCAGCTTGGCCGCAACGGTCTCCGGCGTCGCGACGTCGGCACCGCCGGGCGTCTTGAGCGCGAGCAGATCGTCGAGCTTCTCCCACGCCAGGTACAGGCTGGAGAGCGCGGACGTCGCCGCCGCGGCCTCCTCGGCCGTCCCCTTCGCGCGCACGTCGGCGAGGAGCCGCACGGCCTCGTCCGTGACGACGCTCCACGCATCCTTGCTCTGCTCGAGGAGCACGCGGGCCGCGCGCAGCCACGCGCCCGCAAGGAACACGCCGTGCTCCCGCGCGCGCATCGCGAGTTCGACCTCGCGGTCGGCCTCCTCGGCCGTCAGCGCCGCGATCTCCTTCCTGGCGTTGAGGGTCGCGAGCAGCGGGTACACCTCGCGCATGGCGGGCGCCAGGCGGAGGGCGCGGTGCGCGAGCACGGCCGCTTCGCCGTACAGGCCGGCCTGCTCCGCGGCGCACCACGCGGCGAGTTCGAAGAGCTGCGCCGCGTTCATGAGATCGCGCTTCTTCACCTGATCGCGATAGATCTGCGCCGGCGTGCGGCGCGGCACGATCTCCTTGACGGTGCTCCGGGGAATTCCGACCAGGTCCCGCACGGTGCCGTCGCCGCGCAGGAGCGCCATCTTCACCTCGACCGGGTCGGTGTCGTCCTTGATGAGCCCGGTGAGCACCTGGCCGTTCTTGAGGCGCACCTCGTCGTAGAGGCGGATCTCCTCGTCGACGCCGGCGCCGAGCAACCACAGACATGTGCAGCACAGAACGGCCGTCATCGCGCTGTCCCCCCCTGCGCCTCCGCGGGCGCCTCCGTGCCCCCGGACGGTGCCGCCGCCGGCGGCTCGTCCGCCGTCCCGGCCGGGGATGCCGCCGCCGGCGTTTCGACGGCGCCCGGCGCTCCCGCGCCATCCGCCTTGACGCCCTGCGGGAACACGCGCCGGACGCGCATCAGGAGCTCCCGGTCGGGCTTGTCCTCGCGCGCGGCCGGCGGCGGCCCGATCCGCGGCAGCGCATCCTGCCTGAGGAGGAGCGGCGTGGGCTGCAGGCCGAGGAAGTCGCCGAGCGGCGGCATGTCCATGTCCTCGGGCTGCGGGTCGCGCCAGCGCGACGGCGCGGAGAACGGATCGCGCGCGGTCTGCCTGCCGATCTTGACGAAGGTCTCCTTCTCGTCGGCCGGCAGCGCGATCGTCCGCCGCGACGCGAAGGTGATGTCGGCGCCTCCGCCGCCGGACAGGCCGGCGACGATCTTCCCCGCCCGGAAGATGCCCAGGAGCAGCAGCACCCCCGCGACGGCCGCCACGATCTGATAGCGATTCAGGCTCGGCAACGGTCACCTCCTGAGCCGCGCGGGCGCGGCCTCGTCCTTCGCGTCCGCGGCCCGCGACTTGACGAGCCGCAGCCCGTGGCCCGTCACGGTGCCCATGAGCTCCCCGCCCGTCTCGCCGGGCTTGGGCCTGAGCGCGTTCACCGTGACCGCGACGAACTTCTGGGCCTGGTTGACCTCGTCGAACAGGGCGACGAAATCGCCGTACGCCCCCGACACGTCGGCGCGTATGCCGTAGCGCATCAGCGTCCACTCCGGCTCGCCGGGAATCGCCGCGGCGACCGGCGGCTCGCACACCACGGCCTTGATCTCCGAGAAGCCGGACGCGATCAGCGCGTCCACGAGGCGCCGGAAGCTCTCAAGCGATGCCCAGCGCTCTCCGTACTCCTCTGCCCCGTCGGTTGCGCGCTCGTGAAAATCGACGCCCTTCAGATCGATCTTGACATCAACGGCCTCCTCGGTCGCCCGGCGGTTGAGCCCGTCGCAGACGCGGTCCTTGGCCCTCAGGAAGCTCGTGGGCAGGCTCGTCTCGCCGGCGGGCGTCTCGGGGACGCCCGCGCACAGCTCGGCGGCGCGCATGGCCAGCGATTTCCGCAAGCCCTCGGTGCCGCCGCGCGCCGGCGCATCCTTGCCGGCCACGCCGCGCTGGTAGTCGGCGATCCGCTTGGTGAGCCTCTTGAGCTCGTCGCGCTCCTTCTGGCCCTCGGCGCCGAAGCGCATGACGATGTACGCCAGCACGAGGAAGATGCCCGCGCCGCTCAGGACCTGCGTCAGGAATTCGCGGTGTTTCTCCCACAGCTCAAGCATCGGCGCCTCCCTCGGGCCGCTCGGCGGCCGCCATCGACACCTTGATGACGAAGCGGTAGGCGTTCTTCTGCACCTCGGGGCTCGCCTGCATGAGCTGGACCGAGCCCACGTACGGCTGCCCCTTGAGCGCGCGCTCCAGCTCCTCGATCGCCCTGGTCGCCTCGTTGTTGGCGTTGTCGGCCAGCCCCTCGATCTCGACCGCCGCCTGCGCGCGGCGGTCCTTGGCGCGCAGCTCGCGGATCTCGGCAAGCTGGATCTGCGGCGCGAGGCGCTCGCCGAGGAAGCCGAGCAGCCGCCCCGTGAAGCCGTGGCGCGCGGCTTCGTGCACGAGCGCGCCGATGCGCCGCTCGAGCGAGCGCTGCTCCTTGCGCGTCTCCTCGGCATCCGCGGACGCCTTCGTGAGGCTGTCCGCCTGCGTCCGGAGCGATGCGAGGCGCGAGGAGCGCACGGTCGACTGCGCGAATCCCGCCGCGAGCTGCAGCGCCAGGAAGCCGACGAGGAGCCCGGCCGCGCCGTAGAGAAACGCCTTCTCGTTCCAGAACCGGCGGCGCTCCTTCTCCCGGACGGGAAGCACCTCGAGCACGTCCTCCGGCGCGAAGCCCGCCGCACCGAGCCCCATCGCCGGGAGGAACCCCTCCGGCCCGCCGGGAAGCTCGCTGCCCGCCACGGCCACGGCGTCGTTCGCCCCCGCGCGCAGCACCTCGGCGCCGAGCGAGCGCGCGAGATGGCGGCTCAGGCCGCGCAACTGCGCGCCGCCGCCCGTCAGGAGCACGCGGCTCAGGGCCGGCTTGCCGAGCTTGATCTGGCCCTCGGCCCACTTCAGCGTTCCGCGCACGAGGTTGGCGAGCTGCTCGGCGGGGCGCGCGAAGACCTCCGAGAAGTCCATCTTGGAGCCGTCCTGGTCCAGCCCCGTCGACGCGCGCTTGACCCGTTCGAGCTCCTGCGGCGTTGCCCGCACGCGCTCGGCGAGCGCCTCGTTGAACTGCTGGCCGCCGAACACGGCCTGGCGCGCGTAGAACAGCTCGCCCTCGAGCAGCATCACGAGATGCGTGTTCTTCTCGCCGATCTCGACCAGCGCGTCGAGGCCCTCGCCGGGCGCCGGCTCGACGAACGACCGCCAGGCCCAGAGGAGCCCTTCCACGGGAGGCATCACCGACGCGATGCCGAAGCCGGCGCCGCGCAGCGCATCCAGGAGCGTCTGGATCTCCTTCTCCTTGCCGAGAACGAGCAGGAGCGGGCGCTCCGCGCCTTCCCCGCCGATCGTGTGCTTGCGCCAGCCCGCGCAGAGCTTCTCGCCCATGCGCTCGGCCAGTTCGTCGACCTCGTACTGGACGAGCAGGCTGAGCCGCCACGGAGGGGCGGGCGGCGCGGTCGAGTACCGCACGATGCTCGCCTGCGGCGGCAGCCCGACCACGACGCGCGCGACGGGAATCCCCGCCGCTCCCATGCGGGCGCGCAGCTCGCGCGCGAACGCCTGCTGATCGTCCCTGGGAAGCTCGTCGCGCGGGATCTTCAGGATCCGCGTGACGGCGTATCGCTTCCCGGCGCGCACGACCTGCGCGGCACGGACCATATGGGTCCCGATGTCCAGTCCGACGCGGCTGTTGCCGGCGTACCACATGCTCACTCCACGGCCTCCTTCGCGGGCGCCGGCGGCACCGGCGGCAGCTCCGCCCTGCTCTTCAAATGCCGCAGGCACTCGTCGAGCTGGTCCGTCACGGCGCGCCGCATCTCCGCCGGCAGGCCCGCCCCGCCGCCGGCCCCCTCGAGCAGCGCGCCGAGCGTCACGGCCGCGGCGGCGAAGCTGCGCCTGGCGATCAGCGCCTTCGCCCGAGCCAGCGCATCATCCCTGCGGGTCTCCTCGCGCTGCGCGGTCGCGCCCCGCGCCTGCAGCGACTGCTTCGACGCCATCGCCTTGGCCGCGGCCGTCACCTCCGCGAACCCCTCGTAGCGCCGCGCGATCTCGTCGAGCACATCCCGGAGCGCGCGCGCCACGACCGGATCCTCGCGCGCGGCGAGCTGCGCCGACAGGGCCTCGGCCTGCGCGAGCAGGCGCGCGCCCTCGCGGCGCAGCTCCTTCTGCACGGCCGCGATGCGCGCGGCCGCCCCCGGCGTCGAGCCGGCGAGCGCCGCCGCCTCCTGGAGGCGGGCAATGGCGCGGCCTTCCCTCCCCTGGCGGGCGAGCTTCCGGGCCTCGGCGATCGATTCGTCCACCTCGCGCTCCTCGTAGGCCGACTCGAACGACCAGCTCACGGCGAGCTCGTACATCTCCTGCGCGAGCTTGAGCTCGAGCTCCTTCTCCACGTGGAAGACCAGCTCCCCGCCCTGCGCGAGCAGCGTCCCCGCCCCCGGAAACGCCACGACCACGCGGTGCCTGCGAGCGGCCGAACCCTGGAACGTCACGTTGCCGATCGCGATCTCCCCGGCGCTCATCCCCGAGAGCTCGCTCGACGCGGCCGCCCGCCTTCCGCCGGGGCCGTAGACGGTGAAACGCTTGCCGCCGTCCAGCGGATCCTCGGGCAGCTTGAAGGCGATCGCCACGCGCGCCTTCTCCAGGCCCGCGCTCCTGGGGAAACGCCACGCGACCGTGCCGCCCTCCTCCGTGAGCGTGCTCCGGGTCTGCACGGTCACCCACGCGCCGGTCTCCGGCACGAACACGCTGCGCGCGACCGCCGCGGCCGGCGCGCCCTCGCCCTCCGCCCGCACGCTTCCGAACCCGAGCCGCTGGCCGGGGAGCTCCTTGAAGCCGCGCACGCCGGCGCCGAAGTGAAGCCGCACGGCGCCGAGCACGCGCTCCTTGCCGAGGTGCACATCGAACGCGCCCGTCCTGTCAATCCGCAGCGCGAACTCGCCGGCCGCCGCCGACAGGCCCGCCTCCTCGGGCGCGTCGTTCCCGGCGAACTCGATGCGGTCGAAGGTCGCCGTGCCGCCGAACCCGAGCAGCAGCACGCGCGCCCGCTCGCAGCGCGGCGGGCACGTGAACGTGTCGGCGGCCGCCAGCCGCGCGCCGCTCTCGCACAGGTCGCCGTAGGAGACCTCGATGACGTCCTCCCCCTCCAGCCACGCCACCGCCAGGCCGCACGCGCCCTCGCCCTCGTGCGTGCACACGCCCTGGAGCGTGTACGCCGACGACGGCACCACGGTGCAGGTCTCGGCGCATTCCACGATGGCGGCCGCGCCCGGCCGATCCTCGTCCGCGCGCACCCTCCCCGCGAAGCGGCCGGGCGGCAACCCTCCCGGCACGCGATCGAGCACGGCGCCCGGCAGCGCCCTCCACCCGAGCGGCGCCTTCGCGCCTTCCTCGAAGGAGAAGTGCGAGCCGACGAGATTCCCGGGCGCCGCGGTCTCGACCGCGCCGCCGACGAAGAAGTGCTGCGCGGCGCCCCATCCCCCGAAGAACACGGCCGCGAGCGCGGCGAGCGTCACCGCGGTCAGCACGGCGCGGTGCTCCGCGCCGTCCGCCGCCTGCGCCGCCGGCGCGGGCTCGCGCGGCGGGGGCGGCGGCTCCGGCAAGCCGGGCAGCAGGAAGCGGAGCCTGACCCCGCCGAAGCCGACGACGGCGCCGTGCGCGAGCGGCGCCCGCGCGATGCGCTCCTCGCCGATCGTCGTGCCGTTGGTGCTCTTCAGGTCCTCGATCCACCAGGTCTTCCCCTCCCTGAAGATGACCGCGTGGTGCGAGGACACGCGCGCATCGGCGAGCACGATCTCGTTGTCGGACGACCGGCCGACCGCCGCGCGCTCCCCGGCGAGCGGGATCGCCTCGCCGCCCGCGCCGTCCTCCATGTGCACGAGAAACGGCGGCGCCGAGGCCGCGGCCTCGGCCGCAGTCTCGTCGTCCGGAAACGGCTCGTCGAACTTGATGGCCGTGTCGCCGATCTCGATCGTGTCGCCCCGCGCCAGCGCCGCGCGCGTCACGGCCTCGCCGTTGAGCTGCGTCCCGTTGCGGCTCTCGAGGTCCTCCAGGTAGTACGCATCGCCCTCGCGCACGATGCGCGCGTGGCGGCGGCTCAGGCGCACGTCGAGGAGCGCGACCTCGTTCTCCTTCGCGCGGCCGATCGTCGTCGCGTCGCCGAGCTCGTACTCGCCGGGCGCCACCGGCGGACGGCCGCGCCAGTAGATCTTCGCCATGCCGTTTTCCTCCCGCGCCGCGCACGTCACCGCGAACGGCGGATGCGGTACTTCTCGATCTTGCTGTCCAGCGTCGGACGCGAGATCCCCAGCAGCGTCGCCGTCGTGGTCTTCTTCCAGCCCTGCTCCTGGAGGGTGGCGCTGATCACATCCTCCTCGATCTCCTCGATCGCGAGCTTCACGATGTCCTTGAGCGGCCGGCCGGCGTGGCGCGCCGGCGACGCCCCCGCCTTCCTGATGTTCTCGCCGACCAGGTCGGCGGCGATCTCCTCCGCGCCGAGGGCGGCGAGGCGCTCCAGCTCGTTGTGCAGCTCCCGGACGTTGCCCGGCCACTCGTAGCACTGCAGCAACTGCAGCGTCTCGGACGCGAGCGCCTTGACGGGCTGCCCCGTGCGCGCGGCGATCTTCCCGAGGAAGTGCGCGATGAGGAGCGGGATGTCCTCGGGCCGCTCCCTGAGCGGCGGCAGCACGATCGTGATGACGTTCAGGCGGTAGTACAGGTCCTCGCGGAACCGTCCGGCGCGCACCAGCTCGCGGATATTCTGGTTCGTCGCCGAGATTATGCGCACATCGACCTTGACCGTCTTGTTGCAGCCCACGCGCCGGAGCTCCCCGTTCTGGAGCACGCGCAGGAACTTGCTCTGGAGCGCGAGCGGCATGTCGCCGATCTCGTCCAGGAACAGCGTGCCGTTGTGCGCGAGCTCGAAGAGCCCGGGCTTGGCGCGCGTCGCGCCGGTGAACGCGCCGCGCTCGTACCCGAAGAACTCGCTCTCCAGCAGGTTCGCCGGAATCGCCGCGCAGTTCTCCGAGACGAAGCGCTCGCGCGCGCGGGGGCTCGCGAAATGGACGGCGCGCGCGACCAGCTCCTTGCCGGTGCCGCTCTCGCCCTCGACAAGGACCGGCACGCTCGATTCGGCGACCTTGTCGACCATCTCGAGCACCTTGTACATGCGGGGGCTCGCCGTCACGATCTCGTCGTACGAGTGCACGAACGCCGGCCGCGCCGCGCCGGTCGCGATCCGGACGGCCTCATCCAGCGTCTCGGCCTTGCACATGATCTGCGCCTTGAGCTCGGTCGTCACCTTCTCGAGCTTGGCCTTGGCCTCCTCCAGCTCCCGCTCGCGGCGCCGGTTCTCCTCGAAGAGCCGCGCGTTGAGGATGGCGACCGCGCCCTGCGCCGCGAGGATCTCGCAGAGACGCAGGTGGTGCTCGCCCAGCTCGCCCTCCTCGTGGTGGTTGTCGACGTACACCATGCCGATCGTCTCATCGCCCACCAGGAGCGGCAGGCACAGGAACGATCGCGGGGCGAGGTCCGCCATCTCGCCCAGCCCCAGGAAGCGCTCGTCGCGGTCCGCATCGGTGCAGATCAGCGCGTGCCCGGTCTCGATGAGGAGCGGGACGAGCATGCGGGCGACGAGCTCGGCCTCGCGGCCGGCGAGTCCGCTCTCCATCTTCCGGAAGGCGCGCAGCGCGAAGGCGTCCGTCGCGTCATCCTTGAGCAGCACCAGGGCGTGCTCGCACGCCGTGATGTCCAGGATGCACTCCAGGATGCTCCCGAGCACGTCCTTCAGGACGCGCTTGGTGTTGAGCAGCTTGACGATCTCCAGGATCCGCAGGAAAAGCTCGCGCTCGCGCTTCAGGGCCTCGACCTGCCCCTCCTGGGGCAGGCCGGCGAGCGGGTCGAGGAAGTAGGCCGTGTCGAGTCGCAGCGTGGGCAGCCCGCTCGGAACGTTCTCCTCGTGGAAGAAGAGGCGCGTGCGGCCGATCTCGATGAGATCGCCCGGCGCGAGCTCCTTCTGCATGACGAGGATGCCGTTGACGAGGGTCCCGTTGCGGCTCTCCAGGTCGACGATCTCCCACCTCGCCCCCTGCCTGACGATCTGACAGTGCCGGCGCGAGCTGCTCAGGTCGCCCACTTCGATGTCGTTCTCGGCCGAGCGCCCGATCGTGGTCACGTCCTTCGAGATCTGGAAGCGGCGTTCTCCCTCCCCGTCCTTTATGATGAGCTGCGGAGGTTTTCGCTCGTTGACAAGCATGACCGAGCCTCCGGAATGCGCCGCGGCGCCGTCAACCGCGATTCACATGCCGCGCAGCGCCGATCCGCACGACATCGCGCAAACGTAAACCGTTATAGCACAATGGCTTGAGATATCTTTGTAAATCTATTTTAACACCGCTGTCCGGTCGTGTCAAGCTCGGGGAGGGCGCGATTGGAGCGCCTCGGCGCGCCCGTGCGGCGCCTCGGGCCTGGAGGGGTGCTCCCTTTTGCGGTACGTTGATGGCCATGGCACACCGCAGGCGCCGGCGCCCCGCGCGCGACACGACCGCGCAGCTTGCGCTCGAGATCTACGAGCGCATCGAGAAGCTCCACGCCGAGCTTCTCAGGCGCAGAACCGAAGCGCCCGCCCCCGCGGAGATCGATCTCCAGATCCGGGCGAGCGTCCACTCCGCCGAGCGCGAGAGGGCCGCGGCCGCGTTCGCCGCCCTGCTCACCGAGCGCATGGAGGAGGAGATCGCGCAGCGCGTCGCGGCCCGCAGCCCGCTCGTTCCGGGACACGTGTACTGCTTCTGGTGCGACTCGGCGCGCTGCGCACACGCGGCGCCTCCCCACTCGCGCGCGGTCTTCGCCGGCTACGAGCCCAACGGGCTGCCGCGCTGGGAGGAGTTCGCGTCGTTCTGCCTGGCAGTCAAGACGCCGCGCGTCCACGAGCTCCACGAGGAGCCGCCGCGTCCCTTCACGCTGTTCATGCACGGCGGCCTTCTCACGAAGAGGCAGCTTGCCGAGTTCGGCGCGACCTCGACGACCTTCCGGATCCTGTGCCAGGCGGCCGTCGGCTACTTTCTCCTCGGCGGCGATGACGGCGCCCGGAAAACGGCTGTCACCCTGCAGGTCGTCGAATCGCGCGCGGGACGCGGCACGCCGGCCCTGGCGCTGAACATCGTCGGCAGGACGCCGGCGGGCGGGCACCTCGTCGAGGCGGTCGTCCACATGCCCGACCAACGTCTCGCCGAGCTCTTCCAGAAAGTGCGGGGCCGCATACGGGACCTCGGCCTCAGGCGCCCGGGCCCGGAACGCGACCGCGAGATCGTGAGCTGCCTCCGCCACGCCGCCGCCGGCATCGAGAAGATCTACCGGCAGGAGTCGCGCCGGACGAAGCACGCCCGGCTGCGGCACCGCGATCCGTCACGCCCGGCCGCGAACGCCCTGAGCGACACGGCGCGCGCCGGCAAGGGGGACTTCTTCAACGACCGCCGGAGCACGACCTGCATCGTGCTCGGGCCGCGCGGCCGCACGCACGTCTTCAACGCGAACGGCAAGCACGTGACGAGCCTGGTCGCGGGCGGCGAGGACATCGAGCGCCGCCTGCACACGACCCAGTGGGTGCCCATGCCGGACGAGGAGCGCGAGGCGCTGAAGGCGAGGATTCTCGGGGCCCGGGAGGAGTGACCGGAACCCCTGACCGGCGTCGGCGATTCGCGCGGCCGCCCCCCGCATNNTCCGGGGAGGACGGAAGGACGATGCCACGAAAACACGAAGACACCAAGGATCAGCGGTGAACCACCGCACGCTCGGGTTGCGCCCGAGACCCTTCGTGCCTTCGTGCCTTCGTGGCTGCGTCCGTCTTGGCAGCCTCAGTCTCTTCGCGGCGTGCCGTCCTCGCGGCCCTTGCGCGCCCTACCCCGCCCCGCACTCCTCGAGCAGCCGCTCGATCAGCGCCGGCGCGGGCTTCTCGTCCGCGATGCAGTTGAGCGCGAAGACGCGGCCCCCGCCCGGCTCTTCCCAGACGCAGAAGCAGCCCTCGAGCCGCGCGCCGTCCTCCTGGAACGTGTAGTACGCCGCCTTGACGGGCCGGACTCGATCGGCCAGGAAGCGCGTCTTCTCCGCCACGGCGAACTCCTGCTTGCCCTGCCCCATGGTCGCGAGCAGCGAGTCCAGCTCCGTGAACGCCGCCGGCTGCTGCTCGGCGGGATCGCGCTCGAAGCGCAGCACCCAGAACTCCGCCGGCGGCGTCGCGCGCACGTAGCGGAACATCGCCATCGAGCCCTTGAGCCTGCCCAGGCTGATGCGGAAGCCCTCGACCTCGCGCGGGAGGCCCGCCCCGGCGACGGCGTTCCGGAGCAGCGCCTCGTTCGTGCTCGCGCACCCCAGGGCCGCGCCGAGCACGGCGCCGGCCATCACGCATGCGTGTCGCATGTCACTCTCCCTTCTCCGCCTCGCGGCGCCGCTCGATCCGCAGCTCGCGGCCCGTCGCCTCCGCCTCCCTGACCGCGCGGTGCAGGAGCCACGATGCCTGGATGCCCTCGAAGAGGTCGCGCAGGCTCATGTAGGCCTCCGGGTCGTTCACGAGCAGCCCCATCGTGCCCTCGCCATCATCGATTTTCTTGAACACCGAGGCGATGCGCTCGGCCGTATCCCCGAGGCTCCGGACGGCCTCGCCGAGATCCCGCGCAAACGCGTCGTCCCTGACCAGCATGCCGGCCGCGCCGCGGCCCTCGCGCACCTCCCTGGCGAGCGCGCCGACCTCGGCCAGCTCGCTCCGGAGCCGCGCCGACGTCTCCCGCACGTCCTCCGTCGTCATGACGACCTCGTGCTCGACGCGGGCGAGCGAATCGCCCAGGCCCGTGCGGAACGCGCCGATCTCGTTCTTGAGCGTCGAGTTCAGCGCCGTCAGCTCCTGCGACAGCTCCTCGACGATGCGGTCGATGCGCGCGAACATGTCCCGGTAGAACTCGTCGCTCAGGAGGATCTTGCCGAGCGTCCCCTCCTTCTTCTCCACCTCGGTGACGATGCGCCGCAGCTCCTTGAGGAGCAGCGCCGCCTCGACCGCCGTCGTCTCGACGGTCTCGCCGGCCGTGGTCATGACATCGGTGATGTCGCTGGCCTCCTCCGAGCGGATCACGCCGCCGATGGGGACCTCGTCGCTCAGCGCCGTCCCGGCCTTGATCGTGACGTACTTCTCGCCGAGGAGCCCGCGGGTCTTCACGCGGCACACGGCATCCTCCCGTATCCGGTCGCGGAACTGCCGGCCGATCGCGAGCGTGACCACGATCTCCTTCTTGAGCGCCGCGCGCATCTCCGCATCGGCGAAGCCCACGTTCTGGACCGTCCCGACCTCGACGCCCCCGATCCACACGGGCGCGCCCTTGCGCAGGCCGCCGGTCTCCGCGAAGTACGAGATGAACGGCACGAGGTCGCCCACGACCGTCGGCCGCAGCGCGACCAGGTACAGCCCCACGGTCAGCACGAAGAGGCCCGCGAACATCACGAAGCCCACCCGCGGGGCGGGCGACAGTCCCAGCGCGCCGTTCATTCCAGACCTCCCTCCGCGCCCAGGAACGCCCGCAATTCCCCGGCGTCGTACTTCTCGATGTCCCGGAGCGGGCCGTCGACCAGGATCCTGCCGCCGGACAGGAACGCGAACCGGCCGCCCACGATGCGCGCGCACTCCATGTCGTGCGTCACGATGCACGTCGTCGCGCGGAGCTTCGCGTGCAGGTTCTTGATGAGCAGGCTGATGCGCTTCGCGTTCGCGGGGTCCAGGCCCGTCGTCGGCTCGTCGTACAGGATGATGTCGGGGTTCATGGCGATCGTGCGCGCGAGCGCCACGCGCTTGCGCATGCCCCCCGACAGCTCCGACGGCGCCCGATCCCCGATGCCCTCCAGGCCCACGTCGCCGAGCTTCTCCTCCACGGCGGCCCTGATCTCGGCCTCCGACCGCCCGCCCTGTTCGCGCAGGGGAAACGCGACGTTCTCGAACACCGAGAGCGAGTCGAAGAGCGCGCCGCCCTGGAACAGCATGCCCACGCGGCGCCTGACGGGGACCAGGTCCTCCTCGCGCATCGCCGAGACCTCCGCGTCCAGCACGAACACGCGGCCGCGGTCGGGCGCGAGCAGCCCGGTTATGAGCTTCAGCATGACGCTCTTCCCGCTCCCGCTGCCGCCGATGATGACCACGCACTCGCCCTGCGCCGCCTCCAGGTCGATCCCCCGCAGGACGCGGTTGCTCCCGAACGACTTCTGAACCTCGACGAACCGGAATCCGTGCATGTCGTTCACGCCAGCAGGAAGAACGTCTTGGTGAGCAGGAAATCGCCCACCAGAATCGCGTACGCGCAGGCGACCATCGCCTTCGTCGTCGAGCGCCCCACGGCCTCGGTCGCGCGCTCCGTCGACAGCCCGATGTACGTCGCGATGAACCCGATGAGACCGCCGAAGAGGACGCTCTTGGCCAGCCCCGACACGATGTCGAGCGCCGCCATCGACTCCAGGCACGCCGCCATGTACTGGGCCGGGCCGATGCCGAGCGCCACGTACGCCGTGACCATGCCCGCCGCAATGCCGAGCAGGTCCGCGAGCATCGTCAGCACGGGCACCATGACCGCCGTGGCGATGAGGCGCGGCGCGACGAGGTGCTTGAAGGGATCGGCGCCCATCGCGCGGAGCGCATCGACCTGCTCGGTCACCTGCATGGAGCCGAGCTCCGCGGCGATGCCGCTCCCCACGCGGCCGGAGATCATGAGCGCGGTGAACACCGGCCCGAGCTCGCGCAGAAACGCGAGCCCGACGATGCGGCTGATGTAGAGATGCGCGCCGAACCGCACGAGCTCGAGCGCCGTCTGGAGCGTCATGACGATGCCGATGAAGATGGCGCACACGTTGACGATCGTCAGCGAATCGACGCCGATGCGATCCATCTGGGCGAGAACGTGCCGCAGCCTGGGCGGCGTGCGCACGCAGGCCTTGAGGCTCCGCCATGTGAACATGCCGAAGTCGCCGAGCGCGAGACTGGCGTCGCGCGCGGCGGCGGCACACCGTGTGAACATCGCGCCTTCTCCGTCGCGTACCCTCCGCCGGCACCGGCGGAGGCATCCATGTTATCGGCCGCACGGGGCGAGGAGCGCACAGAAAAGAGGCGGGCCCTCGGGACGGCGCTCCTCGCGCCGCGGGCGGGATCTGTTACAATCGGCTCGGCGCGCCGCGCGCCCGTCGCCGCGGCGCGCCGTCCGGACCCGGATGCGCGGGCAGGGCCCGCACGTGCTCTATGACCGACACCGATCTCACGGGGGCGCTCGAATTCACGGCCCGGCTCGTCAAGCGGGAAGCGCGCAACTTCTACTGGGGATTCATGCTGCTGCCCCCCGGGAAGCGGCGCGCCGTGTACGCGCTGTACGCCTTCTGCCGCCTGCTCGACGACGCCGTGGACGCGGAGGACGATGCGCGCCCCCCGCCCGGGGCCATCCGCGGGCGGTTCGAGCGCATCGCGCGGGGCGCGGGCGCGGATTCCGAGGCCGACCGCATGGTCTCCCTCGCCCTGGCGGATGCCATGCAACGCTATCCGATCTCGCCGCGCCATCTCGAGTGGATCATCGACGGCGTGCTCATGGACCTGGCGGTCGCCAGGTACGCCTCCTTCGGCGATCTGCAGCGCTACCTCTTCGGCGTCGCCTCTGCCGTGGGCCTGGCGTGCATCGAGGTCTTCGGCCACGCGCGCCCCGAGGCGCGCGCGTACGCGATCGCGCTCGGCTACGCCATGCAGCTCACGAACATCATCCGTGATGTGAAGGAGGACTTCCGGCGGGGGCGCGTGTACCTCCCCGGCGAGGACATGGCCCGCTTCGCCGTCCAGGAAACGGCGCTGGGAGCCGATAATACCGGCATCGAGCTGCGGCGGTTGCTGGCCTTCGAGGCCGGCCGGGCGCGGCGTTACTTCGAGTACGCGGACGGGCTGTGGCCGCTGCTGGCCGCGGACGCCGTCGCCTGCCCGCGCGCGCTGGCGCTGATCTACGGCGCGCTGCTCGGCGCCATGGAGCGCGGGGGCTTCGCGGTGCTCGACCGGCGGTTCCGGCTGCCCGCGTGGCGCAAGCTGCTCCTGATGCTCCGGGCAAGGCTGGCAGGGCCCGGACGCCTTGCGCCGGCGCGGGGCGTGTGCGATAACAGCGGCAACGAAAAAGGGCTTTTGCGTGAATAGAACTTCACAAGAGGAATGAATGTCGGACGAATTCAAGCTCGCGGTGTACTTCGATTTCGAGAACCTCGCCCTCGGCGTCAAGGAGGCGCGCTACCCGTCCTTCGAGATCGGGCCCATCCTGCAGCGCCTGGTCGAGAAGGGCCGCATCATCGTCAAGCGCGCCTACGCCGACTGGGAGGGCTACACGGACTACAAGCGGCCGCTGCACGAGGCCGGCGTCGAGCTGATCTACGTGCCGAAGCGCCGCTACAGCGGCAAGAACAGCGCCGACATCCGCATGGTCGTCGATGCCATCGACCTGTGCTACTCCAAGGACCACGTCAACTTCTTCGTGATCGCGAGCGGCGACAGCGACTTCACGCCGCTCGTCACCAAGCTCAGGGAGAACGACAAGACCGTCATCGGCCTCGGCGTCACCTCTCCCTACGGATTGGGCATCGAGTGGCCCGAGCCCGAGACCTTCCCCTGGCGCTATCTCGGGACCAAGAGCGACATGATCACGTTCTGCGTCAACCCGGCCGTCGCTTACAAGCTCACCGACCGTTTCTCCCTCGGGCTGGGCGTGTCGTTCATCTATTCGAAGCTGACCCAATCCATCACCCGATACATGATGATGGGGGAGTCGGGCCTCGACGTCCCGGCCGATGTCGATGTCGACGGCACCGCGTTCGGCTTCAACGCCGGGCTCCTCTACAAGGGCAACGGGTACCGCGTCGGGCTCAATTACCGCAGCCGCTTCACCCTGGACTACAAGGGCACCGTCTCTCTGAACATCCCCGTCTACGAGACCCCTTTCGCCGGAACGGGCGAGACCAGCTTCGACTTCCCCGACCTCGTGACGCTGGGGGTGTCCTTCGACCTGTCCCGAAAGCTCGTCTGGGCGGTCGACTTCCACTACTTCTTCTGGAGCTCCTACGATTCCTACACGTTCCATTTCGAGGTCCCGGACCTGGCCTTGACCGAGGACCTCACCGTGCCGACGCTGTGGAAGGACTCGTACATCGCCCGGACGGGACTGGAATATATGGCCACCGACCGCCTGGCGCTGCGGGCCGGGTTCGCCTTCGACAAGAGCCCCCAGCCCGCCTCGACCATGGACACGAGCCTGCCGGATGCCGACCGGACCACCCTGACCTGCGGGTTCGGCTACAAGCTCGGCAGGCTGACCCTCGACTTCGCCTACCAGTTCGAGAACTTCCGCGAACGGACGAGCGAGAGGCCCGACATCTTCCAGGGGACGTTCAAGACGCAGGCCCACCTATTCGGCATCGATCTGGGTTACAAGTTCTGACGACATATAAAAATCTTTATCGGAGGTAACGGACATGGCGTACGTATTCAAGAATTCACGCGGGGTCAACTACATCCTGCACTCCAAGGAAGTTCTCCTCAAGGGCGGCCGGAAGCAGATGATCTACTTCTTCGCCCGCGACGAGCGGCCCGGCGCTCTGGATGCCGTCCCCGCCGGTTACATCGTCCAGGAGACGACCAAGACCGGTATGCCCATCCTGAAGAAGAAGTAAGCCTCTTCTTCCGGGCGGACATCGCCGGGAGCCCCGGTTCCCGGCCAGGACGGGGGACCACCTTCGCGGAAGCGGATTTCCCCGAAGGCGGTTCCCCCCCTGTTCTTTCCGGGACCTCTTTGACGGGCCGATTCCTTCCAAGGTATACTGAGGCCATGAGAGCCTTCCCCATCAAGGTCCTGATCGCCTGTTCCTGTCTGGCTCTGGCCTTCCCGGCCTGCGGCCGGAAGTCCACGGACGCCTCCGGTCCCCAGGGCTCGAAGACCCTGCAGATCGCCGTCATCCCCAAGGGGACGACGCACGAGTTCTGGAAGTCGA
>DHGK01000316.1 GCA_002402755.1 Planctomycetes bacterium UBA4800
GGTTTCTTTTCCGTCAGATGCCGCACGCCTGCGCATCCAAGCACGGCGAGAAAACCGTGAACGGTTACCGCACGGGAAACTTCGGCGCGCACCCGGCCTTGCGGCATGCGGCCGGCCGCCGGTACACTGCTTGTGCGGCGCCGCAAAGGAGGCAGCGTGCGGATTCTCGCCATTCACGCACACCCGGATGACATCGAGTTCCTGATGGGCGGCACCCTTGCGCTTCTCGCCCCCGCCCACGAGCTCACGCTCGCGACGTTCACGAACGGCGACTGCGGCAGCGCCACGCACACACGCGAGGAGATCGGCCGCATTCGCCCGGCCGAGGCCGCCGCCGCCGCAGCAATGCTCGGCGCTCGCTACGTCTGTCTCATGCAGCACGACCTGGAGCTCGAGTTCCGCGACGGGCTCAGGCGGGAGACCGCCGAGCTCCTGCGCCGCACCGCGCCCGACGTCGTCATGACCGCCTCGCCGCAGGACTACATGGCGGACCACGAGATGGCGAGCGCGCTCGTCCGCGACGCGTGCTTCAATGCGCCGGTGCCGCTCTACGACACGCGCAGGCCCGACGCCGCGCCGCCGCTCGCGAAGGTGCCGTGCCTCCTGTACGCCGACCCCATCGAGCTGACCGATCACCTCGGGAGGCCGGTCGAGCCCATGTTCGCCGTCGATGTGAGCGCGGCGATGGAGACGAAGACGGCGCTCCTGGCCTGCCACGCAAGCCAGCGCGAGTGGCTCAGGAAGCACCACGGCATCGATGCCTACATAGAGACCATGAAGCAGTGGAGCGCCGCGCGCGGCGCGCGCATCGGCACGGCCTACGCCGAGGGCTTCCGCCAGCACCTCGGTCATTCCTTCCCGCGCGACAACGTGCTGGCGGCGCTGCTCGGCGACAAGGTGAGGAAGCTATGGCCATGAAACCGTACTCCTTTCTGGCGCGTTCCCTGGCGGCGGTGTGCGCGATCTGCCCGCTGTGCATCGCCAGGCGCCGTTTCCCGAACAGCGGGTACGCCCGCGTCATGCGCCGCGTGGAGCGCTGCTGTCCGTTCTGCAGGGCGTACGATGCAGCCGACGGCGAAACCAGCCGGACCGAGCCCGCTCCGCCCGCGAACCGGTGACTCCGGCGAGCGCCCGGGCGCGAGGCCTGCCCGAGTTCGGCCCGCCATCCCGAGTTCGGCCCGCCATTGAACAACTTTCCGCGGCCACCTATCATCGCCTTGTTGCGCCGCGTTCATCCGGTCGATTCGCACGGAGCAGAGAGCGTGTCCGACCCCCTCGTTCAGCTCAAGATCAAGCTTGCCTGGCAGGCCATCGGCCGGGGCGATCTCCCCCAGGCGGCGCAGGAGGTGAACGAGGCGATCGCGGCCGCCGGGCGCACGGCGGCCCTGCAGGCGCTCCTCGCCGAGATCGCGCGCCGCGAGGGCCGGCGCAACGACGCGGCGGCGCTCGCCGAGGAGGTCCTCGAGGAATTCGGGCCCGATCCGCTCGCCCTGACCGTGCTCGGGCAGGTCGCGCTCCAGGATCAGCGCCCCGCCGAGGCGCTCGATCGCCTCAACGAAGCCTACCGCATCAATCCCGGCGCGTACCTCGCGGGGCTGGTCATCGATGCGCTGGCCGGGAGCAAGAAAACGGACGAGGCCGCCGCGTTCATCGCCGACGCGCTCGGCCGCTTCCCCGCCGATGCGTGGCTTCTCGGGCGCGCCGCGCGCTTCTACCGGTATGCGGGCCGCATCGAGGACGCCCGCCGCACGCTCGATGCGCTGCTCGCCAGGGAGCCGGGCAACGAATGGGCGCGCCGCATGCAGCTCGAGCTCAAGAGCGCCGATCGGCCCGCCGAGGCCCTCCAGAGCCTGCTCGCCGTCGGCGAGCGCAGGTTCGATCCGCAGCTCCGCGGCATCTACGCCAAGCGCCTCAAGAGCGACGGCGACATGGCCGGCGCCGCGCGCGAGTTCGAGGAGGCGGCCAGGCTCGACCCGGGCAACGATTACTGGCGCAGGCAGGCCGGCTTCGCGTACGCGAAGGCCGGCGCAGATGACAAGGCCGTGCAGTTCCTGCGGCCGCTCTTCGTCGCCGATCCGTCGGACCGGTACGTGCGCAACGCGCTCTTTGCCGCGATGAAGCGCGCATCGGGCGCCGAGGAGATCGTCAAGGCGATCGACGAGGCGCTCGCCCGCCACCCCGATCAGATGTTCCTCCACGGTCTGCGCAGGAAGCACGCGTCATGAAACCCGGGCTCACGGTCGGCGACATCGTCGAGGCCCCGCGCGTCCGCACCGTCGTGCGCCTCGGCGACCTCCAGGACGAGGCGCTCGCCCGCGACCTGGTCGAGGGCTTCCTCCTCACGGCCGATGCGGCGCACGTCCTTGACGTCGTGCTCGGCGCGATCGAGCGGCGCGAGGGCTGCGGCTTCTTCCTGCAGGGCAACTTCGGCTCGGGCAAGTCGCACCTCCTCGCCGTCCTCGCCCGCGTGCTCGGCGACGAGGCGGCATACGGCCGCATTGCGGCGCAGCTCGGGAGGAGCGCCGTCCCTCCCGCCGCCGCCGCCGTCGCCGTCTCCCTCGTCGACTACGACGCGCGCGAGCGCCTCGAGGACATCGTCGTCGATGCCCTGAGCGCGCACTGCCGCGCCCGCGGCTCTCCGCTCTTCGCGCCGCCCGACGCCGCCGCGCTCGCGGACATCCGCCGGAGCATCGAGGAGACCCGCGCGGCCGAGCTCGCGGCGTTCCTCGCGGAGAAACGGGTCGAGGCCGGCGCGCTCTTCGCGCCCGAGTCGGCCGCACTGCTCGGCGAGCTCATCGCGCGCCACGGTCTCCCCTACCGGCTCCGCCCGGGACGCAAGGCGCTCTGGGACGCGCTCGCCGAGCGCCTCGGCGGCGGCGGCCTGGCGCTCCTCATCGACGAGCTCTCGGAGTTCCTGCGCTCCAAGCCCGACGACCGCGCGTTCCAGGAGGACATCCGCTTCCTCCAGTTCCTCGGCGAGCGCACGAGCACCGGGCCGTACTGGGTCCTCGCGACGCTCCAGGAGTGGATCGAGGAGACCGGGCAGGTCAGGCAGGAGACGTTCCACAAGATCAAGGACCGCTACCCGGTGCGCTTCAGGCTCTCGGGGCGCCACGTGGAGGAGCTGATCACCAAGCGCCTCGTGCGCAAGAAGCCCGGCGCCGAGGCGAAGCTCGCCGCCCTGTGGGACGCGCTCACCGAAGCCTTCGGCGAGATCGGCTTCACGGCCGCGACCTTCGCGGCGCTGTACCCGGTCCACCCCGGCACGCTGGCCCTGCTGGACGAGCTGCGGCCGCTCTTCAGCCAGCACCGCGGCGTCGTCGACTTCATTCACGCGCAGATCGCGGGCGATCCGCTGCGCGCGATCAAGGGCATGCTCGGCGCGCCCGCGGCGACGCTCCTGACCGCCGACCGCATCTTCGACCACTTCGAGGTCCGCATCCGAGAGCTTGCCGCGTGCCGGCCGCTCGTCGACACGGTCTACCGGTACTTCGCCCGCGAGGCCGAGCGCCTGTTCCCGGACGCGCGCACCCGCGCGACGGCCCTGCGCGCCCTGAAGCTCCTCATCCTGGGGGAGATGAGCCCGCGGGAGAAGAAGCCGACCGTGCGGCAGCTCGCCCGGCTGCTCGCCGACTCGGTCACCGACCTGGACCCCTCCGCCAACTACGAGTACCTGGCCGGCATCCTCAAGCACATGGAACGGGAGGGCGCGTACATCGAGCGCGCGCCCGGCCCCGCGCCGGTCGATGACGTCTACCGCGTCAAGCCCCAGGCCGACATGCTCGCCGTCCTCGCCCAGAAGATCCGCGACACGGCCGAGCGCCTCAACTTCGCCGACCCGCGCATCACGGCCGAGCTGCTGCCGCTCTTCGACGGGCAGGACCTGCCGCTCGCCCGGCTCGGCCCGAGGAGCGCCATGACCGTCGCCTGCAGGTGGCAGGGCACGCGGCGCCGCGCCGAGGTCTTCCTCTGGCATCTGGCGGCGCTCACGGCCCAGGATCTCGCCGCGGCGCGCGAGCGCATCGAGTCGGGCGCCGCCGACTTCGTGCTGCTCATGGGCATGCCGCTCGACGTCTTCGAGGGCGACCCCGCGGCGGCGTTCGCGGCCGAGCTGCCGGCCGACCTTCCCCTCGCGTTCTGGCTGCCGCACGCGCCCGAGCCCGCCGCGCTCCGGGAGCACTGCGCGCGGCTGGTGCTGCGCGCGACGTACAGGGAGGAGCAGACGGCGGCGGCGCGCATGCTGGAGGAACGCCTCGATGAGGCCATCAAGGAGAACATCCCGCTGATCCGAGAACAGATCCGCGGCCTGTACTTCCGCGGCAGCCTGGTCCTGCCCCGCGAGACGATCGACCCGTCGACCTTCGGCATGGTCGAGTTCAACGAGCTCGTCAACCGCGCCGCCGACAGGGCGCTGGAGCGCCGCCACCCGCGCCACCGCTCGATCGCGCCGAAGACCGAGGTGAGCCTCGCGGGCCGGTTCGCGGAGCTCATGCGGCATTTCTTCATCCCGGGGCTTCTCGCCCCGGAAGGCTCGCGCACGCTGCAGGCGGTCATCGAGGGCTACCTCAAGCCGCTCGGCATCCTCAACAAGACGCCGCAGGGCTTCGCCCTCCGCGTGGACATCGAGCGCAGCCCGGCGGTGAAGGCTCTCTGCGCCCTCATCGCCGAGGCGCCGCGGGGGCGCCTGCCCTACGCCGATGCCGAGCGGTTCCTGCGGCGCGGCCCCTACGGCATGTGCAGCGAGCAGTTCGCGCTGTTCGTGCTCGCCATGCTGGCCTCGGGAAGCGCGACCGCATGGGGCGATGACGAGCGCATTCCATTCCACACGCTGTCGGAGACGGGTTTCAGGTCGATCCGCGCGCTCGGCGCCGGCGACCTCCTGCCCGAGGAGCTCAGGGAACGGCTGAAGAACGCCTCCTACCTCCCCGAGGATGTGCGGCGCCGCGACCTCGCATCGCTCAGCGCGCAGGACCAGGCGTGGCAGGCGCTCAAGGCCTTCGGCCAGGAGACGCTCAGCGAGCTCGCCGACTGCGGGCAGCAGATCAAGCGCTGCCGCGGGCTTCCGGGCGCGGAGACGCTTCCCTTCGATGCCCTGGACGCGAAGTCGCGCGCCGTCCAGGAGACGGTCGCGGCGATCGACTACCGGAAGGGCGCGCGCGAGGGCCTGGAAGCCTTCCTGAGCCGCGAGGCCGCCGCGCCGCAGTTCGCGGCGATGCTCTGCCAGGTCCGTGCGGCCCGCCGCTTCCTCGCGGCCGACATCGGCCGCCACCTCCAGGCGCGGGAGTACATCGAGGGCGCGCGGCGCGTCCTCGCCGGCGCCTCGCCGCCGTGGACGGCGGCCGACGAGGCGCTCGCGCCGCTCGCCGAGGCGCTCGGCTCGCGCGAGATCCTCTGGGACGAGGCGGCCGCGCGCGAGGCGCGCGCGCGCTTCGAGGGTTTCCTCGACCGCTACCTGGTGGCCTATCGCGCGGCGCATGACGCCGCGCGCGGAGAGCAGCGCTTCGCGCCGTACCGCGCCGTCCTCGCCACGCCCGAGCACCGTCTCCTCACGGCGCTCGGCCGCATCACGGCGCTCGCGCAGGAAGGTGCGCCGGCGGCGTGGAGCACCGAGCTCGATGCAGCCCTCGCGCGAAGCTGCCGCGGAGTCAGGATCAACGAGCTCCGGGTGGCGCCCGTCTGCCGGTGCGGCTTCAGCGGCGCCGGCGAGCAGGACCTGCCGCCGCCGGATGAGCTGCGGGCGCTGCTTCGCGAGCGGCTCCGCGCGGCGATCGACGGCGTGCGCGGCGGCGCGAGCGGCGGCAAGCTGCGGGCGGCCGCGCCGAGGCTCAGGGAGGCGGGCCGGCACGAGGATGCGAGCTTCCTGGAGCGGCTTCTCTCGATCGATTCGGGCGATCCGGACGCGTGCGCCGCGCTCGCCGCGGACTGGCCCGAGAATGCGGGGGCGCTCCTCTCGCAAAGCCTGGGGGAGGGGCTCACGGTCGTCACGCGCAACATCCGCGAGTTCACGGCGCAGGTCGTCGGCAAGTCGTTCACACGCGAAGCGCTCGGCCGCGCCTTCTCGGCCTGGCTCGGCGACGCGCGCGACCTTCCGGCCTCCGCCGTGCTGCGGATTGTCGAGGGCGCCGCCGAGGACGAGCTCGAATCTCTGCCGCCGCTGTTCAGGGTCCGTTTTCCCGAGCTCATCGCCAAGGGCCGCGCCGAGGGCATCGCGGCGCTGCAACGGCAGGTCCTGTGCGCCTCGTGGTGCCGCACGCACGACGCCCCTCCCGAGACGCTCACGATCGCTCCCGACGCGGCGGGCGCCTTTGCCGATGCCGCGCAGGATCTCCGCGACCGCAGCCCCGAGATTCTCGCGGACTGGATCGCGCGGACCGAGGAGCGCCTTCCCGAGGGCGTGTGGGAGAAGGCCGCGGCGCGCCTCGGCATCGCCGGCGACGGCGACGCGCTGCTTGCGGCGGCGCTCCGAGAGCGCACCTTTCCATCGTTCCTCAGGTACGCGCTCGGCCGCGGCCTGGACCTGGTGCTCGCGGGCGCGACGCCGCCCGAACTTCCGCCCGAGAAAGGCGAGGCCGCCGGTCACCTTGCCCGCGAGCGCGGGCTCGCGCGCCGGGCGGCCGCGCTCGCGGCCGAGCTTCTCAGATGCATCGCGGCGCTCGAGCGCGAGCTCGCCGCGGCGGAGGCGCGCGACTGGGAGCGCGTGCTGGGCACGGCGATGGCGCCCGCCGTCTACAGCGCGCACGCGCTCGCCAACGTCGCTTCGGCGCTCGGGATCGCACTCGATCCGGCGCCCGCCGGCGAGCGCCTCGCGGCCGCGTGCGCGCGCCACGAGCGCGCCTTCGCCGCCTTCATGCGCGCGCCGGTCACGGCGGACATGCTCAGGATCGAGCACCTCGAGCGCCACGTCGTCGACCGCCATCGCGAGGTCTTCAACCCCGCGCAGGTCGTGCGCATCCTCGCCGACGGCCTGCGCTACGACCTCTGGCTCTGCCTGCGCGACGAGTTCCTCCCCCACCTCGGCGCCACGTTCCGCATCGTGGAGGAGCGCGCCCTGTGGGCGCACCTTCCCACGACGACCGAGGTGCAGCTCGCGAAGATCAAGCTGCCGGGGACGGCCCTCTTCGGGCCGCGCATCGTCACGCGCGATGCCTACCTTCAGGGCGGGCACCAGGATGCGATCGTGAAGGTGGAGTACATCGACGAGCTCTGCCACGGCGTGCGCGGCGGCATGCCCGACGTGTACCGGGAAGCGCTCGCGGGCGCCGCGATCAAGCTCCAGGGCCTGCTCGATGCCCTGCCGCCCAGGACGCTCGTCCTGCTCTTCGCCGACCACGGCTTCGCGGAGAACCGGGAGTTCGACGAGCGCGCGAAGTACGAGCAGCCGCGCTACGTGCACGGCGGCGCGTCGCTCTTCGAGGTGATCGTGCCGGCGGCGGTGCTGTACAGGGTGTGAGCCCGCGCGGCCGCCCCCGCCCCCGCGTCCGGGGAAGACGGAAGGTAACCGTTCACAGGGCAACCCGAACACGCGAATCTCCGCCGTCAGTGCATCACATTCC
>DHGK01000001.1:0-16065 GCA_002402755.1 Planctomycetes bacterium UBA4800
GGACCGGAGGCCTGCCCGGCGGCAATCGCTCGGCGTCCCTGCTGCCTGAGGCAACCCCCCTTCCGTCCCCCCTTCAGGGGAAGGGGGGAAACGCCGGCGACGGCCTGCGCCTGCAGGGCCACGGGTTCACCGAATATGTACCTCCGGGCCGCGGCGCCGCCGCGGCGCACCTCGAAGTCGCGCGCGAACACGGCCGCGAGCGCCTCCGCGAGCGCGCCGGCCGCCTCGGACATCGCCGGCGCGGGGGCGGGCGCGCACAGGAGCGCGGCGCTCGCCACGCGCGTGTCGGCCAGGCCGCAGGGCACGATCGTGCCGAAGTGCTCCAGATCCGGGTCCAGGTTGAGCGCGAGGCCGTGGCAGGTCACCCAGCGCTTGAGGTAGACGCCGACGGCGGCGATCTTCCCGGCGCGCGTCCAGACGCCGCTCCGGCCCGCCCTCCGGTGCCCCTCGATGCCGAAGCGCGCGAGCGCGCGCATGCAGGTCTCCTCCAGGCGCCGGATGTACGCGTGCGCATCGCGCTCGCCGGGCCCGAGCTTCATGATCGGGTACATGACGAGTTGCCCGGGGCCGTGGTAGGTGACGCTGCCGCCGCGGCCGGCCGCCGCGACCGCGATGCCGCGCCGCGCGTACTCGGCGCGGTCGAGCCGGAGGTGCGCCGGGTCGGTCGCGGAGCCGAGCGTGACCACGGGCTCGTGCTCGACGAAGAGCACGGTGTCGGGAATCGCATCGGCGATACGTTCCGCGACCAGCGCGTCCTGGAGCCCGAGCGCGCCGGCGTACGGCATGAAGAAGCGTGGGTCGGGGGCGCGGCCGCGCATGGGATTCGGCGCGCTCATGCGTCCGCGGGCGGCGTGCGCCATCGCCCCAGGTAGTCCTCGACCGTGGGATCGTCGAACGCGATGTCCTCGATGATCGCGCGGGCGCCGGCGTGGAGGCGCGCCTCGTCCTCGCGCGAGATCTCGCCCGTGAGGACGCGCGTCCTGAGGAACACGAGGTAGGTGTCGAGCACATCGCACAGGCAGTACGAGGCGACGAGGTTCTTCTTGCCCTCGCGCCAGAGTCCCGCGACGAGCTCCCCGCGCACGTCCATCTTGCCCGGCGCGCCCAGCATCTTCGCCAGGAGGTTGAGGCCGCCCTTCATGCGGTAGGCGCCCCAGTTGCTGAACCACTCCAGGAGGTCGAGATGCCGCTCGGCGAAGCGCTTGCGGTACTGGGCGCCCTTGCCGAAGTAGGCGGGGATGCCGATGCCGTGCCTGAACGCGGCGAGCTCGAGCACCGGGAGATCGAAGCCGCGGCCGTTGAAATCGACCAGGGCCGCGTCGGGGTAGGTCTCGATGCCCTTCCAGAAGAGCTCGACCATGCGGCGCTCGCGGTAGTGCGGCGCATCGAGGACCACGGCCTTCTGCAGCATGAACTCGCGGCTCACGCGCGCGACGGCGATCACGACCGGCGTCTGGAACGTGAGCGGCACGAACGAGGACTTGCCGTCAGAGGCTTCCAGGGCCTCCTTCTCGAGCCGCGCGACGGCCTCCTCCTCGGAGAGATTCTCGCCGGCGTAGAGCGCATCGGCGATCAGCGCGCCGTTGGGCACGGTTTCGATGTCGAAGACGATGTACGCGGTCGCGTCGTCTGCCATGGTTCGCTCCCGGGGGTTCGATACTGCGGAGTCCTTCAGGACATGATAGACTCAAACCGCCGTGGTTCAAAGAGCATCGCGCACACGTTCCTCGGGGAAGCGGCCGCCCGCGCGGCGGCGGCCGGCCCGCCCGCGCTGCCTGCGCTGCGGGCGGTGCTGCCGCGAGAAGGTCGACATCGAGGGGGTCGTGTTCTACACCGACCGGGTGTGCAAGTTCTGGGACGAGCGCACGAAGCTCTGCACGGTGTTCGCGCGCCGCCGCGAGCTGTGCCCGAACTGCGCGGACCTCGACGATGCGATCGCGGGGGGGCTCCTGCCGGCCGACTGTCCGTTCGTGCGCGGCCGCAAGGGCTACGACGGTCCGGTCGAGTTCTGGGAGGACCCGGAGGTCGAGCGCATCCTCGCGCTGCTGCCCGAGGATCCGTACACGCGCCATTGCCCGAGGAAGCGCCTGAAGTCCGCGCGGCCCCCGCGGGCGCGGGCGCGGCGGCGCGGGGCGGGGGAGTGACTCACGCGGGCCCGTGGGGTATAGTATCAGCTTCGGCCGGCGGCGTGGCGCCGGCCCGGGGCGTGCGTTCACTCGCGGATTCATGTGAAAGGAGCGTGCATGCGCAAGAAGCACCGCGGCAGACGAAAGATGGGCCGCAAGAAGCGGCTCGCGCGCCGCAAGCGCCGGCAGAAGAAGAGCTAGTCGCCGGCGGCGGGCGTGCCCGCGTCGGATGCGCGGCGGGCCGGTAATGCGCGGGAGCGCCGGTCCGCCGGCCTTCGCCGCCCGGCGTCGCCGGTCCTCGCCGCGGGGATCGAAGGGCCCCGCGGCCGCGATCCTCTCAGAGTGGCGCAACCCTCGTTACGATACTAAGATCATGGGTATGGAGCCGCGAGTGAGCGAATCCGCCGGCGCGTCCGGCGAGCCGGTCCCCGCAACGCCGGCCGCGGAGGAACGCACGGGCAGGATGCAGAAGACGCGCCTCCAGCGGATCGGGCGCTTCCGCGTGAAGGTCAGGCTGGGGGAAGGCGGCATGGGGACCGTGTTCCTGTGCGAGGACCCGAGCCTCGACCGCCTCGTCGCGGTGAAGGTGCTCAGGGATGACATGCGCCACGATCCGGAGAGCCGCGAGCGCTTCCTGCGCGAGGCCAGGGCCGTGGCGCGCGTGTCCCACCCGCGGGTCGTCCAGATCTACGAGGTCGAAGCCGGCGAGACCCCGTTCTTCGCGATGGAGTACGTGCAGGGCTCGTCGGTCGACGAGGCGCTCAGGCGCCGCGGGCGCTTCACGGTCGATGAGGCCTGCGGCATCATCGCGCAGGCCGCCGACGGCCTGGGCGCGCTGCACCGCGCGGGCATCGTCCATCGCGACATAACCCCCGCCAACATCTTGCTTGACGGCGGCGGCAACGCGAGGATCGTCGACTTCGGCCTCGCGGCCGAGCGCGGGCAGGCGGGCGAGGCGGGGGTGATCGCCGGGACGCTGCACTACATGGCGCCCGAGCAGGTCGAGGGCGGCGCGATCGATCACCGGGCCGACATCTACAGCCTCGGCGCCACGCTCTACCGCATGCTCGCGGGCGAGGCGCCCTTCGGCTCCACGACCAGGGACCGCGTGCTGGCCGAGAAGCTCGCGGGCGATCCCGTGGGGATTCGCGCGCGCTGCCCGGCGATTCCGGGCCGCCTGGCCGCGCTCGTCACGCGCATGCTCGATCGCGCGCCGGATCGGCGGCCGCAGGGATGCGATGAGATCGCGGCGGCGCTGCGCGCGGTCGCGGCGCGCCGCAGACACGGCCGGCGCGCCCTGGCGGCGGCGGTGTGCATCGGCGCGCTGGCGGCGCTCGCCGTCCTTGCGCGCAGCCCCGCGTCGGCCGACCGCGGCGCGCTCGCGGAGTTCTTCACGGACGAGCGCACGCTGGCCGTCGACTTCGCGCGGCCGGAGCTGCAGGGGCTCGCCCTGAGCGAGTTCCTCAAGCCCGCGCGGCCGGCGGGCGCCGTGCCGGCGCTCGGCGGCGGCGGCCTCGTCTTCGACGGCGGGCAGTACGATGTCGTGTTCCCTCCGCTCGCGCTCTCCCGCGCGCGGGTCGCGGGCGTGCGGTGGAGCCGCCTTCGCGGCGACCTGCAGATCGGGTTCGGGCATCCCGACCTCCTGGCCCGCGGCGTCTCCGTGTCGCTGCGCGGCGGCGCGGGGGACGTCGTCTTCCGGGCGGTGCACGCGGGCGCGCTCGTCGCCGAGGAGGCGTTCACGGTCGAGAAGCTCGCGGCCGCCTTCGCGAACGGGATCGATGTCGAGCTCGGGTTTCCGGACCCCGCCGCGCACCCGCGCCGCGTCCAGGTCATGTTGTACGAGGCGCAGGGCGGGAAACCGCTCCTCGAGCGCCGGATCGAGAAGGAGCTGCCGCCGATCGACGGCGACTGGGCGCGGGGGTGCCTCCACATCGGCGTCTCCCCGGCGCCCATGACGCGCCCGCAGTGCGTCGTCCGGAGCGTGACGCTCGAGGGCGCGTTCGATCGGGCCCGCCTCGGCCGCTGGGTTGCAGGGAAGGACTCATGGCGCACGTGGTGATCGTCGAAGGCATGGACCGGGGCAAGGTCTTTCAGCTCGACGCGGAGCGCGTGACGATCGGGCGCGATCCGGAGTGCGGCATCGCGCTCGGGGACCAGGCCGTGTCGCGGCGCCACTGCGAGCTGCGCCGGGAGGAAGGCGGCTGGGTCATCGCGGATCTCGGCAGCAGCAACCGCACGTTCGTCAACGACGCGCCCGTGGACTCGGCGGCGCTCAAGGACGGCGACCGCATCGGCGTGGGCGACTGCGAGCTCATGCTCGCGATGGACGATGCGCGCGAGGAGGATCTGAAGACCACGATCGTCAAGACGTTCCGCCTGGGCGGCGCGGATGTGCCGCACGAGGCCGAGGCGCCGCTGCGGCGCAAGCTCTCCTTCCTGGCGTCGTTCGCGCGCACGGCGGAGGCCGCGGCGACGAGCACGGCGATGCTCGAGTGCTGCGTGCACGAGCTGGCGGTCGTGCTCGGCGCCCAGTGGGGCGTGGCCCTCCTGTGGCGCGACGAGGCCTGGAGGATCGCGGCGCGCGCGGGGGCGCGCGTCAAGTGCGCCTTCAGCCGGACGCTGCTGGGGATGCTGCGCGCGCAGGGCGAGAGCATCGTCTGCGCGAACGTCGGGGCCGACCCCGCGCTCGGCGGGCGCGCGAGCATCGTCGAGAGCAAGGCCCAGGCCGTGCTGGCCGCGCCGCTCGCGAGCCGCGGCGTGTTCCTCGGGGCCCTGTACTTCGCGCGCCGCGAGGGCGAGTTCGCGCCCGAGGACGTCTTCCTCGCGTCGATTGCCTGCAACCAGGCGGCGGTGCTGCTCGCGCGCCAGCTCGCGCAGGAGGCGCTCGAGGAGGATCGGCAGCGGCTGCTCGCCCAGATCCGGGAGCGGCAGGCCATCGTCGGGCGCTCGGGGCTCATGCGCGCGGTGCTGGAGTTCATCGCGCGCGCCGCGCCGACGGATGCCACCGTGCTCATCAAGGGCGAGACCGGCACGGGCAAGGAGCTGGCGGCCTCGGCGATCCACTACTCGAGCGCGCGGGCCGGCAAGCCCTTCGTGCAGATCAACTGCGCCGCCATCCCCGAGCAGTTGCTGGAGAGCGAGCTCTTCGGCCACGAGAAGGGCGCCTTCACGGGCGCGACCGCGCTCAAGAAGGGGAAGTTCGAGGCGGCCGACGGCGGCACGGTGCTGCTCGACGAGGTGGGGGAGCTCTCGCCGGGGTGCCAGGCCAAGGTGCTGCGGCTGATCGAGGAGCGGCGCTTCGAGCGCGTGGGCGGGGTCGAATCGATCAAGGTCGACGTGCGCATCGTGGCCGCGACGAACCGCGACCTGCGGCACGCCATCGAGGCCGGGAAGTTCCGGGAAGACCTGTACTGGAGGCTCGACGTCCTGCACGTCGAGCTGCCGCCGCTGCGGGATCGTCCCGAGGACATCCGCGAGCTGGCCGAGTTCTTCCTCGGCAAGCTGGCCGCGGCGCGCGGCGCGGCGGCGTCGCTCACGCCCGCCGCGCTCGAGGCGCTCGAGGCCTACCACTGGCCGGGCAACGTCAGGCAGCTCAGGAACGTGATCGAGAACGCCGTGATCATGGCGGCGGACCCCGAGATCGATGCGAAGGACCTCCGGCTGATCGACATCGGGAAGGGCGGCCGCGCCGGGGACGAGGAGCCGTGGAAGCCGCGCTCCCTGGCCGATGTCCAGAAGGACCACGTGGTGCGGGTCCTGAAGTGGGCCCGCGGCAACAAGAAGCTCGCCGCCGAGACGCTCGGCATCGAGCGATGCACGCTGTACGCGCGGCTCAGGGAGTACGGGCTGCACAAGGAGTCGGGCGGCGCGAAGGCCGACGAGTGAGCGCCGCGGGGCGCGGGGAGCCGCCGCCCGCGCGGCACGGTTCTTGCTACAGGTTCGGGCATGTTGCACTTCATCTGCATGCTGCAGCTCCTGCACGGGCCGCTCGCCGAGGGCGCGGACGCCGTGCCCGCGGCGCTGCTCCTCGCCCGCGTGGAGCAGGAGGCCGGCCTGCCGATCGAGCGCGCGGACGGCGACATGGACGGCACGCCGGTCATGTGCCGGGAACATGCGGCGGCGACCGCGGCGGCGGCGCTGCTCGTCCTGCGGGCTCACGGGATCTACGTGCACGAGACCGCGGGCGAACGAGGCGAGCCGGGCCTCAAGGCCACGCGCGATCCGTCTCCTCCGCCGAGGGTGCCGCCGCGCGTGATCCTGGGCGTCTACGCGCCGGTGCACGTGCAGCCCGAGGTTCTGGTCGCGCGCCTCGATGCCTCCGAGCAGGGCGGCGGCGTCAGCGCGCGCATCGAGGGGCGCACGGGAAAGATCGTGCTCAGGGCTTCCGGCGGCGGCGCGCTGGCGGCGGCCCTGGATCTCCTCGCGCGCCTCGACCGGCCCCTCGACGGCCCGTCCCGCTACCACGCGTTCAAGTGCCGGGGCGTCTCGGTGCGCAGCGCCGAGGAGAAGCTGCTCAGGTTGTTGTCGCGCGAGGTGCGCAGCCGCGTCGCGCTCGTGAGCTACGAGCGGATCAACACGCTGATGGTCTCGGCGGCGGCCGATGACTGGCTCGTCATTGCCGAGCTGCTCGCGAAGATCGATCCTGAGGGCGAACGGCTGTAGGAAGATCGGGGACGCCCTTGCCCGCGCGCGGTCCGGTCCGCGCGCATGATGTATCGATTCAATACATTGCCATGTGGCCGCCCCATACAACCGCCGGCCGGTGTTGAACTATGGACTTCTGAAAGTACCGTTCTCAACTGCAGAGCCGGAAGTTACGAAAACTATGATAGCACGGCATGGCCGGTCCGGTTTTTGCTTATTCGTCGCCTGGACGAGTCCGCGGACGTGTGTCCGATTCACGGTAAAAGGAGACAGAGACGTGCCCTCACGGCGAGTCTTGGTACTGTCGGTGTGGCTGTGCACGGGGTGGGCGTGGTGCGCCGCCGCCGATGCGCGGTTTGCCCGCGGAAGCTGGCAGAGCGTCGAGACGCCGGCCGCCCTTGCCGCCGCCGCACCGTCCGATGCCGCGGCCGCGCCGCCGGACGCCGCGAAGAAGGAGTCGCGCATCAAGAAGGCCGCGCCGAAATCCGCCGCCGAGATCGAGGCCGCGGAGGCGGAGGGCGCCGAGGCCGCCGAGACGCCCGCGGCGCCGGCCGAGGAACCGCCCGCGGCCCTCGGCGCGGCCGCCGCCGAGAACACGGCGAAGACGCCGCCTCCGCCCGGCGGCGGCGCGCCGGCGCCGGCATCCACGAAGAAGACCGCGCCGGCGAAGAAGACCGCGCCGGCCAAGAAGGCTGCGCCGGCGGCGGAGACCGCACCGGCGGCGGAAGTCGATTCCGGCGAGGAACAGGCGCCCGCGAAAGAACCGGCGCCCGAGAAGAAGCCGGCGCCTGCAAGGGACGCGGAGCCTGTTGAGGAGCTCCTGCCCGCTGAAGAGCCGGAGCCTTCCGAAGAGGTCCCGGCTGCCGAGGAGCCTGCGTCTGCTGAAGAGGCCGTGCCCGCGACGAAGGCCGCGCCTGTCAAGGAGGCGGCGCCCGCGAAGAAGATCACGGCCGCCAAGGGGGCCGCGCCCGCCAAGGATGCCGCGGCCGAGACGGTCGTGGTCGAGAACGAGCTGGACAAGCCGAGGCCGCCGGCGCAGGAATCGGTTGTCGAGCCCGTGCCGGCCACGGGCGTACAGGCCGAGGCCGCCGCCGCGGAGGCGGAGACGGGCGCCGATGCCGAGCCCGGCGCGCGCAAGGGCTCGATCGAGATCGCGGAGGACGGCGAGCCCGCCGCTCCCCGGGACACGTCCAAGGCGGGCAAGCCCGGCAAGATCACGAAGGGATCGATCGCGGTCACGCGCTTCCTGGAGTTCCTCGCGCTCAACCAGGACAAGCCCGTCATCTACGACTCGGTCAACAGCGCGACGTATTTCACGCAGAAGGAGATCGTGCTTGAGAGCGACATTCCCGTGATGACGTACGAGGTCGCCAAGGCGATTCTCGACGTCAACGGGTTCAACGTGTTCGAACGCACGCTGCCCGACGGGACCAAGATCATCGAGGTTCAGGCCAGCAAGGTGCTCCAGGCGCGCACGGAGGGCACGCCGATCATCGATCTGGAGGACATGCGGAAACCGCGGGAGGCCATCGATCCCGACGAGACGGCCACCTTCCTCGTGCCCCTGAAGCACGCCGACACGCGCGAGGCGCAGAATGTCCTCAGCCAGATCTTCGGCGCCGGCGCGGGCGGCAAGCCGGGCGGGGGAATCCAGGTCGTGCCGGTCGAGCGCACCAACACGCTCTTCATCAAGGCCAAGTACGGCCTCATCGGCTACCTCTGGTCGATCGTGCAGAAGTTCGACATCCCGCTGCCCGAGGCCGAGCAGATCATCGAGATCATCGACATCCGCGAGGCCGAGGTCGTGGAGCTCGCGCGGCTGATCGAGGACGTGCTCAGGGAGTCGAACCGCGACACCTCGCAGCGCGCCGGCCAGACGGGCGCGGCGCCCGGCGCCGCGACGAGCAGCCTGATCCGGACGCGCGCCTCGACGACCGGGTCGCGCCTGGGGAGCGCCTCGTCGTACCGGAGCCGCAGCTCGTCGTACGGCAGCTACGACTTCCAGACCGTGCTCATCCCCGAAGAGCGCACGATGAAGATCATCGTCATCACGACGTCGGAGTACGAGCTGGAGCTCGTGCGGATGCTCGTCGAGGAGCTGGACACCGAGATGACGGCCGCGCGGCGCAAGACCCACATCTACCAGGTGAAGTACCTGACCGCGCCCGATGTCGCCGATGTCCTGAGCTCGCTCATCGAGGGCACGCGCCGGACGGGCGGCCTCACGGGCAGGACGTCGGGGACGCGGACGGCGACCACGCGCCGCACGTCGACCATGCGCAGCGCGACGACGACGCCGGGCGCGACGCCGACGACGGCGGGCGGCACGACGGGGGCGACCGGGGGCATGACCTCGGGCGAGACCAGGATCGTGCCGCACGAGCAGACCAACAGCCTGCTGATCCAGGCCGATCCGGACGAGTTCGAGGAGATCCTCTTCATCCTCAACACGATCGACCGCAAGCGCAACCAGGTGTTCCTGGAGTCCGCGCTCGTCCAGGTGAGCGAGAAGAGCGACCTGAACTTCACGATCGAGCTTCTGGCGGGCAGCCTCGACAACAAGGACCTGAGCGCCGCGGCCATGTCGAGCTTCGGGCTCTCGACCCTCGACCCGACGCTGCTCCCGGACACGTTCGACCGGCTGCTGCTCGAGAGCGCGCCCATGAGCGGGTTGGTGGGCGCCGTGGCCAAGAACGGGCAGCTCCCCGCGCTCGTCCGGTTCTTCAAGCAGGACAACGAGTCGCAGGTGCTCGCGACGCCCTTCATCCTCGCGGATGACAACGAGCCCAACGAGATCAACGTCACGACGACCACCTACGTGCTCTCGACCTCGTCGCTGGCCAACCAGACGACCGTGAGCGAGCCCAAGGGCGAGGAGGCCGGCGTACGCCTGATGCTGACGCCGACGATCAGCCGCCAGGCCGTGCTCCTTGACATGCAGCTCGAGGTCTCGCAGTTCGCCGAGTCGGCCACGGTCGCCGGCAACCTGCCGGACAAGACCACGAACCTGATTCAGGGCAAGGTCTCGGTGCCCGACGGCGAGCTCTTCGTCGTGGGCGGCCTGACGAGCGAGACCAGCTCGCGGGCGGTCGACAAGCTCCCGATCCTGGGCGACCTGCCGCTCATCGGGTTCCTGTTCCAGTCCAAGTCCACGAGCAAGAAGCGCTCGAACCTCTACGTGTTCCTCACCGCGTTCGTCCTGACGGACAAGGACTTCCGCGACGCGGGCGACATCACGCGCCAGGCGGAGCAGGGCATGCGGGACTTCAAGGAGGGCAAGAACATCAAGATCGAGCGCTGGGACCCGCCGCCCAAGTTCGAGGACCGCCGGCCCGAGGACGACGCGGGCGACACGTTCACGCCCATCCGGCGGCAGTACCGTTCGAGGGAGAACTGATGCGCCTCGCGATCTTCGATGCGCTCATCGACGAGGGCGCCGTCACCAAGGCGCAGCTCGAGGAATGCCGGGCCGTCGAGCGCGACACCGGGCAGCCGCTGGACCGCGTCCTCAGGCAGAAGGGGTACGTCTCCGAGGAGAAGCTGCTGGAGCTCCTGAGCCGCAGCCTCAGGCTGCCGTTCCAGGCCGACCTGAACGACATCACGGTGCCGAAGGACTTCGTCGAGAAGGTGCCGGCGCACTTCGCGCGCAACTACTACCTGGTCTCGCTCGGGCGCGACAACGGCGCGCACCGGGTCGCGACCTGCGACCCGCTCGATTTCCACCCCATGGACGACCTCTCGGCGCTGCTCGGCTGCGAGGTCGAGCCGGTGATCGCGCCGCGCGCCGAGATCACGTCGCTCATCAACCGCGCGTACCAGCGCTCGAGCACCGACGTGAGCGAGCTCCTAGACGGGGTCGAGGACGACGAGATGATCGCGGTCACCAAGGAGGTGGAGGAGTCCGAGGACGTCCTGGACGTCGCCAACAAGCCCCCGATCATCAAGCTCGTCAACACGATCATGTTCGAAGCCCTGAAGATCCGGGCGAGCGACATTCACTTCCAGCCGTACGAGGACCGCATGCAGGTCAGGTACCGGATCGACGGCATCCTCTACGACGCCAAGATGATCCCCAAGAAGGTGCAGGACGCGATCGTGAGCCGCATCAAGGTCATGGGCAAGATGGACATCGCCGAGCGCCGCCTCCCGCAGGACGGCCGCACGTCGATCAAGGTCGGCGACAGCGAGGTCGATGTCCGCCTCTCCTCCGTGCCCACGAACTTCGGCGAGCGCATCGTCATGCGCCTCCTGGACAAGACGGCGCGCATCTTCAGGCTCGACGAGATCGGCCTGGAGGACGCGAAGCTCAAGACCCTGCGCGAGCTCCTGGATTACTCGCACGGCATCATCCTGCTGACGGGCCCGACGGGCAGCGGCAAGAGCACGACGCTGTACGGCGCCCTGAGCGAGATGGACCACGAGGAGCTCAACATCATCACGATCGAGGACCCGATCGAGTACCACATCGGCGGGATCAGCCAGATCCAGGTGTCCAACAAGAAGGGCCTGACCTTCGCCTCGGGCCTGCGCTCGCTCATGCGCCAGGACCCCGACGTCATCATGGTGGGCGAGATCCGCGACGCCGAGACCGCGGCGATCGCGGTGCAGGCGGCCAACACCGGCCACCTGGTCTTCTCGACGCTCCACACGAACGACTCGGCCGGCGCCGTGACCCGCATGATCGACCTGGATGTGGAGCCGTACCTGGTGTCGTCCAGCCTGGTGGCGGCCATCGCCCAGCGCCTCGTGCGCCGCATCTGCCCGGAGTGCAGGGAGTCCTACGTGCCGGAGGACCTCGAGCTCAGGCAGATCAGCATCAAGCGCGAGGAGCTCCCCGGCGGCGTGCTGTGGCGCGGCCGCGGCTGCGACAACTGCCTGGGCCGCGGCCTCTACGACCGCACGGCGATCTACGAGATCCTGGTCGTCAACGAGCAGATCCGCGATCTGATCATCGAGCGCACGAGCGCCTCGGTCATCAAGCAGGTCGCGGTCAAGAACGGCCTGAGCACGCTGCGCATGGACGGCGCCCAGAAGGTGAGGGAAGGCCTCACGACCGTGGAGGAAGTGCTGCGCGTGACGCAGCTCGACGTGTTCTGACGAGCGCCGCGGAGAAGGCGATGCCGATTTACCAGTACGTTGCTCTCAGCGAGGCGGGCAAGCAGAAGCGCGGCATGATCGACGCGAACTCGCCGCGCGAGGCCCGCGACAAGCTGCGTCTGGAGCGGCTCTACGTCACCGACATCGGCCTTCTGGACGGCGTCAAGGGCGGCGCGGTCGCGACCAAGAGCGGCGCCGCCCCGGTCGCGGGCGCCCGCGCCGGCCTCCGGCGCGAGATCAGGCTGCCCTCGTTCCTGCAGAAGAGAATCGGCGTGCGCGAGCTGGCGATGGTGACGCGCCAGTTCGCGACCCTGCTCAAGAGCGGCCTGCCGCTCTCCGAGGCGCTGAACGCGATGGTCGAGCAGGCCGGCGATACGACGACCGAACGCATCTTCCGGGATCTCAGGGAGAAGATCGCGAGCGGCAGCCCGCTGGCCGAGGCCCTCGCCAAGCACCCCCGGCAGTTCAGCGACCTGTACGTCAACATGGTCAGGGCCGGCGAGGCGAGCGGCAACCTGGACCTGGTGCTCGTGCGCCTGGCCGACTACCTGCAGCGCCAGGCGAGCCTGCGGGGCAAGGTCAGCTCGGCGCTCACGTACCCCGTCATCCTGATGTTCCTCGGCACGGCGGTGGTGATCTTCCTGATGTCGTACGTCGTCCCGAAGATCACCGATGTGCTCAAGCAGCAGCAGAAGGTGCTGCCGGCGCCGACCGAGTTCCTGATGGCGGCCTCCGACTTCTCCAAGGGCTACTGGTGGCTGGTGCTGCTGGCCGCCGCGGGCGTGTACATCCTGTACCGGGTCATCGTCAGGACCAAGCGCGGCCGCTTCGTCGTCGACAGCTACAAGCTCAGGATGCCGCTCTTCGGCCCGGTGCTGAAGAAGCAGGCGGTGGCGCGCTTCGCGAGCACGCTGGCGACGCTGCTCAAGAGCGGGCTGCCGGCGCTGGACTCCCTGAAGATCGTGGCGCAGGTCGTGAACAACGCGCTCCTCACCAAGGTCATCGAGGAGATCCACACGCGCATCCTGGAGGGCGCCGACATCGCCACGCCCGTGAAGCGCAGCCGCGTGTTTCCGCCGGGCATCGGCTACATGATCGCCATCGGCGAGCAGAGCGGGCAGTTGGAGGAGGTCCTGGAGCGCGTGACCGAGGCCTACGAGGAGGAAGTGAACTTGACGATTCAGCGGATGACGACGATCATGGAGCCGCTGATTCTCGTCATCATGGCCAGCGTGGTGCTCCTGATCATCCTGGCCGTGCTGTTGCCCCTGATCGAGCTGCAGAACATTTGACGCGCCCGCAGGGCGCGCGGGAGGTGAACCGTGAGTCGACCGCACACGCGCCGCCGCCGTGGCTTCACGCTGATCGAGCTCATCGTGGTGATCACGATCATCGGCATTCTCGCCGCCGCCGTCGTGATCAACGCGCCGTCGTTCATCGAGAGGGCCAAGAAGAAGCGCGCGCTGGCGGACATCGTCAACATCGAGAAGGCCATCACGGCCTATCGCATGGAGTACGGGAACTACCCCGAGTCGCTGGACGCGCTCGTCTCGCCGCCGTCGACCGGGGCCGGCGAGGAGGAGCCGCTGCTGCAGCGGCTGCCCATGGATCCCTGGAACAATCCCTACGTCTACGGCGTCGAGAACCGCAAGCCGATCATCCTGACGTTCGGGCCGGACAGGGAGCAGGGCACGGCCGACGACATCAGCAACGTGTCGATGTACGAGGCCGATACGGAGGGCCGGTAGCGGGGCCGCCCCGCGGCGCGGCAGGGGGCATCAAAATGGCGCGGCGAGATCGAGGCTTCACACTGATCGAGCTCCTCGTGGTGCTCGTGGTCGTGGGCCTGATCGCGGGCATCGGGCTCCCGCGCCTGGAGACGCTCTCGCCGAAGTACAGCCTCAGGGCCGCGGCCCGGACGATCGCCACGGAGCTGGAATACGTCCGCTCGACCGGCATCTTCCAGCGCAAGACCTACGGCATGCGCTACGACATCGGCCGGAACGCGTACTACATCGTCCTGCCGCCCGAGGAGGACGCCGCCGAGATCCCGTTCGACGAGTGGCCGATCTCGTCCGCCATGCGCCTGCCGGCGCTCGTCGCGATCAAGGCCGTGGTGCTCGCCGACAACTCGGTGTTCGAGGGTGACGACGTCGCGGACGTGATGATCGACCCGCTGGGCGCGGCGGGCAGCCACGTGGTGATCCTCGAGAACAGCGAGGGGCACATCTTGTCGGTGAAGTTCAACGCGCTGATCGGCACGGTCGACTTCTTCAGCGAGGAGGTGGGCTTTGCGCGCTTCGATTGATGCCCGCCGCCGGCGGCGAGGGGACGGCTTCACCCTGGTCGAGCTGCTCCTCGCGCTGGGCATCATCGGCATCATCTTCTCGACGCTCATCTACATGCGCCTCGAGGCCATGGAGCGCGTCACCGCGGTCATCGAGGACCGCAGCCTGCGGCGCCTCGCGCAGGAGAAGCTCGAGGAGAACATCGCCCGGTGCATGAGCAACGAGCTGGAGGAGCTGGCCGGCGAGTTTCCCGACCGCCCGGGGTGGTTCTGGGAATGGCGCGAGGAGGTGAACCGCGAGGGCGAGGACGTGCTGCTGTCGTTCACGATCGTCATCACGTACCCCGACCCGAATGCGCCCGACCGCGGGGGGGATCGCGAGGAGAAGACCTACGAGCTGACGGCGTGGGTGCTGCCGACCGACGAGCAGCGCGAGTTCATTCTCGAGCAGGAGCAGCTCATGCTCGAGGGGGGGTCCATGGGAATCGATGGTTACTACGGGACGGGCATGTAACGCGCGCCGCGCGCGCGCGGCCTTCACGCTGCTCGAGGTCGTGATCGCCATGGCGATCCTCGTCATGGTGCTGATGATCTGCTACCAGATCCTGGGGAGCACGCTGGAGGCCTCCGACCAGATCGACCGCAAGACGCGCCCCGACAAGATCGGCGATGCGATCATGGGGGCGATCCGGCGCGATCTGCAGGGCGTGGTCTGGTACGGCCGCGGCGAGGACGTGTTCCGCGGCGACGACGGCGGGGTGGGCGAGACGGCGCGCGACGAGGTGCACTTCTTCACGACGACCCGTCCCGTCGCCATGGTGCAGGGGCGGCTCGGGAACGAGCAGTGGTGGACCGGCGTCACCTCCGTGAGCTACGTGCTGCACCAGAGCAGGGAGGTCGACGGGTGCTACGTGCTGCTCCGGCGCGAGAGCACGGAGATCGCGGAGAACCCCTTCGAGACCGGCACGTACTTCGAGCTGTACGGCAAGATGAAGTTCCTGGACATCCTGTACTTCGACGGCTACGAGTGGGTCGAGGCGTGGGACTCGCTGGAGCGGATCGAGTACTACCGGGCCGAGGTCCAACTGCTCTCCGAGGAGGCGGCTGCCGAGGCGTCCTCGGTGACGACACGCACGCGCGATGCGGGCGCCGCCGCGACGCCGGGCGCGACGGCGGCGCCGAGCGGCGCGGCCGCGCGAGATGCGGCGACGACCGCCGGCGTGGCCGCCCGCGGCGCGGATGTCGCGGGGGAGACGCTCGCCCAGACGCCGCTGCCCGAGCGCGGCATTCCGAGGGCGATCAGGGTGACGTTCGGCCTGCTCGCGGGCGCGGAGCGCGGGCTCTTCAAGGAGGGCGCCGCTCCGGACGCCATGGAGAAGGTCTACACCTTCTCGGCGACGATCAACCTGCCCGCCGCAACCTCCACGCGGATCACCGCGGACGTCGCGGCGCTGACGCCGCCGGCCGCCGCGGCCGGGGGAGCCGTGACGGCCGGCAAGAGCGGTCCGCTCACCGTGGGCGGCGCCGCCGGCGGCGCCGGGAAGGCGCCGGACGGGAAGCGTTCCTCCGGCAAGGGGCGCGAGGATCTCCTGAGAATCCTGGATGGCATGAAGAAGGCGCCGTCGAGCGGAGGGGCGCGCCCCGCCTCGGGTGGCGCGCGTCCCGCCTCGGGCGGAGCGACAAAGGCGCCGAAGCGCATGCCCGGGCAGAAGAAGTAGGCTGCAGGCTATAGGCTATAGGCTATAGGCTACAGGCTGGGGGTAGATGAAGGCACCTTTTTGGGGGCGGCTTTGCCGCCCCTTCGGATGGGGGCGGGCCCCCGTGCACCCCCCTTTCACGGAAAGGGGGGCTGGGGGGGATTCAACAGGTTGCGGCCGTCGAAGCCCTCGGCGAGGCGGCCGGGTGCGGGCG
>DHGK01000001.1:16179-21401 GCA_002402755.1 Planctomycetes bacterium UBA4800
AGGCGGCCGGGTGCGGGCGGAGCCCGCACTCTTGGGAACGGTTTTTGCATGTCATCCCGTGGAGGCCGCGGGCGAAGACGTCGCCGGCCCGCTCCGGACGTGAGACTCCTTAGAGTGCCACATGGGAGCAACGTAAGGGGACGTTGGCGGCGTCTCTGCCCGCGGCCTCCGAGGTTCTTGCGCGGCAACGACTTACGCGCCGGTCGGCGCCGCGCCCGCGCACCGCGGGCCGCCGCGCTGCAGGAGCGGCGCCGGCCGTCGAGCGGCCTGGGTCCCGCCCCCGTGGCGTGTTTCGTTTCCGCACAACCTGTAAGGGAAGTGGACAGATCTCCGCCGGCCCGCCCCGTGCTTGCGGCGCGTGCGGCGAGCGAGTACCCTGAATGACTTCGTGCGCGGCGCGGCGGGGACGCCGCGGGCGCGGCCTTGAGGTGGAGCATGACACTGCGCTGCAGGCAGGTGCAGGCGAAGACCCGCGGGGCGGTCAAAGTCTCCGTCCTGTGCGGGGCGTTCATCGGCGCCTGTCTTGTCTGCCTCCTTATCCTGTACCAGATGGACGCGCTCCGGGGCGCGGGCCCGGCGGCACCTCCCGCGCCGCCATCGGGGGCCAAGAAACCGGCGAACGAACCCAGGATCGCCTACGGCGATCCGAACGCCAAGGACCCCGCGCAGTACGCCCTGGATCTCGACGGCCAGCGCGAGCCCACGGAGGAGGAGCTGGTCCGCCAGGCGATCGAGGATTACCTGGCGCGGATGCGGAACATACGCGGGCCGAAGGACCAGGCGCGGGCGCTCGCCTTCGCCGGGAACAAGGCCGAGCTGGCGGCGCTGCTCCGCGATCTCCCGCCGTGGGCCGTGCCGATCATCGCCGAGCTCCTGGGGAAGGAACCCGATTTCGTGCTGCGCCGCATCCTGTACGACGGCCTGGCGGCGATGGGCACGGAAGAGGCCGCGGCGGTCATTCGCGACTACTTCCTCGCCCATGCATCCCAGGAGGCGCTGGGCTCGGAGCTTCGCCACGTGATCGCCGCGCTTGGCGCCTCGGACACCGCCGTCGCGTACGACACGCTCATCGAGCTGCTCGGGAAGGACGAGCCCCACCTGCGCGAGTACAGGCCGCAGTACGTGGAGGCGCTTGGCAAGCACAGCCGCGGGAGCCAGGCGCTGCCGCTTCTTCTCGACCTCTTGGCGGGCGACGGGCGCTTCGAGGTGCGGAACAAGTCGGCGCAGGCCGTGAAGAACGTGGCCAAGCGCGATGCGGGCTCCTGCCGGCCGGTGCTGCCCGAGCTCGTCCGGAGCTTCGAGAGCGAGACGCTGATCCCCGTCAGGCAGACGACGCTCGGCGCGATCGGCCAGATCGGCGACCCCGCGTCGATTCCGTACCTCGCCGGCGTCGGGACGCGCTCGCAGGAGCTCGACATACGCCTGAGCGCGGCCGCGGCCGCAAGCCGGATCGGCGGCGAGGAGGCGGTGCGGGCGCTCAACGAGATCTATGCCAACGAGTCGCAGAAGAGCGTGTTCCTGGACGCGATGGGTCAGGTGCCGGCGCCGGCCGCCGTCGAGTTCCTGCAGGGAGTCGCCGTGAACGCGCAGAGCACCGCCGAGCGCCTGATGGCGGTCAGGGCGCTGGCGCGGAGCGAGGCGCCGGAGGCGCCGGACGCCCTGCGGGCGGTGCTGGCGGTCGAGCAGGATGCCGCCGTGCGCGCGGAGGTCGAGCGGTACGTCCGCGCGGCCGAGCGGCGCGGGAGCTAGGTCCGATGCCGCGCACGGTCGCGTGCGTCTGCGCACTCGCGTTCGCGCTGTGCGGATGCGGCGGCGGCGGCGGCGGGCCGCAACTTCTGTACGCCTACTTCGTGCGCGACGGCGCCGGGTGCGGGGCCGTGCTCGTGTTCGATCGCGCGCCCGGGCCCCCGGCGCCCGAGGCCCTGCGCTTCGAGCCGCCGCCCTCGGGAACCTTCACGTGCGCGCCGGGCGGCAGCCCCGGCGAGGTCCGAGTGGCCTTCAACGCGCCCGCGCCGTTTCCCGGCGGCGCGGAAGTCAAGGTATCTTTCATCAGCTCTGGGCGCCGGGGCGCGGCCCGCGCGGTGCGCGCCGGCCGCCCGCATCCCGTGCTCGCCGGCGCGGTGTGGCGCGATGCGAACGGCGATTGCATCGTCACCGCGGGCGACGAGCTGCTGCTCGTGTTCGACGGGGAGGTCGCGCTGTCGCTCCCGGGCGGCGAGCTTCCGCAGTCCGAGATCGCCTTCTCGGGCCGCGAGCGGCTCGCGGGCGCGAGAATCGCGGCCGTGAAGGCGGAGGCGTCGCCCGCCGGCGTGCGCCTCACGCTGGGCGAGGGCGTGTTCCTGAGGCCCGGCAGGGCCGGGACCGCGGAGGGTTCGGAGATCGCGCTCAACGGCACGCTCGCGGCGCCGAGCCGCGCGATCGCCGGCAAGGACTCGCGCCTGGGCGCGGTGTCGAGCGGCGGCGTGCGTGTGTGCGCCGAGCCCGGCTTCGCGCCGTTCCGGGAGCGCGGCGCACTCGACCTCGGGCCCGCCGGCGGCAACCTCGATCCGAGCGTGACGTTCGCGGGGCGGCCCGGCCGCGCGCTGGCGGTGATCGCGGGCGGCTATGACCGCGCGCAGGAGCCGCGGCCCGCGGCCGACGTCTTCGTCATCGCGCTCGACGCGCCCTCGCCGCCCCTCTGGGTGGGAACGCTGCACGCGCCGCGATGGCGGCATGCGGCGGTGGCCCTGCCGGCGCCGCCGGACTCGCCCGCGCTCGGCGCCGTGCTCTTCGCCGGCGGGGACACGACCGGCAACGTGCCCGTGCGGCGGATCGAGCTCCTGGTCATCCGCGCGGATGGCCGGACGACCCTCGAGCCCCTGCCCGACACGGCGGGCTTCCCGGCCGATGCGGTGTCCCCGCCGCGGCGCGACCCGCGCGCCGCGTACGTTCCCGAAGACCCCGCGGGCGGCCTGGTGGTCATCGCGGGAGGCGATCCGTCGGGCTTCATCGGGCTCCTGCGGGTCCGGTGGCGCCCGGGCGCCGCCGCGCCCGAGATCTCGCCCCTGATCAGGAACTGGCGCGAGCCGCTGGCGGCGAACCGCGGCGGGCACACGCTGACCGTCCTGGAAATGCCCGGCGGCGAGCAGGCCGTGTTTCTCTTCGGCGGCAAGATCCTCGGCGTGGCGGGCGTCTCATCGGTGGCCGCGCCGCTCCTCCTGTATCCCCGCCGTGCGGCGGAGGAGGCGGGCGAGGCGTGGACGATTTCGGACTTCGGCAGCATCGATGAACGCAACCTCAAGCGCGAGGGACACGCGGCCGAGTACCTGCCCGCGCGCGGCAGGGTCGTGTGCATCGGCGGCGAGGTGAAGGCCGACGTCCGCGACTGGCAGCCGCCGTGGATCGAGTCGGTGATCGAGTTCGACCCGGTCGACGGCAGCTTCCTGGAGCTGCGCGATGCGCTCTCCGGCGTGCGCGTCGAGCCCGCGCTGGCGGCGCTCCCGGGGCAGGACGGGATCCTCGTCCTGGGCGGCCGCGATGGGACCGGCGAGCTCCTGTCCACGATCGATGTCTACGTGCCGTACACGGCGCCGGCGGCCGCGCGGTGTCTCGCGTTCGGAAGCCCGCTGCCCGAGGAGGCCCTCGGGGCGAGCATCGGCGCGATGCGCGAGGACGGGGGCGTGGCGATCTACCTCGTGGGCGGCAAGGGGCGGCGCGTCTGGGAGCTGCGGCTCTGAGGAGCGCTCATGTGCGCGCCCGTCATGCCAAGACTTGCGGTGACGCCGCTCACGTCCGCGCAGCCGGCCGGCATAGGCGCCGTGGCCGTGTGGGGACTGGAAGCCGGCGAGCGCATGCGGCGCTGGTTTCCCCGCCTGGCCCGCGAGCCGGTCGTCGTGGCGCGCATCGAGGACGGCCGCGCGGGCGTCGTCGATGAGGTGGTGGCGTTCTGCGTGCCGCCGGAGCACGCGCCGACCGGCCGCGAGGAGGGCGAGATCGACTTTCACGGCGGCGGCGTGGCGCGCGCGCGCGTGTGCGCCTTTCTTGCCGCCCGGGGCGCAGAGGAGGTCCCGCCCGAGAGCTACGCGGCGCGGGCGCTCGGGCTCGATGGCGCCGCCCGCGAAGCCCTGGCGATGCTGCCGGGCGCCGTGACCGCCGCGCAGGCCGCGTTTCTCCTGCGCCAGGTCCGCGGCGAGCTTCGGCGCGAGATCGCCGCGTTGCGGGGCCTCGGCGATCGGGATTGCGCGCGCGGCCTGGACGCGCTGCTCTCGCGTGCGCGCGCGGGGATCGCGCTCGCCGCCGGCATTCGGGTGCTCGTCGTCGGGCCGGTCAACAGCGGCAAGTCCACGCTCGTCAACAGGCTGTGCGGCGCCGTGCGGTCGATCGTGTCCGAGGTCCCGGGGACGACCCGGGACCTGCTCGAGGCGCCGGGGAGGATCGAGGATTACCCGGCGACCTTCATCGACAGTTGCGGCCTGGCCGCGACCCCGAATACGATCGAAGCCCTGGGCGAAGCGCGCCTTCGGGCCGAGATTCCGCGGGCGGACTGTGTTCTGTGCCTGGGAATCGATCCGCCGGCGCTGCCCGCCCGGCCCGGGGCGGCGCTTGTCCTCGGACCGAAGGCGGATCTGGGCGGCGCGTGCCCGGCGGGCGCGCTCCCGGTCTCTGGGAAGACCGGCCTCGGCATCGAGGCGCTCAAAGCTGCCATCCTGGCAGTCGTTTGCGAGGGGCACGACCGGAGCATGCCGGCGCCGTTCACGAATCGGCAGCGCGGGTTGCTTTCGGCAGCCGCCGGCAAGCTCGCGGGCGGCGATCGGAAGGCCTGCGACGCGTTGATCGAGGAGGCCACGGCCTGAACCGTGCGCGTTGCGCCCGTCCTCCGCGGCCGCGGTACATGCCGGCATCCCGGGCCGGTACGCACCGGGCCCGGTTTTTCTGAGTTTTCAGGTGAATAGTCGCCCTGCCACCTACGTATAATCTAATAGAACAGTTTCGCTTGACGGCGTTCTTCGGCTACAATGGAGCCTGTCACAAGACTTTGACGTCCAACGGCTTAACGCCGGCTGCGGGCGGTGCGTGCTACAAAGGCGCCGCGGCCGCCGGCGCGCGTGGGATCCGCGAGGGTCCCGGGAGGTTGCCATGCGTACCTCGAGAAGTCGTCCTGGATACCGCCGTGCGGCGGCATTCGCCCTCGGTGCGGTTCTCGCGCCTTGCCTCGTGCTCGGCGCGTCGAGCAGGATCTCTAC
>DHGK01000001.1:21477-21810 GCA_002402755.1 Planctomycetes bacterium UBA4800
CGCGCCCCGAGTGTTTCTGCGCCGCGCGCGCCGAGCATTTCTGCGCCGCGTGCGCCGAGTGTTTCCGCGCCGCGTGCGCCGAGTGTTTCCGCGCCGCGCGCGCCCAGCGTTTCCGCACCGCGGATCTCCACGCCGAGCGTGAGCTCCGACCGGCGCGGCTCCGGCACGGTCGTGTCGCCGGCCCCGCGCAGATCCTCGGCGGAGGGATCGAGAAGTTCGTCCGATAGCGTGAGGCTTGCGCCGTCGCGCACGAGCAGCAGCGATACGCTTCGTCTCGCGCCGTCGCGCACGAGCAGCAGCGATACGCTTCGTCTCGCGCCGTCGCGCACGAGC
>DHGK01000361.1 GCA_002402755.1 Planctomycetes bacterium UBA4800
GCGCTGGCGTCGGTCGCGACCGTTGTCCTGACGGCGCTCGTCCTGTTCCTTCTTTTCAGATCCTCGTCCGAGGATATGCGGCCGGGCGCCCCGCCCGACCGGGCCGTACGCACGGAAACGCTCGCGCAGCCCGGGCCGGCCCAGGCCGCCAAGAGCGCAACGCCCGAGGAGAAGGGGGCGCCGGTCGAAGCCGCGGGCGAACCGGAGGAGACGGCGCCGCCCGCCCTCGCCGGCACGGTGTACGGGGAACGCGGTCCCCTTCCCGGGGCGACCGTGAGCGCGTACCCGTTCGCGATGGTCAAGGAGCTCATCCACAAGTACGAGAGCATCAGCGTGAGCGGACTCGGGGACATCCCCGCGCTCCTGGCGCAGGTGAGGCAGGACATCCTCGGCCTCAAGTCGCGCGGCTTCGGCGCGACGACGAACGCCGAAGGCAGGTACGCGTATGCGTACCTCGCGCCCGGCGAATACACTTTCCTTGTCCTGGGCCCCGGCCACATCTTCAAGGCGGGCGACACGGCGCTGATCCAGAAGGATGTGCCCTGCGAGCGCGACTTCACGCTGAGCGCCGGCCAGCCGATCGCCGGCAAGGTCATCAACCCGCGCGGCGAGGCCGTGGCCGGCGCTTCGGTCCTGGCGCTCTACCAGGTGCAGGGCCTCGGCGGCATCGGCAAGCTCGTTCGCAAGGGGCTCGCGTTTCTCAACGGCGAGTTCCTGAAGGGGCCGTTCGAGGGGAAGACCGGTCCGGACGGCCGCTTCCGCATCGACACGCTGCCGCCCGGCGTGTACGAGCTGGACATCACGGCCCCGTCCTACGCCGATGTCCGCATTCCCGATGTCGCGACCGGAACCGGCGAGCTCGTGATCCAGCTCGGGGACGGCGGCACGATCCGCGGCACGGCGGTCGACGAGGAGAAACCCGTCGCCAACGTGATCGTGCGCCTCGTGGCGAACGAGGACAAGTTCCAGCTCCCGATCCCGGTGCCCGGCGTCAACGATGCGCTCGAATCCGTGCGCCACCTCCTGGATGAGGAGGACCGCTCGCGCCTGACGGATGCGGCCGGGGTGTTCGTGTGGGAGCACCTCCGGCCCGGCGCCTACGAGCTGCGCCTCGATGCCCCCGGCTACCTGCCGTACGCGCGGGATGTCGCCGTCGGCGACGGCCAGACCGTGGATCTCGGGCAGATCGCGCTGGACAAGGGCAATCTCGTGCGCGGCCGCGTCGTCACGGGCCGCAAGGAGCCGGTTGCCGGCGCCGTCGTCGCCGCCCAGCCCGAGAGCGGCAACCAGATGCAGGTCATCATGAGCGCCGTCGGGTACGCCACCGGCCGCACGCGCGCCGTGACCGATGCGCGCGGAGAGTTCGCGCTGTCCGGGCTCGCGCGCTCGGCCGCGATGTTCAGGGTGGTTGCGTCGCACCAACGCTTCGGCGTGGGAACGGCCGGCGGGGTGAGGCCCGACGGCGAGCCGGTCGAGATCGTGCTTGAGGAGCCCTGGACGCTCGCCGGCCGCGTCGTGCGCGCCTCCGACAAGCAGCCCGTGGCGGGCGCCGAGGTCTACGGTGGCGGCGCGGAGGCGAGAACCGATCTCGATGGCCTCTTCGTGCTTGCGCCGGTCGTTCCCGATGCCAACCCGCTGCTCTTTCGCAGCTTCGCGCAGCAGGGCGTCGAGGGCCGCCGGCGGCGCGCGGAGGCGGTCGGGCGGGCCGAGAGCCAGGCGCCCCCCGAGCTGCCGCCGCAGGCGCGCGGCGAGCCGACCGTGCGCCTCTTCGCGCGCGCCGAGGGCCTGAGCCCGCGGGAGCGCTTCCTGACCGAGAAGGACATGGAACGGGAGATCGTTCTCGAGCTGCGCGACGAGATCAGGGTCGAGGGCATCGTGCGGTCGCCGGAAGGCGAGCCCAAGGCGGGCGTGTTCGTCAGGCTGGTGCCGGGACAGATGCCGCCGATCGGCGGCCTGGAGATGCTCACGCTCGGCGTGGCGCTGAGCAATGCCGAGGGCCTCTTCAGCTTCGGCCAGCTTCGCGGGCCGTTCGAGCTCAGGGTCGCGGCGTCGTTTCCCGGGTACGCCACGGTGCAGTCAGAGCCCTTCTGGATCGGCCGCGACTCGCCGCCGCCGTTCATCGAGCTCCAGCTCGGGCCGGGCGGCGCCGTCACGGGCATCGTCACCAACGCGCGAGACCGCGCGCCCCTTCCGGGCGTCAAGCTCAGGCTGCACGCCGCGCAGGAGAGAGGCGAGGCCGGCCGCGTGGGCGTCTTCCTTTCCATGTTCGGGATTCCCGAGGCGGGCGATGTCGCCTACTCCGACGCCGAGGGGCGGTTCGGGTACCACGATGTCACGCCGGGCGAGTACATGGTGACGGCCTCGGCGGGCGCCGGCATCACGAGGAGCGTGAAGGTCGAGGTGCCGCCGAACGAGGTTGCCGAGGCGGCGATCGAACTGGAGGTCGGCGGAACGATCAGCGGCGTCGTCGTCGATGCGGCCGGGGCGCCCGTGTCGTTCGCATCGGTGCGGCTGCTCGATGCCGGGAACAGCTCGCTCGTGAGCCTCCAGAGAGCGCTGGGCGGGTCGACGGCGAGGCAGTCGACCGACGCGGCGGGCGTGTTCGAGTTCGCGCAGGTGCGGCACGGCACGTACAGCCTCGTGGCCGAGAAGCAGGGCTACGCACCGCGCGAGGTCGGCAACGTGCACGTCGACGACGATGCCGTGCGGGTGGTCCTGGAGGCCGAAGGTTCGATTGCAGGCGGCGTGCGGCGCGCGGGCACGGGGGAGATCGTGACGGCGTTCCAGGTGCGCATCGACAGGACCGAGAAGGGCTGGAACTCGCCGCTCAAGACGCCGCGGGCGGTCGACGACCCCGATGGCCTGTTCTGGTACGAGGGCCTCGCCGCGGGGAGCTACCTCGTTGCGGTGCGCGCCGACGGCGCCGCGCCCGCCACCGTGCCCGTGACGGTCGAGAGCGGCCGCCAGTCCGTGGTCGAGGTGCTGCTGGAGATCGCGTGCAGCGTGACGGGCACGGTGGTGCTCGAGGACGGCGAGACGCCGGTCGCGCGCGCGCGCGTGGCGCTCGTCGCGGCCAGATCGGAAGGCGCGACCAGCGCGGCGGAGGCCTTCGGCGGCTACATCGAGGGCCGCATGAACGAGATCGCCGCCTCGACGAACAACGAGGGCGCCTTCACGCTCAACAATCTTCCTCCGGGAGAGCTGGAGCTGGAGGCGACGCACAACGTCTATCGCCCGAGCAGGGCGGCGGTCACCGTGACCGCCGGCGAGCGGGGCACGTGCACGATCGTCATGCGCGAGGGCTTCAGCCTCTCGGGCACGCTGTACGACTTCGAGGGCGTGCCCGAGCCCGAGCGGGCGATTCTCGTCGAGGGGCCCGACAACATCCAGAAAGTGACGCGATCGGGACGGGACGGCGGTTTCAGCTTCAGCGGCTTGAAGGCCGGAAAGTACCGCCTGTGGTGCCCGACGCCCGATCTCTCGCGCGAGCTGCCGCCGCAGGAGATCGAGATCGCCGAAGACCGCTCCGGCCTCCTGATCACGCTCCCGCCGCCCGCGGACCGGACGCCGCCGGGCGAGCTGCCCGGGGACACGCCCGCCGTCCCCGAGCTGCCCGAGGACTTGAAGGGCAGGATCGATCCTGCGAAGATGCAACCCGGGAACAGGTGATTCCGGGAGCGCGGCATGGCGCAGGACGACATGCGGGACAGAGGCGCGCGGACGGCGCTGGTGACGGGCGGCGCGCGGAGAATCGGGCGCGCGCTCGCCCTTGCGCTCGCGGCCGAGGGCCTGAACGTCGTCATCCATTGCCGGTCGTCGCACGCGGAGGCGGAAGAGGCGGCCGAGGAATGCCGCGCGAAGGGGGTTCGCGCGTGGGTCGTGTGCGCCGACCTCGCGCGGGCGGCGGAGGCCGAGGCGCTCGTCGGCCGCGCGATCGACGCCGCCGGGCCGCTCGATGCGCTCGTCAACAGCGCCTCGATCTTTCCCAAGGACACGCTCGCCACTGTGACGGCCGAGGCCTTCGTCGAGAACTTCCAGGTCAACGCGCTCGCGCCCTTCGCGCTCGCACGGGCGTTCGCGCGCCAGGAGCGCGATGGCGCGGTCGTGAACATGCTCGACACGCGCATCCTCCATTACGATGCGCTGCACGCCGCGTATCACGTGAGCAAGCGGGCGCTCTTCACGCTCACGCGCATGATGGCGCTCGAGTTCGCGCCGCGCGTCAGGGTCAACGCCGTGGCGCCCGGCCTCATCCTGCCGCCGCCCGGCGAGGACGAGTCGTTCCTCGAGAAGTACGCGTCCCAGAACCCGCTCGGGCGGTGGGGGACGGCGGCGGATGTGGCCGCCGCGGCGCTCTTTCTTCTGCGCAGCCCGTTCGTCACGGGCCAGGTGATCTTCGTCGACGGCGGGTATCACATGAAGGGGAGCGTGTATGGCGTCTGACGCGCGCGACCGCATTCACATCCGCGACCTTGAGGTCAGGTGTATTCTCGGCGTGCTGCCCGAGGAGCGGCGGGAGAAGCAGGACGTCGTGATCAACATCACGCTGTACGCCGATCTGGCGCAGGCCGGCGCCACCGACAGCATCGAGGACACGGTCGACTACAAGTGCATCAAGAAAGCGGTGCTCGCCGCGGCCGAGCAGTCCTCGTACCGCCTCCTGGAGGCGCTCGCCGAGAAGATCGCGGCCGTGTGCCTCCAGGACGAGAAGGTCGCTCGCGTGGTCGTCAGCGTGGACAAGCCGGGGGCGCTGCGCTTCGCGCAGAGCGTGGCGGTCGAGATCGAGAGGAGCCGCCCGCAGGCGTGAGGACGAGGGCGGCGCGCCGGCCGGGGTCTCGGGCCGGCGGCCGGCGCGGTCACTGCAAGATCTCGCCTGCGTGCAGCCGTGCCAGGAACTCGGCGCAAGGAAGGACGAGCGCCGCTCCGTTCTTGATGGCGTGCGGACCTCGATAGACGCCGAAGCAGCGCCCCGCGAGTCCCGCCGACGCGAGCGTGTTGAGCGCGCGCCCGTGGTTTCTCTGCCACCTGTCGCCGGCCTTGACTTCCACGGCGACGCTCTTCTCGCCGCATCGCCACACGAAATCGACTTCGAGCCCGCTGCTCGATCGCCAGTAGCAGAGCTCTCCGCCGCAGTTCAGGTAGGATATGGCCGCGCGCAGCTCGTGGAGCACGAGGGTTTCGAGAAGCTTGCCCGTCTCGAGATCCGAGAGAGGATCGCGAATCCTGCCCGTCAGCGCGCGGGCCACGCCCGTGTCGAACAGGTAGAGTTTCGGCGCATGCCGCTCGCGCACCTTGAGGCGCGGCTGCCACCCCGGCAGGCGAATCGCGATGAGCGTATCCTCGAGAATCTGGAAGTACCGCTCGACCGTGGTACGCGCCACGGCCGCGTCGCGCGCGATGGCGCTCATGTTGAGCAGCTCGCCGTTCATGATGCCCGCGACCTTCAGGAAGCGATGGAAGGAACCCACATCCTCGACGAGCGCCTCCTGCTGGATCTCCTGCTGGAGATACGTGCCCACGTAGGCGGTCAGGATGTCGATCGCGTAGTCGGCGCGCTGAACGACGGGCGGCAGAAGACCGAACGCGAGCGCGCGCGGGAGATCGAAGCCCTTGCCGAGCTCGGCCGAGCTGAACGGGAGCATGCGCCGCTCGATGGCGCGCCCCGCGAGGAGGTTCACGTCATGACGCCTGAGCTTGCGTGCGCTCGATCCGCTCATGGCGAACCTGTAGCGCTCGCCGTGGCGCGCGATGAGATCATGGACCTCGTTGAGGAGCGCCGGAATGCGTTGTACTTCGTCGATCACGACCCAGGAACCGGGCGCACGCGCCTCGACCTCCGCGCGAAGCAAGGAGCGGTTGCCCAGAAGGGGCAGATAGTCGTCATCGAGGAGCAGGTTCTTCCAGAGCGCATCCGGAAGCTTCTCCCGGAGCCATGTGGTCTTCCCGGTCCCGCGAGGCCCGAAGAGGAAAAACGAATAGTCAGGGAGATTCAAGGATCTTGTATACATAGCGGTTAATTTACCATGCATTCTTACCACACACAATACAATTATCGCATGAATCCGGGTATCCACATGAGAGGAAACCTCCGAATTCGGCCGGAATCGACGGTTTCGGTGCCAGACTCGGCGCCTGCGTCCGGCGCCGGCATGAGGCCCCGAACGAAAGTCTGTAACCGTTCA
>DHGK01000069.1 GCA_002402755.1 Planctomycetes bacterium UBA4800
CTTCCGCAAGATCTGCAAGGTGTTGGAAACTTGATGACCGGACAGGCTCAAGCCACGTGCCGATGCACCGGTTCGTGCGTGCGGTTCAGGTAGAGAATGGGACAGCACGACTACCATGTCACCGATCCTAATCGGCTGCTCAAGAACACCTTGGCCGTGGTCTTGGCGGGCGGACGCGGCACCNNCGTATCTCACCGAGAACGAGAGCAAGCCCGCCGTGCCGTTCGGGGGCAACTTCCGGCTCATCGATTTCCCGCTGTCCAATTGCATCAACTCGGGTGTCCGCCGGGTGGCCGTCGTGACGCAGCACAAGGCGCACACGCTCATCAAGCACGTGCAAAGGGGATGGGGGTTCCTGCGAAGCGAGTTCGGCGAGTACATCGAGGTGTGGCCCGCGCAACCGCAGACTCGCGACGAGTCATGGTACAGCGGGACCGCCGATGCGGTCTTCCAGAACCTGTCGACGATACGCGAGCATGCCCCCGCGCACGTGTTGATTCTCGGGGGAGACCACGTGTACAAGCAAGACTACGGCATCATGCTGGCGGAGCATGTCGCACGCCGTGCCGACCTGACCGTCGCCTGCACCGAGGTGCCCAGGGAGGAGGCCGCGAGTTTCGGCGTCATCGCCGCGGACGGGGAGGGCAGGATCCTGGATTTCCAGGAGAAGCCGGAGGACCCGGCGGCCGTCCCGGGCGATCCGCACCATGCGTTCGTCAGCATGGGAGTCTACGTGTTCAGCGGCGAGTGCATGCACGAGCAGCTCAAGCGAGACGCGCTCATGGCGGAGTCGTCCCACGACTTCGGCCGCGACGTGCTGCCGTTCATGGTCCCGCGGCACAGGGTCATGGCGCATCGTTTCGACGAAAGCTGTGTGCGCGGGCCGGGCACGCGGGAGGCATACTGGCGCGACGTCGGAACGCTTGACGCGTACTGGAAGGCCAATCTCGATCTCACCTCGGTAACCCCGGCGCTGGACCTCTACGACACGGAGTGGCCGATCTGGACATATGAACCGCAGCGCCCGGCGGCGAAATTCCTGTTTGACGAGGGAAATCGGCGCGGGACGGCGACGAATTCGGTCGTGGCGGCGGGGTGCGTCGTCTCCGGGGCGACCGTCCGCAGGTGTCTGCTCTTCCGCGATGTGCGCGTCAACTCCTACGCGCTCGTGGAAGACTCCGTGGTGCTGCCGGGCGCCGAGATCGGACGCTCCTGCCGGATCAAGAAGGCGATCATCGGCGCCGATTGCCGTGTCCCCGAGGGAACCGTCGTGGGAGAGGACCCCGCCCGCGATGCGAAGCTGTTTCACCGCACCGACAGCGGCGTGACCGTCGTCTCGGCGGCCATGGCAACGGGCGGCGCCCGGTGACGCGCCGTCCGCCGGCTCACGTCGTGCCGACATGGAGTCGGCGCCGCGATTGCGCGTGCGTACGATCGCAACGGACCGCTCGGGATTCTCGGCGACGTTCCGTCCGCCCCGTCACCGCCCCCGCGATTCGATGGCCCCAACCCGGAGGACCCGCCGCATGCGCCTGCTCCTGATCAATCCCGTCAACCCGCTGGCGCTGGCCAGAGTCAGACAGAGCCAATGGAACCGCTATCGCATCTGGAAGCCGCTGGGCCTCCTGACGGTGGCGGCGCTGACGCCGGCTGACTACGAGATCGCAGTCATCGACGAGAATCTGGGCATGCCGGCCTACGGGGAGATGCCGCGCCCCGACATCGTGGGCATAACCGCCTTCACCTCCCAGGCCACTCGCGCGTACGAGGCGGCGCGGCATTTTCGCGATCGAGGGGTGCCCGTCGTGATGGGCGGCATTCACGCAAGCATGTGCCCGCAGGAAGCGCTGCAGCACGTGGACTGCGTGGCGATCGGCGAAGCCGAGGGCATCTGGCCGCACGTCCTGGCGGATGCGCGCCGGGGGCGCCTCGCGAAGAGCTACACGGCGGACCACGCCGAGACCGCGGCGATCCCGCGCGCGCGCCACGATCTCCTGCCCCGCGGCTACGCCTTCGGCGCGGTCCAGACCACGCGCGGATGCCCTCTGAATTGCAGCTTCTGCAGCGTCACCTCCTTCAACGGCGCGCGCTATCGCGGTCGGCCCATCGCGGACGTCATCGATGAGATGCGGACGATCCGCGAGAAACTCATCCTGGTCGTGGACGACAACCTGATCGGCACCAGCGCCGCCCACATCGCCCGTGCCAAGGAGCTCTTCCGCGCCATGATCGCGGCCGGGCTCCGGAAGAAATGGATCGCGCAGGTGACGATCAACATGGGCGACGATGAGGAGCTGCTGGCGCTGGCGGCCGCGGCCGGGTGCGCCGGCGTATTCATCGGCTTCGAGTCGCCGACGCCGGAGGGGCTCGCGGAGGTCGGCAAGAAGTTCAATCTCATCAAGGGACGCGACGCGCGCGCCTCGGTGCAGCGCATCCAACGGCACGGCATCCTCGTCGCCGGCTCGTTCATCATCGGCCTGGACAGCGACGGCCGCGGCATCGGCCGGCGGATCGCCGACGCGGGCAGCCGCTACGGAGTGGACATCCTCAATACCCTGTTCCTGACGCCCCTTCCGGGCACGCGCCTGTGGGACAAGATGCACGGCGAGGGCCGCATCAGCGCCAACGCCTTCCCCTCCGACTGGCGCTACTACACGCTGACGTTCCCGGTGGCGCACTACAAGCAGCTCTCGCAGTCCCAGGTCATCCGCGAGATGGAGTCCTGCGACCGCCGGTTCTACTCGCGCTGGCGCACGCTGCGGCGGGTATGGTCCAGCCTGTGGCGCCGGCGGCACCCGCTCGTCTCGCTGGTGGGCAACCTCTCCTATCGAAGCTCGCTCCTGCGCAACCGCCAGACCTATCGAGACTTCGCCGGCAGAGCGGCGCGTTCCTGATCGCGTCCGGCTGCCGCCGCCCCGCGCACGGTCATCGGCGGTGGTGCCCCGCCCGGCAAGTCTCCGAAGAGCCGCGCGCGCCGCGATGACGGAGCCGGCGACTCGAGGGAGAGCGTCCGCTACCGCCTGGCGATGCCGGCCTGACGGAGCGTCCGCTTGACGTTGCGATAGACCGCGTCGAACTCCGGGAGATCGGCGATCTGCGCCGCGAGGCGGACCTGCCAGAGCTTCCTGTAGCGCGCCTCCTTGGCGGCGAATTCCCTGCCCACCTTCGCCAGCGTCAATCGCCGGAACTCCAGCTTGCGCGCGATGGCATCGAGAAGGTCGGGCAGACGCACATGGCCCCCCGCCGCGAGGAACCAGAGATCGTAGAGGTCGCGCGGCTCGTTGCGGGCCCGGTCCAGGAGCGCGACCGTCTTCTCGACCGCCACCTCGTCCAGGGAGTAAACCCGGACCCCGGCATCTTCGGGGAGATCGCGGTACTCGTCGTACCCGCGTAGGACCGGGCGGTCCTCGAGAGGCAAGACGATGCGCTCGCGGATCGTGATGTCGGTCTTGACCGTCTTCCCGCGTGCGTCCGGAAGAGGCCCGTCATAGGCCAGGTAGAACGTATGGCTGTTCTCGTGGGAATGACGTTCCAGGTGGTCGAGACGGATTTCCACGCCGGAAGCCCTATGTGTCTCGCGGAACACCACGGCAAGGTACTGCTCGATCTGCTCCCACGGCATTTCCTCGACCATGGTGAAGTCCAGGTCCTCGGAGAAGCGGTAGTCCGCGAAATAGCACTTCTTGAGTGCGGTCCCGCCCTTGAATGCGAGGCGATCCCGTAGCGGACTGCGGGACAATCCGACCAGGAACCACGAGAGGCAGTAGTCGCGCTCCAGGACGGTCTCCGGGATGCGCCGGCCTCCGCGCTCGACGAGGCGGTTGGAAAGTAGCGAGAGGTCCCGCTGCGGAATCACGGGTCAGGTCCGCACGACGGCCCGGAGTTCTTCGGGGTCGACGTTCAACTGAAGGCGCCACCGGCGCAGGCGCTTCCCTTCGGCGGGCAAGACCGGGTCCAGCCGCACGTAGGTCGCGGTCAAACCGTTTCGCAGACGGTCCAGATCCGGCGCTCCGGCCATCTCGTAGGTCTCCAGCAGGATCCCCAGCCGCCGCACGACGGCGCCGACGCCGATTCGTCTCGCGTACTGAACGAGTCGGCCGACGTTCATGCCCTGGCGTCGCATCCAGAGGCCCTTGGCGACCTCGGTCAATCCTCCGCAGTGCTCCGGCTGCTTGAGTCCGTCGATGACCGTCCGCTCCAGGTCGCTTGCGCACACCTTCTCCTGCTTGGTCACCCAGTGTTCGCTGAGGCCAAAGAGGTGCCTGCGCTGGCAGCGGACGAACCGAAACTCCACGCCCAGCGTCGCCAAGGACCTCCGGGGCTTCGGGGTGCTGACCATGACCACCAGATGGGGCTGGGTCGTCATGCCGTGGATCTCCATGGCGGTGGCGTGGGAGAGGTAGTAGTCCTTGCCGTGCATGATCTCTCGGGCGACGACGAGGGGGTTGCCCGGATACCGTCGCTCCCTCCCTAACTCGAAGGGGACCAGGACGTAGAGACCGGGCTTGAGCCGGGCCGCCACACCCCGATCCACGAGCTTGCGGATGAAGCTCCTCGCGGAGGTCTCGGAGAGACCCGTGATGTCCCGGACATCCTCGAGCCGGAAAACGGCACGGCTCCGCTCGTGGAGCGTCGTCACCAGGTTGGCCGCCTGATGGCCCAGCGTCTTGAGGGATGTACTTGTCGTACGCATTTCGTGCCCTCCAGGGGCACATTCTACGTCTACGATAGACCGACGTCAAGCATCAAGTTGCTTTACGGTATATATCCGTGCCCTCCGAGGGCACTTTCTGCATCCAGAGTATAATATCTGGATCAGGATGGCCCCCACACATCCCCACATACATGGTCACTGGGGAGGCGGCAGCCTGTGGGCCCCCCTGTCTCCACCAAGAACCTCCACCCGCCCCCGTTTCTCGCACAGAACGCACGCAGCCGCTCGTTGCCGCGCGCGCACCCGACCCGCGCGGGGACTGCGGTACCAGGGATAGTAGTAGACTCCCACGAGGGGCTTCGCGTTCTCCTGTGGAGCGCGCTCCGCGGCATGGAGCCCGCGTGCGGCGAGAACGGCGCTCGTGCACACGAAAGCCCGGCGCGTCAGTGATCTGGCGAGGGCGTTCATGCCATCGTCTCCGTACGTCTTCTCGATACCGCATCGCAAGGCCACACGCGCCGCCGCCGACAGCGGCGCCATCCGCGCCCTACCGGATCAGGCGGGCTTCCACCTTCGCGATCTCGCGGTTGACGAACTCGTCGGTCAGGAACCAGTCCTGATAGAGGCTCTCGAGCTGCTTCAAGTACCAGTCGACCGATGCCCGCGTCAACTCGGGCTTTAGGTCCTTCGGCCGGTCCTCGTCGCGGATCGGCGGGCGAATGCGATCGGCCGGCGGCTGATAGGCTCGATCGAAGACCAGCGCCGGCAGCGTGTCCGCGGGCAGGAGGTGGCGCCAGAGGAAGGCCTGCATCCTGTCTTCGGCCGGCACGGCCGCATGGACGACTTCCCGGTCCCCGATCTTCGCGGCGCCCACGACGGTGAGGTCGACCGGCTGCTCCATCGCCGTCAAGCCGGTCTTCACCGCCAGCCTCACGACCTCCTGCGTGGCCGGCAGCGTCGCGCCGGCCGACTCGAGCCCCTTCGGCAAGTCCTTGAAGCTCAGCGTGATCGGCCCGTCGAATCCGTCCTTGCGAATGGCGTAGACGGTCACCGCGGCCGACGCGTTGTTCGGGATGCAGATCCGGGAAGGGATGAGGCGCAATGCGAAATCGGGCTGCGGCCGGCTGATCCTGAGCCGGTAGGCGTGCTCCTTGCCTCCGTGCCGCGTCGTGTCGCCGAGGTGGATGCGGTACGTCCCGTCTGCGGGCAGCTTCGCCATCACGCAGGAATCGGCGTGGCTGGTGCTCAGCCCCGATCCCGCGTCGAAGTGATCGTCGTTGAGCGCGATGATCTTCCCGTCCGCGCCGGCGACCTTGAGGAAGGAGTCCAGCGGGGAGCCGAGCCGGCGCGCCCACACTTCCGCGACGATGGTCTCGCCGGCGTTTCCCTCCAGCTCGAAGACATCCCAGTCGCCCGGCCGATCGATGCGCCCGTTGACGATGATGGGAAGCTGCACCTTCCGGGCGCCCGGCGGCCCGTCGCCGGGCTCCGTGTCCAGGCACTCGGGCAGCGTGTCCAGGGCGAAGGGCACGTGGTTGGAGACGAAGGCCCCGCCGGCTGCGGCAATCATGTGGACCCCCGGTCCCGCCTCTCCGGGAGGCGGCGCCAGGACGGCGTTCTGGAGATTCCAGCCGCTGATCTCGATCGTGACCGGCTCGCCCGCGCGGCCGCCCAGCGGGAAAACCCCGGTCACCAAGGGCAGCTCGCCGACCGTGATGCGGTACACGAAGCTCTCGCGGCCGCGGAAGAGCGCCTCGTTGATGCTCAGAACGTACTCGCCGTCCTCGGGGACCTCGAAGTAGATGACCGGGTCGGGGTTGAAGCCGAAATCGTCGTTGTACGCCAGTTCGTTGCCGCCGGCATCGCGGAGCCGGAGCACGGCCTGAAACCAGCCGGGAACGCCGTCGGCGACGTAGGGCACCAGGTCCCGGGCCTTGGCCGAGATGACCAGACGCTGCCCCTTGCTCGCCTCGAAACGATACCGGTTCACCTCGCCGGGAGCGATCTGGCCGTTCATCGTGCACGGCACGGATACCGCCAGCTCCTCCTCCTCCGGCGGCCTCTTTCGCTGGGCCAGGTACTCCTTGCCGAGCAGCGGGAGCTGACAGGTCTTCATCGGCGTGCGGGCGACCTCGGGCACTTGATCCACGTAGAAGGGCAGCGGGTTGGAGACGCCCCGCCTGGTGATCACCCTGATCTCCCGCCGGCCCGGCGCCGCGCCGGGCTCGACCGTGATCTCGGCGAAGACGAGCTCGGTCTGGGAACGAACGGCCGGAGTCCGCTCGTCTTCCGCCAGCACCCTCCGGATCCGCTCGATCAGCTTCTCCTTGGCCGCTTCATTCTCGGATTTGGGCGCGTCGCTCTTCGGCTCCTCCCCGCCCGGATCCGGATCCTTCGGTTTCTCCAGCTTCGTGTTGCACTTGCTGCAGACGGCGGCATCGAGCGGATTGGCGGTGCCGCATGCCGGACAGATCAGGGAAGGGGCCGCGTTCGTGCCGGTGTCCGGCCCGATCGGCGCGGGAAACTCGAACGAGGCCATCTTGGCGGCAAGCTCGTCGCCGAGCGCCGTCTCCTTCTTCTTCAACTCGGCAAGCTGCTGGTTGAGAAACGACAGTTCCTGATTGCTCAGAACCCGGTAGTAATCGACGAGCCGGCAGGAAACCCCGGCGCCGGTCACGATCACGCCGTCCGCATACTGGAGCCCCTGCCCCCCTATCCTGATCGGGAACGTCGTCCCCTGCTGGCCGCCCGCGGGATAGACGTATCCGATGTACTGGTTCTGCGCCCGGGCCGAGGAAGCCGCCGCCGCGAGCGCGGCCGGCGCGAGGATGGCGAATCGAAGCTTGTTCACCACGCGCTCCCCTCCCCCCTCACATCAGCTCTTCCAGAAGCCCGGCCGACTTCATGCCTTCGTTCTCGGTGTCAAGCACGCGGGCATCAAGACCCCAGGGATGCGGCAGCTTGGCCGCGGCGTCGATGCCGGCCAGAAGATACATGCTCCCGAGCAGGTCCGCCGGATAGACGGGCCTCTCCTTCACCTTCTCGCCCTTCTCATCGGACGAGCCGACGACGCGGCCGCCCTTGAATCCGCCGCCGGCGACGAGCACGGTGAAGACATCGCCGTGGTGATGGCGCCCCCCGTTCCAGGGCGGCTCCCACGACACCTTCGGCGTCCTGCCGAATTCGCCGGTGCACCAGACCAGTGTGCTGTCCAGCAAGCCGCGGGCGCTCAGGTCGCCGAGCAGCGTCGCCAGTCCCAGGTCCAGGCTCCCGCACTGTCTCTTCATGGTCGCGAAGTGGTTGGAGTGCGTGTCCCAGCCGCCGGGGAAGCTGATCGTTATGTAGGGCACGCCTTCCTCGACCAGCCGCCGCGCCGCGAGGCATTCCTGCCCGAAGGTGTTGCGGCCGTAGCGGTCGCGGAGCTCCTTGGATTCGTTGTCGAGATTGAAGACCTCCCTGCCCCTGCCCAGGATCAGCCCGTAGGCTTTCTGCCTGGCCGTCTCGGCGGCGGCCATCTCCGGGACATCGGCAAGGCCGTAGCCGAGGAGATTGATCTTGTCGGCCAGCTCGCGGCGGGCCTTCTGCCGCCGGTCGTCGATGCCCCTGTTGACGATGCCCTGCACCTCGAAGCGCGCCGCGCTGGGATCTCCGCCCGTGGCGAAAGGCTTGTACGCGGGGCCGAGAAAACCCTCCTCGGAGAACCGCCCGGCCGCCTCGAGCATCACGACGTACGGCGGGAGCAGCCCCTTGTACTGGTCTTTCTTGAAGAAGGTGAAGATCGCGCCGACGCTCGGGTAGGCCAGCCGGCCGCCGGGCAGGTGGCCGGTCTGCATCAGGTAGGCCGCCGTCTCGTGGCCGTTGTTGCCGTGGGTCATGCTGCGGATGAGGGAAAACTTGTCGGCCTGCGCGGCCAGCTTGGGGAAGAGCGCGCCGAACTGGATCCCTTCCACGTTGGTGGGAATGAACTTGTCGAACTCGCCCAGGTAGTCGTAGCCCGTGCCCGGCTTCGGGTCCCAGGTGTCGTTCTGCGACATGCCGCCCCACAGGAAGATCTGGATGACCGACTTTGCCTGGACCTTCGCGACCTTGGCCCTGGCCGCTTCGTCCCGGGCGGTCTTCAGCTCGGCGGCCGTCTGCTCGGCAGTCTTCTCCGCCGCCGGCTCGGCCGGGGCCGCAAAGACGCGGGAGGCCAGGCCGCCGGCCGCGACCATGCCCGCCGCGCTCCGAACGCCCCGCCGCATGGCCTCGCGCCGGGACAGACGCGCCTGGCTGCGCGGATTGTGCTTCCGGTTCATCGTCTCAGTCCTCCACGTGCCGCCGCTTCGAGTATCGTTCCGGCACACCGGTTGTTGCGCATCATCTCTCGCGACCCGGGCGGCAATCAATGCCGCAGCAGAAACTCGGGACTGTTGATCAACGCCCAGGCAAGATCGATCCACATGTCGCGCCCCTTGGTCACTCCCGCCCTGGCATATTCCTCCACGGCCTTGATGTCGGCCTCCGCCGGAAACCGCGAGAGAATCGTCAGGTAGAGCCTCTCGGCGATCTCGCCGGTCTTGCCGCCGGACGAGAGCAACGCCGCGAGCCTCGGTCCGTTCTGAAGCTTGCTCTGGATCGAGGCCGAGTTCAGCATGTGCAGCCACTGGGTCGAGGCAAGCTCGTTGACGCGCTCGGATTCCATCCCCGTCGACCGCGAGGAACGGCCGAACAGCGTCAGGAAGGAGCTGCTGATGCTGCCGTCGGCCAGCGCCACCGCGGTCATGTCGTGGGGAATGTACGTGAACGGCTCCGGGACGGCGCTCGTGTAGAGCTCCGAGCTGCCGGTGATCTCGTTCAGCGCGTCGATCAGCACCTCGGCCTCCACCCGCCGCAGCGGGTAGCTGGCGAAGTTGGCGCTCGCCTCGGGCCCCTTGAACCTCGGCACCGAGGAAAACTGGTACGCGGTCGAGGTGAAGATCAGCCGCTTGAGATGCCTTAGATCGTAGCCGCTCGAGACCAGCTCCTGCTCCAGGTAGGCCAGGAGCTCGGGATTGCTCGGCAAGTTGTCGTCCCGAATGTCGTCAGGTTCGTGGATAATGCCCCGGCCCATCGCCCACGCCCACGTGCGGTTGGCAATGTTCTTCGCGAACCAGGGATTCTCCGGCCGGATCAGCCAGTCGGCGAACGCCTCCCTGGGATCGCGGTCGGGCGGAATGGTCGTCCCGGCGCCGTCCGGAAAGACGGCCGCACGCGGGCCGTTCTCGC
>DHGK01000182.1:0-10408 GCA_002402755.1 Planctomycetes bacterium UBA4800
CCGCATCGAGACCAACGCGCCGCTCCTCAGGAACGGGTATCGTCTGTACCAGTCCGGCATGGACCAGAACGCCCCCTACAGGTGGTCATCGTTCGCCGTCGCCTACGACCCCGGCGTGCCGTTCGTCGCGGCAGGATTCTACATGCTCATGGCCGGGCTCCTGTGGCTCACGTGCGTGCGATTCGTTGCACGGCGCTCTCCGCCCGCGGGCGGCCCTGCGGAGGTGCACGGATGACCGCCCCCGCATCGCGTCGATCCGCAGCCCTCCGCGCGGCGGTCCTGCTCGGCGTCCTGGCCGCGCCCTGCCTGCGGGCCGCCGAGGGCCCGGGGGCGCCGCTTCCCGCCCGCATGCTCGATGACCTCGTCGTCATGGCCGGGGGCCGGCTCAAGCCCTTCGCAACCCTCGCGCGCGAGGAAGTGCGCCGCATCTTCGCTTCCCGGCGCTACGCGGCGCAGCATCCGGTGGAGACGTATCTGGGAGTTCTCTTCTCCCCCGCCGATTGGCTGGAGCGCAAGTGCATCGCCCCCGACCGCCGGGCGCGCGCCGTCTTCGCGGCCGACGCGCTCGCGCCGCGGGAAGTCCTCGATCACTGGGACTCGCGCGTGGCCGCCCTCCACGCCATGCAACGCGGCGGCGAGTCCTCCCGCGCCGCCTTCCAGCGCGAGCGCGCCGCGCTCGAGAGTCTCTGGAACGAGATCGGCGCCCTCTACACGCGCGCCGACGCGATCCGCAACGCCGCGTCCCAGGCGCGTTTCCTTCCTGACCCGAACGCGCCCGACGGGGAATGGCTGACCGGCGAAGGCGCGCGCGCGGCCGCCGCGCGCGGAGTCGCATCGCTCACGGCAGGCATCGATGCGTCCGCGGCGCTCGCACGCGCCTGCGCGGAACGCGATGCGGCTGCATTCGCGGAGGCCGCGCGCTCGCTCAAGGCGGCGCAGCGCGCGCTCGCCGCCGAGCACGGCTGCGCGATCCTGCCGCCTGCGATGGTCGGCTGCGAGCTCCTGTACTATGCCGTCGATTTCCGCGCCGTGGGTCTCGCGCTCTTCGCCGCGGCCGCGCTCGCCTTCCTCCTGGCGGGGCTGCGCGAGTGCGCCGCGTGCCGCCTCGCCGCGACGGCCCTGTATGCGCTCGGCGCGCTGTGGACCGCCTGGATAGTCGGCGGCCACACCGCCATTGCCGGCCGCCTGCCGCTCAAGAACCTCCATGAGGTTTTCCTCGTCGTGCTGTTCTTCGTGCCCGTCATCGGCATCGTCCTGCGCGCGGCGTTCCGCGACCGCCTGTACCTCGGCGTGGCGGCGCTCCTGACGGCCGTGGGCTTCACCGGCTCGATGTTCCTCCCGCCCGAGGGCTACGCGATCTCGCCGCTCGTGGCGATCCTGCACTCTCCCTGGCGCGAGGTTCACATCCTGACGATCATGCTCTCGTACGCGATCCTGCTCGTCGCGTTCGGCCTTCACGCGGCCTTCATCATCGCGGCGCTCGCATCGCCGCGCGCCGCCGGGGGCGAACGCGGCTGCTCCCCCCTCGCCGAGCGCCTCCACCGCGACGCGGTGCTCACCGTGGGCTGGGGTTTCTTCTTTCTCACGGCCGGCATCGCCACGGGCGCCGCATGGGCCAATTCCTCGTGGGGCCGGTACTGGGGCTGGGACCCCAAGGAAGTCTGGGCAACGGTGGCATGGCTCATCTACGCGCTCTTCCTGCACATGCGGATCTTCTTCAAGCCGCGCAAGGGCGTTCTGGCCGCGGTCAACGCGATCGGGTTCGCGGCCATCCTGTTCACGTACTTCGGGGTGACGTATCTTCTGAGCGGCCTCCACGCCTATCGGTGAAATGCCGCCGGGCCGTGGTATAATCGGCGTTGTAACAGGGTACGGAGCCGTGAAATGTGCATGGCGTGATTGAGCTGAGTGGAAGGTACCGGCGCCGCCGGGCGCTCCTGAGCGCCTGCGCCGCGTGCGCGCTCGCGCTCGCCGCGGCCCGCGCGGGCGCGGCGGAAGCTCTCGCCGAGTGGACGATCGCCGTCTACCTGGACGGCGACAACAACCTCGAGGACTTCGCCGTGCTGGATCTCGCCGAGATGGCGTCGGTGGGCTCCACGGAACGTATCCGGGTCGTCGTGCTCGTGGACATGTTCCAGGCCAACGTCCTGGGGCTAGGCAGCACGCGCCGCGGAGAGGTCATCAAGGGATCGTTCGAGGAGGCGTGGGCGGCGCTCGACGCCATGCCCGAGGCCGACATGGGCTCGCCGGCCACGCTCGATGCGTTCATCCGTTACGCGCGCGAGAGCTTCCCCGCGAAGCGCCACGCCGTCATCCTGTGGGATCACGGCAACGGCTGGGTGCCCCCCGATGTCGATCTGGCCGCGGATGCCGATGATCGGCGCAAGGCGACGCCCGTCCGCGCCGTGTGCCACGACGCCACTCAGGGATCGATGCTCAGCATCGCCGACGTCCGCACGGCGCTGCTCGCTGCGGACCCCCCCACCGACATTCTCGGCTTCGACGCGTGTCTGATGGGGATGCTCGAGGTGGCGTACGAGTTCGCGCCCTGCGCCGCGATGATGGTCGCATCCGAGAAGACGATCCCCGCAACGGGCTGGCCGTACGAGCTCGTGCTGGAAGGCCTCGCCGCGTCGGACGATCTCTCGGCGCGCGCCGCCGCGGCGGTGATGGTCGATTCGTACGGCCGCCGGTACCTGGGAGATGAGCCGCTTGCCGCCACGGATCTTGCCGCGGCCGTCGAACTCGTGTCGGCGCTCAACGCCCTGCTCGACTCCGTGCTGGGAGCAGGCGGCGCCGATGCCATCGCCGACGTTGCCGAGGCATGCCTCGCGAGCGCGCCGTTCGATTATTACGGCTACTGGGATCTCGGCGGCCTCCTCGACGCCCTCGCCGCCCGGGCCTCGGGAAAGCCGTGGGGCCCGCTCGCCGGCGCCGCGCGTTCGGCGTACCGCACCGCCGTGACCGCGATTGCGGAGGAAGTCTGGCCTCCTGCGACGGGGCTCACGATCTACGTTCCTCCGCCGGGCGCCTCGCCGCTCGCCAGCTACAACGCGACCACGCTGCGTTTCGCCGCGGATACGCGCTGGCCGGAGGCGCTCGCGGCGCTTGCCGCGCTGCCGCTCGCGGACGATGCATTCGCCCCCAATGCCACGCGCGCAACGGCCAAGGAGATCGCGAGCGGCACCGAGTACCGCCTGCGGCTCTACACCGACTACGAGTACTTCTGGTTCACCGCCTCCGCCGGCGGACGTTTCACCGCGGTCTTGAAGAACTTCCCCGAGTATGCCGACCTGGACCTGGTGCTCCTCGACGCACGCGGCATTCCCGTTGCGGGCGCCGCCACGATGAGCGGGGCCGAAGTCGTCTCCTGGTCGGGACCCGCGGGCGCCAAGTACTACCTGCGCGTCGAGCTGTACGATGGACCGCGCTCGCCGTACACGCTCCAGGTGCACGAGAACGTCGACTCACCGGAGTACGCCGTCGCCGAGGGCAACGAAGCGTTCGTGCCCGCGGATGGGGGCGCGATCCTCCCGATCGCGGATGACGACGGCGGCCTGCGCGTCGAGCTTCCGTTCCCGTTCACGTTCTTCGGCGCCGCGCACGACGCCGTCAACGTGAGCAGCAACGGGTTCCTCTCGTTCGGGCAGGGCGTGAGCGCGTACGATTACATGCCCCTCCCCATGCCCGGCCCGCCGACCGGCATCGTCGCCGTGTGGTGGTCGGATCTCCTGCCTCTGGCGCAGACCCGCATCACCGCAACGGTCACGGGCGAGGCGCCGCAACGCGCCTTCACCATCACCTGGGGCGACATCAGCATGTGGGGCATCCCGGGGGGCGGAGTCGTCACGTTCCAGGCGAGCCTGTACGAGGGCACGAACGCCATCGTCTTTCGTTACAAGGACACCATCGCCGGATCGGCCCGGTACGACCGCGGCGCGTCGGCCTCGGTGGGCGTCCAGGCCGAGGGCGCCGGATCGGCGGTGCTCTACAGCTTTGCGGAACCCTCGCTGCAGGACGGCCTCTCCGTCGCGTTCACGCCGGTCGCCGGCATTTTTTCCCGCGGCGATGCCAACCGCGACGGCCGCATGGACCTGAGCGATGCCGTCACGGTGCTGATGCAGCTCTTTCGGAGCGCCCCCGTGAGGTGCGCCGATGCGTCGGACGCGAACGACGACGGCGCGGTCGACATCGCCGATCCCATTCGCGTGCTCGGCCGCCTTTTCGGGGGCGGCGAGCCGCTCCCGCCGCCCTATCCGGGCCGGGGGATCGACCCCACGGCCGACGACCTGGGCTGCACGGACGCGTAGCTCGCCGCCCCCGTCTTGGCAAACCTCGCGCGCGCGGTGTACCATGTGGTCTTGGCTCGCGGCAGCGAGCTCTCCGCACCTTCAAGGAGCCCGGCGATGACCGACTACGAGACCTGGGAAGACCCCCTTGCCGCGCGCTACGCGACGGCGCCCATGCGGCGGCTCTTCTCCGAACGCAACCGCATCCGCACCTGGCGCACCGTCTGGCTCGCGCTGGCGGAAGCGCAGCGCGAGCTCGGCCTGGGGATCGTCACCGCCGAGGCGATCGAGGAGATGCGCGCGAATCTCGACCGCATCGACTTCGCCGCGGCGGAGGCCAAGGAGCGCGAGATCAGGCACGATGTGATGGCGCACGTCCACGCCTTCGGCCTGGCCTGTCCCCGCGCCGAGCCCATCATCCACCTCGGCGCCACCTCGGAGTGCGTGTGCGGCAATGCGGACCTGATGCTCTACCGGGAAGCCCTCACGCTCGTCAAGGCGCGCCTCGTGACCGTGATGGCGCAGCTCGCCCGTGAGGCCGAGGCCCGCGCCGACCTGGTCTGCCTGGGCTACACCCATTTCCAGGTCGCCCAGCCGACCACCGTGGGAAAGCGTCTCGCCCTGTACCTGCTCGACTTCCTCATGGACCTGGACCGCATCGAGGACCTGGAGCGCCGCTTCGTCGCGCGCGGCGTCAAAGGCACCACCGGCACGCAGGCGAGCTACCTCGCCCTCCTCGGCGATGACGGCAAGGTCAAGGAACTGGACCGGCGCGTCGCGGCGAAGCTCGGCTTCGACGGCGTGTTCCCGGTGACCGGCCAGACCTACACCCGCAAGTTCGACGTCGGCCTCGTCGAGGCGCTCGCCGGCATCGGCGGCTCGGCCCACAAGTTCGCGGTCGACCTCCGCCTGCTCTCCCACCTCAAGGAGATCGAGGAGCCCTTCGGGAAATCCCAGACGGGAAGCTCGGCCATGGTCTACAAGCGCAACCCCATGCGCGCCGAGCGCGTGACGTCGCTCGCGCGCGTGCTCATGGCGGTCCCCGAGGTGCTGCGCGCGACGCACGCCAACCAGTGGTTGGAGCGCACGCTCGACGACTCGGCCGCCCGCCGCCTGGAGATCCCGCGCGCGTTCCTGCTCGCCGACGCCATCCTCAACCTGCTCCAGAACATCACCGCGGGCCTCACGATCCGGCCCGACGTCATCCGCAGTCGCCTCGCGCAGTACCTCCCGTTCCTGGCCACCGAGGAGATCCTCATGGAGTGCGTGCGTCGCGGCAAGAGCCGGCAGGACATGCACGAGCGCCTCAAGGCGCACGCCCGCGACGCCTGGGACGCCATGCTCGCCGCCGGCGATCGCGACCGGCTCACGGCGCTGATCGATGCCGACCCCGCGATTCCGCTCCGCCGCCCCGACATCGAGGCCCTGCTCGGCCGGACCGACCGCTTCGCCGGCTGCGCGCCGAGGCAGACGCGGGAGTTCGTCGCCGAGGTCAGGAAGCGCCTGGCGCCCTATGCGGACCTCGTGGGGTCGTTCGGCGACGCGGTGAACGTGTGACGAGGCCGTGCACATGGCTCGACTGACGAACTTCGCCTGTCTCGCGGGCATCGCCGCAGGGCTCGCCGCCGGGTGCGGCACGGGTACGGACGCCCGCCGGGCGGCGCCGGCCGTCGTTCGTCCCGGCGAGCTGGCGCAGCCCGAGCTCCTCTGGCTGCGCGCGGACGACATGGCCCAGCCCATCGTGACATGGCTGCGGTCCGTCAAGGCGCGCGATGCGGCCGCCCTCCAGCGCGCCCTCTCGTCCGGCGTCAAGGCCCGGCTCGGCCCCATCGACTGGAACGATCTTCTTGCCCACTACGACCGCACGTGGCGCGAGCAACTCGGCGAATGGCGCGTCGAGGACTTCGCCTTCGTCGGCACGGTCCAGAAGGAAGGCGAGCTCGATGCCGCCGAGGTCACGATCGCGTTCGCGCCCCGCGATAGGGCGCAGAAAACGCTCAAGGTGGATGTCGTGCGCGAGGGCCCGCGCTGGTGCGTCAACGAATTCCCGCGCACCTTCGCCCGGCGCGGCGCGCGTTGAGGACGGGCCGCATGCGCAACCTTGCCGAGCTGCTCCTCGAGAAGACCCGCGAGAATCCGGCCGCGGAGCATCTCCGGTATCGCCGGGACGGCGCGATCGCATCGCTGCCGCGCGCCGAGACGGCACGCCGCGCGGCCCTCTGGGCCGGCGCGCTCGCGCGGCACGGCGTGCGCCCCGGCGACCGCGTCGGCATCGTGAGCGAGAAATCGGTCTCCCACGCCATTTCGTTCTTCGCCGTGTTCTCCCGCGGCGCCGCCGCCGTACCGGTCGCCGAGGAGCTGCCCGAAGCCGAGATGCGCTTCATCTTCGAGGATGCCGACCCGGCGCTCATCCTGGCGTCGGACGCGTACCTGGAGAAGACGCGGTCCGCCGCCGGCCGCGTCCCGGTCCTCGCGCTCGATGGCCTGCCCGTCGAGGGAGCGGCCGAGCTGGAATCCGGCCCTGCGGCGCCCGGCGACCTCGCGTGCGTGATCTACACCTCGGGCTCCATGGGAAGGCCCAAGGGCGTCATGCTCACGCACGGAAACTTCCTGGCGAACGCGGCCAGTTCCCTGGAGCTCATCGGCGCCGCGGGCGGCGATGTCGTCCTCTCGGTGCTCCCCTACTGGCACTCGTTCGCGCTCACCGTCGAGCTCTTCACGCTGCTCATGGCGGGCGGCGCCGTCGCCGTGCCGAAGGACAAGCGCGACTTCTCGCGCCGCATGGCGGATTACCGGCCCACCATCGTGCTCCTCGTGCCGCGCATCGCCGCCATGCTCAGGCAGGGCATCGCCGAGCAGGTCGCCGCGAGCCCCGCGTGGAAGCGGCGGCTCTTCGCGCGGGCGCTCGCGAACGCGTCGCGCGTCTGCCGCGCCGACCCCGGCCTCAGCGGGCCGCCCTGGGCGCGCGCGATGCGATGGATCTGCCTGCGCACGGTGCTCAGGCCGCTTCGCGCGCGGCTCGGCGGCTCGTTCCGGTTCTTCGTGAGCGGCGGCGCCCCGCTGGACGCCGAGTGCCAGGTGCACTTCACGCACCTGGGCATCCCGATCTACCAGGGCTACGGCCTCACCGAATCGAGCCCCGTGGTGTCGGCCGGCAACGCCGCCGTGCACCGCCTCGGCTCGTCGGGAACGATGGCGTCCTGGCTCCTTCCGAAGGGCGGAGGGGACTACACCTTCGAGGACGACGCCGGACGGCGCGGCAAGGACCTCACGGGAGAACTCCTCCTGCGCGGCAACTGCGTCATGGCGGGCTACTGGCGGCGGGAGGAGGAGACCGCGGCGGCGCTGCGCGACGGCTGGCTCCACACGGGCGACGTCGGTTACGTCGACGGCGATGGATTCCTTTACCTGGCGGGCAGGCGCACGAATCTCACGTGCCTCCTCGGGGGCGAGAAGTTCCACCCCGAGCCCATCGAGGAGCGCCTCAAGTCGGCGGCCATCATCGCCGACTGCGTCGTCTTCGGCGAGGGCTGCAAGAACGCCTACGCGCTGGTGGTCCCCGCGGCCGAGCACGCCGGCGGCATGCCGCGCGACGAGGTCGCCCGCAGGATCCGCGCGGAGATCGCGCGGCTGCTCGCCGAGTCGCCCGCGCACTGGCGGCCCCGGGATTTCGCGCTCATCCCGCCGCTCACGATCTCGGAGGGGCTCCTCACTTCGACGATGAAGATCAGGCGGACGCGCGTTCTCGGGCGCCACGAGGAAACGATCCGCGAGCTGTGCGCCCGCAACGGCGACCGCGCGCCGGCGTGCGCCCGGGCCGTCTCGCGCTGATCAGAACACGAGCGCCGCCCCCGAGAGCCGCGCCGCCAGCGCGGCCATGAGGGCATCCTCGTCCTCCTCGCGCTCCGCCTCGTAGGTGACGGAGAAACGCAGGAAGGCGCCCGCATCATCCCAGGGCACGGTGAGCACGAGATGCGCGCGCAGAAGGTGCTCCGCAGCCGCCTCTGCGGTCGCGAAGACACGCCCGCCGGCGCCGCGCGGCGCGCGCACGTACAGGAAGTACGTGCCCTCGGGCACGGCGGCGGCGAACCCGAGCGCCGCGAGCGCCCGGACAAGTTTCTCCAGGCGCCGCCGGTACTTCGCGCGCGCGCGCTCGTGGATCTCGTGGTGCGCGAGCGCCGCGCACGCGGACTTCTGGATCGCCTTGAACTGGCCCGAATCGCAGTTGTCCTTGACATCGCCGAGCGCCCTGACGATCAGGGGGTTGCCGGTCACGAACCCCAGGCGCCAGCCGATCATGTGGAAGCCCTTCGACATCGAGTGGACCTCGACGCCGACGTCCATCGCCCCCGGGGTCGCCAGGAAGCTCTCGCGCGCCTCGTAGCTCAGGAGCACGTGCGCGGCATCGTTCACGAGCGCGATCCGCTCCTCGCACGCGAAAGCCACGGCCTCCTTCCAGAACGACGGCGGCGCCACCCTTCCGGTCGGGCTGTTGGGGTAGTTCAGGACCATGAGCTTGGCGCGGGCGCGGACATCGGCCGGAATCCGGTCGAGGTCCGGAAGGAAGCCGTTCTCGGGCAGGAGCGGCAGGGCGTGCACCTCGCCGCCCAGGTAGCGCGTGTGCGTGCCCGCGACGGGGTACCCCGGCACGGTCATGATGGTCACGTCGCCCGGATCGATGAACACCGAGGGCAGCATGGCCAGGGCGCTCTTCGAGCCGATCGTGTGCAGCACCTGCGCCGCGGGGTCGACCGCCACCCCGAACACCTCCTGCATGAAGCGCGCCGCGGCCTCCTTGAACTCGGGGATGCCGTTGTCGGCGTAGCCGCGGTTGGCGGCGTCGTCGATCTCGCGCTTCATGGCCTCGCGCACCACCGGATCGGCCGGCTCGTCGTTCTCGCCGATGCCGAAGTCCAGGAGCCGCACGTCGGGCCGCGCCGCGATCGCGTCGCGCTTCGCGCGCTTGATGCGCTCGAACTTGTAGATCTTCGTGTCCCTGCCGTAGCCGCTCCCGCCGATGCGCGCGGCGAGCAAGTCGCGGACGTGCGTGTCATCCGTCATGGTGTTCTCCGTGCGTCCGGCGGCCGGCCGCCCTTCACGCGCGCGCCGCGGCGAAGTGCCGGAACGTCAGCGCCAGGCCGTCCTCGAGCGCGACTTCGGGCCGCCACCCGAGCCCGCCGGCGGCCTTCGAGGGATCGATGCTGTTGGCGCGCAGATCCCCCGGACGCGGCCCGCACTCCTCCACGGGCACGGTCCGGCCCGCCGTCGCCAGGAGCGCGTCGAGCAGCGCCCGCGTGCGCGTCAGCGTGCTCGTGCCGATGTTGAACGCCTCGCCATCGCCCTTCGCGAGCGCCGCCACGTTGGCGGCCGCCACGTCGCCCACGTACACGTAGTCGCGCTCGCAACCGCCGTCGCCGGGCGCGCAGGCCCCGTAGACCTTCACGGGTGCGCCCGCGAGGATGCGCGAGCAGAAGATCGCGACGACGCCGGCCTCGCCGTGAGGGTTCTGGCGCGGGCCGTACACGTTCGAGTACCGGAGCGCCGTCCACCTGAGCCCGTGCTCGCGCCCGTAGAAGCGCGTGTAGAACTCGCCGGCCGTCTTGGCAATGCCGTAGGGGTTCGCGGGCGCGAGCGGATCATCCTCGACGCACGGGAGCCTGGCGGGGTTGCCGTAGACCGTCCCGCCCGAGGACACGAAGATGCACTTCTCGACCTTCGCCTCCACGCAGGCCCCGAGCACGCTCAGGAGGCCGTGCACGTTCACCTCGGCATCGAACCACGGGTCCTGGACCGATGCCGGGACGCTGATCTGCGCGGCGTGGTGGCTGACGTGCGTGAAGCGCTCCGTCCGGAAGATCTCGGCGATGCGCCGCCGGTCGCGGATGTCGGCCTCGATGAGGCGCGCGCCGCGGGGCACGTTCTCGCGCGTCCCCGATGACAGGTCGTCGACCACGACGACCTCGGCGCCGAGCGCCAGGTAGGCATCGGCGACGTGGCTCCCGATGAACCCCGCGCCGCCCGTGATGCAGATCTTCATCGCCCGTGCTCCTTGTGCCGATCGAACGTACGCCGGCTCGAATTCACAACTCTATCGTATATTCGGTGAACCCGTGCGTCGA
>DHGK01000182.1:10452-12053 GCA_002402755.1 Planctomycetes bacterium UBA4800
AACCCCCCTTCCGTCCCCCCTTCAGGGGAAGGGGGGAAACGCCGGCTACGGCCGGCGCCTGCAGGGCCGCGGGTTCACCGAATATCTACACTCTATCAGCCGGCGCGGGCCGCGCAAGCCCATGCACGGCCGAGCGGAACGCCGAGCGCCGCACCCAGCACGACCCCCGCCGCCGCGTACCGATCGATCGGCACCCCGCAGTGGGCGGACAGCGCGGCGATCCCCATCGCCGGCACGATGCACGCGATCGCGAGGGCCGCCGCGGCGCCCCGGAAACCCGGCGGCGACGCCAGCCCCGCCAGGAACGCGACGGCGAGGAACATCGCGGCGTACAGCGTGAGCGGCTCGAACACGGCGGGCGACGCCAGGAGCAGCCCTGCCGGCGTCGCCCACCACCTGAGCACGACGCGCTCGGGCCGCATGCGGCCGTCGAACGCCGCGCCAAGACAGTTCCCGTCGGCGATGAAACGCCATTCCCGTGCTCCGGCTGACAGCCCGGCCGCGGGCGCCGTGAGGGACGGCTTCTCCCATGCCGGGCCGGACACGCTCGTTCGCACGAAGAACTGGACATCGCGCCCCCGCTGTCCGATGCGGCACGCGCAGCGCCACGTGTTCTCTCCGGCGAACACGATCGTACCGCGCTGCGCGTGGTCCATTCGCTCGGGCGACACCCACACGGATACCGAGAACGGCCGGCCGGCGCCCGCGGCCCGGGCGAACGCCTCCGCCTGCGCGGGCGCCAGCGCAACGCGCGTGTCGCGGAGCACAATTCCCTCGTCGTTCCACGCCGCATCCCCGGGCAGCGAGGCGATGACGCCGTCCCTCGGCCCGCCCCGAAAGTCGATGTCGACGGCGGGAGCCGCAGCACCGCCCTCCCGGTGACCCGCGGCATGATCCCAGACGGCTATTCGCCGGACGATGCCGCGCCAGGAGAAGATCTCGCCGGGCGCGCTGCCCAGGTACACCGGGGCGGGCCGCTCCCACGCGCGCCCCCCTACCGGGGCCACCTTGAGAAACAGGGCCGCAAGCGCCAGAGCGAGGCACGCGGCGGCGCAGCACCCCGCGGCCGCGCGCGGCACACGGCGCAAGGCCGCACGGAGCGTGCGCTCGCCAAGCCCGCGGAAGGCGGCGAAGGCCAGCGCCCCGGCCCATGCCCCTGCCGTGTTCGTGGCAAGATCGAACGCCGACGCGCAGCGGCCGGGGGAGAAGAGCTGCAGGGTCTCGGCGCAGAGGCTCAACAGGAAGCCTTCGCCCGCCGCGCGCCTCGGCGCCGCGCCCGCGGCGCGGCGGAAGAAGCCGAACGGCGCGAAGAGCACCATGTTCTGAAGCACGTCCGCCACGACGGACAGGGACAGGACCGATTCCGCGAACCACAGCGACGCGATGCTCCTGGCGTTGGCGGCCAGGAGCCCCGGATCGAGCGAGAACCGGAACGGCATGAGCAGCATCAGCGCCAGAAAGACCGTGTAGGCCAGCGTCAGCCGGCGTATGAAGGGCTTGAGCGCATCAGCCGGTGCCGTCATGATGCCCGTCCTTTTCCGCGCGTCCGGCGCGGAGGGGCGTAACCGTTCACAGGGCATCCCGAACACGCGAATCTCCGC
>DHGK01000182.1:12096-13303 GCA_002402755.1 Planctomycetes bacterium UBA4800
TGCTCTCTGTGCCTCTGTGGTTTCCTTTCCGTGAGATGAGACGTGCCTGTGCGCCCGAACACGGCGAGAGCACCGTGAACGGTTACGGAGAGGCAATACTACCCGGCGCGGGTCCATCGTTCCAGCCGCGCAGGCGGTATCGAGCCGCCCGGGACATTTGCCAAATCGCCCCCCACCCGCTATCATCATGGCTTCTTTTTTTCGAGTCTCCGGACGCACACACGCCCCAGGGCGATAGAGAAAGGACGCGACCCATGGCCATCGACGCGAGAATCGTGAAGGAACTTCGTGAGCTCACCGGTCTGCCCATGATGGTCTGCAAGAAGGCCCTGGAGGATTCCGGCGGCGATGTCGAGGCCGCGCGCGAGATCCTGCGCAAGCAGGGGCAGAAGGTCGCGGAGGCGAAGATCGACCGCACGACCAGGGAAGGGCGGATCGCCGGCTTCGTCACCCCCGCGGGCACGTGCGGCGTCATGGTGCCGCTCCTCTGCGAGACCGAGCCGGTCGCGCGGTGCGAGGATTTCGTCGCCCTGCACGACGCGATCATCGAGAAGCTCAAGAGCACGGCGAAGCCGCCGCGTACGAACGACGAGCTGCTTGCGACCCCGCTTGTGTCGGGAAAGACGGTGCGCGACACCCTGCTGGAGGTCGTCGCCAAGATCCGGGAGAACATCCAGATCGGCCCCCTCGCGGTCGTGGAGGGGGACGCGGTCTTCCAGTACATTCACTTCGACATGCACCACGGCGCGCTCGTGGCCTTGAAGGGCGCCGATCCCGCCGACCCCGCCATGCAGGAGGTCGGGAAGAACCTCTGCATGCACATCGTCTTCGCCAAGCCCCGGTACCTGGAACGTACGGATGTGCCGCCGGACGTCGTGGCCAAGGAGCGCGAGATTCTGCTCGCCGCGGCGCAGGCCGATCCCAAGTTCGCGCAGAAGCCCGCGGAGATCCAGCACAAGATCGTCGAGGGGAAGCTCGGGCAGTTCTACGCCGAGCGATGCCTCCTGGAGCAGCCGTATATCCGCGACGACAAGGTCAAGGTGCAGGCGTTCGTCGCCAGGGACGGCAAGGGCGCCCGGATCGCATCCTACGCGTATGCCGGCGTGCGGATGTAAGGTACATATCCGGCGACCCCGTGGCCCTGCAGGCGCCGGCTGTAGCCGGCGTTTCCCCCCTTCTCCCGAGCTGACGCTTACCCACAAGTTGT
>DHGK01000399.1:0-6491 GCA_002402755.1 Planctomycetes bacterium UBA4800
CGGCGGCAAGGGCGCCAACCAGGCCTGCGCCGTCGGCAAGCTCGGGGGGAACGGGGTGATGCTGGGCCGGGTGGGCGACGACGTGTTCGGCGAGAAGCTCGCGGCCAGCCTGGCGGCGGCGGGCGTCGACACGGCGCGCGTGGCGCGCACGCCGAGCGAATCGACCGGCGTGGCCCTGATCTTCGTGCAGAGCGGCGGACAGAACATGATCGTCATCGCGGCGGGCGCCAACGGCAGGTTCGCCCCCGCCGACATCCAGGCCGCCGGGGACTGCTTCGCGCCCGGCGGGTACCTGCTGCTCCAGCTCGAATCGCCGCAGGAGACCGTCGATGCGGCAGCGGCGTTCGCGCGCGCGCGCGGCATGACCGTGATCCTGGATCCCGCGCCGGCGCGGCCCCTGAGCGCGGCGCTGCTCGGGAACGTGGACATCCTGACGCCGAACGAGACCGAGGCCCTGATCCTGCTCGGCCTGCCGCCCGGGGATGTGTCGCCTGCGGATGCGCCGCGGCTTGCCGCCACGCTGCGAGCGCAGGGACCGCGGTGCGTGATCCTCAAGCTGGGGGACAAGGGCGCGTGGTACTCGGACGGGACGTCGGAGGGACATGTACCCGCGTTCGAGGTCGATGCGGTCGATGCGACGGCGGCGGGCGACACGTTCAACGGCGCGCTCGCCGTGGCGCTGTCCGAGGGCACGCCCATTGCCGGCGCCGTCCGCTTCGCCAACTGCGCGGCCGCAATCTCGGTGACGCGCCTCGGCGCGCAGGCGTCGGTGCCGTCGCGGGCGGAGGTGGACGCGAAGCTGCGCGCGTAGGCGCGCGCCCTCGCGCGTGACGACATGGCGGACTCGCCGGAGTACATAGCGGTCGCTCCCGCCGGCCCCATCGCCTGGCGCGGCGCGGTGCCGGGCTCGAAGAGCCTGAGCGCGCGCGCGCTGATCGTGGCGTCGCTTGCGGAGGGACGGAGCACGCTGCCCGGCCTCCTGCGCTGCGAGGACACCGAGCACCTGGCGCGCGCGCTCGCGGGCTGCGGCATCGATGTCGCCCTCGCCGAGCAGGGGGGCGAGGTGCGCGGGCGCGGCGGCGAGTTCCCGGTCCGGCGCGGCGATTTCTTCGTCGGCAACGCCGGCACGGCGATGCGGTTTCTCGCCGCGGCGCTGACCGTGGCGGGGGGCCGCTACACGCTCGACGGCACGGCGCGCATGCGCGCGCGGCCCATTGGCGACCTCACGGCCGCGCTCGCGGCGCTCGGCGCGGACGTCCGCGACACGGGCGGATTCCCGCCGGTCGCGATCGGCCCGGCGCGCCTGCGCGGCGGCACGGCCTCGATCCCGGGCGGCCGGAGCAGCCAGTTCGCAAGCGGGCTCCTCATGGCCGCGCCGTACAGCACGGGCGGCCTCGATCTCGAGGTGTCGGGCGAGATCGTGTCGCGGCCGTATCTCGATCTGACCGCCGCCGTCATGGAGGACTTCGGCTGCACGGTGGAGGTCCGGGAGCGCCCGCTGCGCTTCAGGGTCGCGCCCGGCCGCTACGCGGGCCGCGAGTTTCCGATCGAGCCCGATGCGTCCAGCGCGAGCTACTTCTTCGCCGCGGCGGCCGTCACGGGCGGCGAGGCGACGGTCGAGGGCCTCGGGCGCGGAACGCGGCAGGGCGACGCGGCTTTCGTGGATGTGCTGGCGGCGATGGGGTGCGGCGCGGAGCGCACGGCTCGCGCGACGACCGTCCGCGGCGGGCCGCTGCGCGGCGTGTCCGTCGACGCGTCCGCCTTCCCCGATGTCGTGCCGACCATCGCGGCGGTCGCGATCTTCGCGTCGGGCCGGACGGAGATCCGCGGCGTCCCGCACCTGAGGCTCAAGGAAAGCGACCGCATCGCGAGCGTCGCCGCGGAGCTGCGGAAGCTCGGCGCGCATATCGAGGAACGGCCCGACGGGCTCGTGATCGAGGGCGGCCGGCCGCTCCGGGGCGCCCGCATCGACACCTGGAACGACCACCGCATCGCCATGGCTGCCGCGGTGGCCGGGCTGGGCGTCCCGGGCGTCGTCATCGCCGCGCCCGGGGTCGTCGACAAGTCGTTCCCCGGGTTCTTCGCGCGCTGGGCCGAGCTCGGCCGCACGGGGTGAGCATGGCCGACATCGTCATCATCGGGGGCGGCCACGCGGGGATCGAAGCGGCCGCGGCGGCCGCGCGCATGGGCATGGAATGCGTGCTCGTCACGCTCGACGGCCGCCGCATCGGCGCCATGTCCTGCAATCCCTCGATCGGCGGCCTGGCGAAGGGCCAGATCGTCAGGGAAATCGATGCCCTGGGCGGCGTCATGGCCGGGGCCGCGGATGCGTGCGGCATCCAGTTCCGGATGCTCAACACCGGGAAGGGGCCGGCGGTCCGGGCCCTGCGCGCGCAGGAGGACTCGGCGCTGTACTGCGCGTACATGCGGCGGCTCGTCCTGCGGCAGGAGCGTCTGACGCTGGTCCAGGGCTGCGCGACGGATGTGCTCGCCGCCGCGGGTCGCGTGCGCGGCGTCCGCCTGCGCGACGGGAGCGAGATTCCCGCGCGCGCCGTCATCGTGACCGCGGGCACGTTTCTGCGCGGCCTCATGCACACGGGGCCCGACAGGACGCCGGGCGGCAGGGCCGGCGAGGAGCCGGCCTCCGAGCTTTCCGAGAGCCTCGGCCGGCTGGGGCTGGAACGGGGACGGCTCAAGACGGGCACGCCCGCGCGCCTCGATGGCCGGACGATCGACTTCACGCGCCTCGATGCTCAGCACGGAGACGAGCCGCCGCGCCCCTTCTCGCACGCGACCGCGCGGCTCGCGCGGCGCCAGGTCCCCTGCCACATCACGTACACGAACGAGAGGACGCACGACGTGATTCGACGCAATCTCGGGCGTTCGCCGCTCTACGGCGGCGCGATCACCGGCATCGGCCCGCGCTACTGCCCGAGCATCGAGGACAAGGTCGTGAAGTTCCCCGGCCGCGACCGGCACCAGATCTACCTGGAGCCCGAGGGCCGCCGCACGCATCGGGTCTACCCGAACGGCATCTCGACGAGCCTGCCCCGCGATGTCCAGGAGGAGATCGTCGCCTCGATCGAGGGGCTCGAGCGCGCGAAGATCGAGCAGTGGGGCTACGCCATCGAGTACGATTTCTTCCCCCCGATCCAGATCCGGCCGACGTTCGAGACCAAGGCCGTCGAGGGGCTGTACCTCGCGGGCCAGGTCTGCGGGACGTCCGGCTACGAGGAGGCCGCGGGGCAGGGGCTGCTTGCCGGGATCAACGCGGTCCTGAAGCTGCGCGGCGCCGAGCCCTGCATCCTGGGCCGCGACGAGGCTTACCTCGGCGTCCTGGCCGACGATCTCTGCGTGCTGTCGCCGGCAGAGCCTTATCGAATGTTCACGTCGAGCGCCGAGTTCAGGCTTCTGCTCAGGCACGACAACGCCGACCTCAGGCTCCTGCGGCGCGGCGCCGCGCTCGGCTTGCAGCCCCGGGAGGCCGAGGAACGCGTCGAGGCCAAGCGCCGCGCGGTGGCGGACGCGCTCGATGCCCTTGCCAACACGCGCCGGGAAGGCAAGAATCTCCTGAGCGTTCTCAGGAGACCCGAGGTCGGGCTGCGCTCGCTGTGCGGGGATGTGCCCGCGCTGGCGGCCCTCGCGCCCGACGTGTTCGAGGAGGTCGAGATCGAGGGCAAGTACGCCGGCTACATCGAGCGCCAGCGCAGGGACGTGGAGCGCCTCGCGCGCGGGGAGCGCAAGCGCCTGCCGCCCGACTTCGACTACGCGTCGGTCGCCGGCATGCGGCGCGAGGCGCGCGAGAAGCTGGCACGAGTGAAACCGTATTCGGTCGGCCAGGCCCGCAGGATCGCGGGGGTCAGGCCGGCGGACGTCGCCGTGCTGCTCGTCGCCCTCAAGGCGGGCGGCCGCGGCGCGGAGGAGGAAGAATGACGCTCCCGCGCGTGGTGATCGTCGGCCGGCCCAACGTGGGCAAGTCGTCGCTCTTCAACGCCGTTGCCAAGGAGAGGCTCGCCATCGTGGCGAAGATGCCCGGCGTGACGCGCGACCGGGTCAGCGCCGAGATCCAGGATTTCGACCGGACCTTCGAGCTGATCGACACGGGCGGCATCGGCATGGTCGACCGCGATGACCTGGAGAACGACGTCGAGGGCCAGATCGAGATCGCGATCGCCTGCGCCGACTTGATCCTGTTCGTCGTCGACGTGTCCGCCGGCCCCACGCCCGAGGATCGCGAGATCGCCGGCCGCCTGCGGCGCAGCCGGGCGGCCGTGCGGGTCGTCGTCAACAAGGTCGACACCGCGCGCATGGAGGCCGCGGCGTACGAGTTCGAATCGCTGGGCCTGGGAAGCCCGATTCCGGCGAGCGCGGCGCACCGCCGCGGACTTGAGGAGATCCTCGACGCGGTGCTCGGGACGCTGCCGCCGGCGCCGGCGCCGCCGCCTCCCGAGCTCAGGATCGCGATTGTCGGTTGCCGCAACGCGGGCAAGTCGACGCTCGTGAACGCGCTTGCCGGCGAGAAGCGCGTCATCGTGAGCGAGACGCCGGGGACGACGCGGGACGCCATCGATGTCCGCATCGCCTGGGGCGACAGGTCTATCGTGGTCATCGACACGGCGGGCGTGCGCCACAGGAAGCAGATCGCGGGGTCCCTGGACTTCTACAGCCAGCACCGCACCCGCGCCGCGATCGAGCGCTGCGACGTTGCGCTCTTCCTCATCGATGCGACGCGCGAGATCGCGCGCCTCGACAAGCAGCTCGCGGGGCTGCTGGTCGAGGCCTGGAAGCCCTGCGTCGTCGTGATCAACAAGTGGGATCTGGTGACGGCGGCCGGCCGGAGGAAGACGGCGACGCCTGATGACTATCAGAAGTACGTCACGGCCCACCTGACGGGGCTCGCCTTCGCCCCGATCGTCTGCATGTCGGCCCTGAACGGCATCCATGTGCGGAGCGCCATCGATGTGGCGTTCTCGCTCAGGGAGCAGGCGCAGGTCAGGGTGGGGACGGGCGAGCTCAACCGCATGATCGCCGAGACGATCACGCAGTTGCCGTCCCGGCGGCGGTCGCGCGGGCTGCCGCGCATCTACTTCGTGACGCAGGTCCAGGCGTTGCCGCCGACCTTCGTCTTCTTCGTGAACGATCCGACCTCGTTCCCGCCCGCGTACCGGCGGTACGTGGAGAACAAGCTCAGGGAACGGTTCCCGTTTCCGGAGATCCCGCTCAGGCTCGTGTTCAGGCGGAGGACCTCGCGCGATGCGGAATGAGCCGGCGACGATTCTCGGCATCGACCCCGGCTCGCGCGTCCTGGGGTGGGGCGCCGTGCGCTGGGAGGGGCCGCAGGCCATCAAGGTCGTCGCCTTCGGCGCGGTGCGCGCGCCCCTCGACCTGAAGGGCGGCGAGCGGCTGCTCGCGATCACGCGCGGCATCAACGAGGTCCTCGCCCGGATCGCCCCCGACGCGGTGGCGGTCGAGGAGGTCTTCTACGGGCGCAACGTCCAGAGCGCGCTCACGATCGGCGAGGTGCGGGGCGTGTGCCTGCTCGCGGCGGCCGAGGCGGGCTTCGCCACGTACAGCTACTCGGCGGCGGAGATCAAGGCGGCGGTCACGGGCAACGGCCGGGCGCACAAGAGCCAGGTGTCGGCCATGGTGGCGCGCATCCTGCAGATGGCGCGGCCTCCGCGCCCGGCGGACGCGGGCGACGCGCTGGCCTGCGCGCTGTGCCACGCCAATCGCCTGACGTTCCCGGCCGCCCGCTGAGGGCCTGGCGGGGGCGCACCGCATCGAGTACCATACCCCCTCCGCGGGCATGGGTGCGCGACGCCGCGCGCGCCGCGACAGGCGAGGTGACGAATGACGGACAGCGTGATGCGCAGGGCCGAGCTCCCGGGCATGAAGCTCTTCTCGCGCGGGAAGGTCCGCGATGTCTACGACATGGGCGAGACGCTCCTCTTCATCGCCACGGATCGGATCTCGGCCTTCGACGTCGTCATGGAGGAGGGCATTCCCGGCAAGGGAAAGATCCTGACCGCGCTGACGATGTTCTGGCTCGAGCGCCTGGGCGTGCCGCACCACGTCATCACGGACCGCGTCTCGGAGATGCCGCCCGAGGTCCGGCGCTTCGAGGCCGCGCTCGAAGGCCGCGCGATGCTCGTCAGGAAGCTCGCGATCTTTCCGGTCGAGTGCGTCGTGCGCGGCTACCTGGCGGGCTCGGGGCTGAAGTCGTACCGCGCGCGCGGCGAGGTGTGCGGCGTCGCGCTGCCTCCCGGCGTGCGGGAGGCGGACAGGCTGCCCGCGCCGATCTTCACGCCGACGACCAAGGCCGTGTCGGGGCACGACGAGGACATGACGTTCGACGACATGGCGTCCCTCGTGGGAAGGGAGCGGGCGCGCGAGCTTCGCGACCGCAGCATCGCGGTCTACCTGCAGGCGAGCGAGATTGCGCGCGCGCGCGGCGTGATCCTGTGCGACACGAAGTTCGAGTGGGGAGCCGA
>DHGK01000399.1:6673-7387 GCA_002402755.1 Planctomycetes bacterium UBA4800
CTGATCGGGAAGGAGTTCCGGGGGTGAGCATGCAGGTCCTGATTCTCTGCGGGAGCGCAACGGATCTCGAGGTGGTCGGGGCCGCCGCGCGGACGCTCAAGGAGTTCGGGGCGGCGTACGCGCTGCACGTCGCGAGCGCGCATCGCACGCCCGAGCGCGTGCGGGAGCTGGTCACGGGCGCGGAGAAGGACGGCTGCCGCGTGATCATCGCCGCCGCGGGCATGGCCGCGCACCTGGCGGGAGCGGTCGCGAGCATGACCGTGCTCCCCGTGATCGGCATCCCGCTCGCAAGCGGCCCGCTGGGAGGGCGCGACGCGCTGCTCTCGACCGTGCAGATGCCGCCCGGCATTCCCGTGGCCGCGATGGCGATCGGCGCGCCCGGGGCGACGAACGCGGCGCTGCTCGCGCTGGAGATCCTCGCGCTGAACGACGCGGCGCTGCGGAGCAAGCTCCTCGCGGCGCGGCGCGCGCAGGCGGAGAAGGTCCTGGCGAGCGATCCCGCGGAGCGCGGGTGAGGCGGCGGCGCGCGCAAGAGAGAACGTAACCGTTCACAGGGCATCCCGAACTCGCGAATCTCCGCCTTCAGTACATCACATTCCGGCGTCCTTCGGGGCGCTCTTTCTGATTCACCACAGAGAAGACAGAGGGCACAGAGAACGGAACGTGAGACGTTACGTGGCGCTGTGTCACGTGCGGCGGTCTCCCTTTTCTTCT
>DHGK01000229.1 GCA_002402755.1 Planctomycetes bacterium UBA4800
GGTCTCTCTCCGTTGTCTTCTCTGTGCTCTCGGGTGTCTCTGTGGTGACATACAGAGAACGTACGGCGGGGGGCGCGGAGTGACGCGAGATGCGCCATCCGGCGTTCCTCCTTGTGTCGCGGCGCCTTCGCGGCCTAGTCCTTGTACCCCGCCCCGGCCCTCGCGCGGTAGGCGCTCACCGCCGCCGCCGCCGCCTCGGACGGCTCTGTTAGGAAGAGCGTTCTGTTGTCGAGCGGCGCCAGAAGGTCATCGGACCACGGCACGTCGTGCTCGGTCACCAGCGCCACGATCGCGTCGTACCTGCCGCCCGCGCGGCGCAGCGCATTGAGGCGGACGGCAGGATCGCTCGCCTGCGCGAGCGTGAAGTGCATGAGCAGGAGCTCGCCTTCTTCCCGGTCGGCGACGAACGGGACGATGAGAATCGTGCGCCCGTCCTTCTGCCCGAGGCCGAGGTACGGCGTGCGCTCCTGGACGACTCGGCGCTTGGTGCCGAGCAGCGCCTTGCCCCGGTCGTAGCGCGAGGGAATGCCCTCGGCCGCGCCGATCTTCCGCACCGCGCGCATCGATGTCGCGTACCTCGGCCGGCCGAGCGGCGTGAGATCCGTGAGATGGTACGCCGTGGCGCCGTCGATGGAACCGACCAGCGGGCTGAAGGACGTCAGGAACTCCGCGATGCTCGCGGGCACCATGCCGGCGGGCAGCTCGAGCGCCTCGATGCACCGCCAGATCGCGCCCTCGCGCGCGACCTCCTCGAGGCGCGAGATGCCGACGGTGACGGTCTTGGCCTGGTGCTTGATCGCGTCGATCGGCCGCGTCAGCTCGTTGATGGCGGCCGAGAGCATGTCGCAGGTCACGCGCTGCAGGTTCTTGCGCGTGCCCGCGCACTGGAACTTCAGGGGCAGGAGGTCGAGGTCCATGCGGCAGAGCGCGAAATCGAGCGCCTCGTTGAGCCTGATTGCCGTGCTGGGCTCAAGCCCGCTGTTGAGCACTCCGTCCAGGAGCTGCCGCTGGGCTTGCATCGCCTCGGCGACGAACTCCGCGTCCTCGCCGAGGACGGGCGGCTCGGCCGCTGAATCGGCCGCCGTGATGCGGCTGCGGAGCTGCCTGAGCTCCCGGGCCGCGCGCTCGAACGCCTCGGCGGCGTGGAAGGCGAAGAGGTGCCCGACCATGACCGGCAGGAGATAGGCGAGCCCTCCCGCGTGGCGCGGCACGCGGATCTGGCCGGCCGCGTACGGCGTGAAGCGCGTCTCGCCCTCGTCCGTGATCACGATGGGCACGGACTTGTGGGCCTTGAAGATGGCGACCTCCTTGACGGCGTCGCCGACCTGCTGCGCGCTCAGGCCCGCGGCGCAGACCAGGACGAGCGGCTCGCTGGAGAGATCGATGTGCTTCTTGTCCTCCAGGAAGTCGACGGCGATCGCCTTGTAGCACAGCTCGCTCAGCTTGATCCGGATCTCGTCGGCGGCGATCCTGCCGGGGCCCGTGCCGACGATGGCCCAGTGCCGGTGCCGCGGCGCGTGCGCGTACGCCAGATCGCGGACGGCATCGCTCGTCGCGAGGGTCGCGGCCATGGCGGCGGGGAACTCCTCGAGCGCCTCGAGCTCGCGGGCCAGCGTCTCGGGCGGCAGCGCGCCGAGCCGCTCGGCCAGGGCGAGGGCCAGAATTTGCCCCGCGACGTTCTGGGCGTAGAAGGCCTTCGTCGAGGCGACCGACATCTCTATGTCGCGGCCGTCGGACGTGTAGAGCACGCTGTGGGACTTGTAGACCAGGTCCGAGTTGCGGCGGTTGACGATGCCGATGACGTGGGCGCCGCGCGCCTTGACGAGGTCCACGGTGCGGTTGGTGTCGGTCGTCGTGCCGGACTGCGACACCGCGATGACGAGCGTGTCGCGCATGTCGGCCCTGAGATGGTGGCCGGAGAGCTCGGTCGCCTTCATCGCCTCGGCGGCGATGCCGGTCCCGCCCAGGACGCGGTTGAGCAGGTACGCGATCCCCTGGCCCGCGACCGCGGCCGTGCCCTGCCCGGTCGTCACGATGCGGCGGATCGCGCCCGACTTGAGCGCCGCGATGCACTCCGGCCGGACGGCGTCGTCGCCCAGGTGGATGCACCGCGCCTCGGCGGCCTGCCTGAGCTTGCCGCGCAGGGTCTTGCGCACCGACGCGACCGATTCGGTGATCTCCTTGAGGAGGTACCGCGGGAACGCGCCGCGGTCGATGTCGCGCGTCGTGATCTCCGCGCGGCGGATGCGTTCCTTCGCGGGCGCGGCCGTGCCTTCCGGCCTGGCGGCGGCGATCGTGGGGCCCGCCAGGTCGACGTGGAAGCGCTCGCCGGCGGGCCGGTCGTTCTTCTCCAGCTCGCCTTCGGCCTTCAGGTAGCGGTCGGTGAGCTCCACGATGCCGTACATCTCGGAGGCCGCGGCGACCGACTCATCGGCCAGTCCCAGGAAGAGGCCCTGGCCGCTGCCCTTCTGCGCCAGGAACATCTCGCCGGGCCGATCGGCGAAGAGTGCGGCGATGGCCATCGAGCCCGCCGCGCGGTCGACCATCGCGTTGAAGGCATCGTGCGCGGACAGGCCCCCGCGCCGCAGGTGCGCGATCATGAGGGGGATGATCTTGGCGTCGGTCGTGATGTCGGGGTGGATATCGACGCCGGCGGCGCGCAGCTCGGCGGTCAGCTCCTGGTAGTTGTCGATGTCGCCGTTCAGGGCGGCGATGCAGTCACCGCGCGAGCCGGGGTCGAGGGCGCCGCGCACGAGGGCGGCGCCGTCCACCGGGTGGCAGTTCGGGACGCTGATGATGCCGTTGGAGGCCCAGCGCGTGTGGGCGAGCGCGCAGAGGCGCGCGCCGGGGGCGCGAAGCGCGTGCTGGAACACGTCGTGCTCGGCGATCTGCGCCCTGAGCCGGCGCACGTTCTCGCCCATCTCGCCGACCTCGTCCGCCACCTTGAAGGCGAAGAGCAGCGCCTCGGGGCTCGCCGCGGGCACGGTCACGCTCCCCGCCGCGAACACGGCGCCGGGGTCGAGCGCCGGCAGCCTGTCCGCGACCGCGGGCCGCGCGAGAAAGGCCGCGCGCGCATCGGCGCTCGGAAAGTACACGTAGGCGGCGATGCCGGCCGAATCGCGGCCGCGCACCTCGAGGCGGTCGAGGTTGTTGCAGATGAGGTTGAGGTGCCATGCGTGCGCGAGCGCGTCCTCCTCCGAGGGCGCGTCGCCGAGGAGCCCGAGGATCTTGCCTGCGTTCGGCAGGACGTCGTTCGCGATGCGCCAGGCGACATCGCGGGCGCAGGTGAGGAGGTAGTTGAGGTCCTCGGCATCGTGCTGCGGGAGGGCGGCAGTCTCGACGCACGCCTCGACGCGCGCGGTCCACGCGCGCAGCTCGGCCGCCGCGGCGCTCAGTATGGTCCTGAGCGCCGCATCCCGGACGATGGCGAGCTGCGGGGCGAGGCGCAGGAAGCGAAGCGATGCGTCGTTGAGCGCCTCCATGGCGGGCCTGACCGCGCCGGCGCCGGCCGGCGGCGCGAACGCCAGCACCGCGGCGAGCGCGTTCCGGAAATCCTGCTCCGGCGAACCCGTCTGCTTCCCCGGGCTCGTGCCGATGGTGTAGATGCCGCACATACGCCCGCCTCGCGTTACCGGTCCGTGGATCTCGGGGCTCGCGTGCCTGCACGCGCGCACGCCCGCCTGCGCCGAGAAAACACCCCGTGTGAGTATAGCATCGGGCTGTAGGCTGTAGGCTACAGCCTACAGCCTATAGCCTACCGCCTCACGGCGCGCAGTTGCGGCACGGGCTCTTGCCTTCGGCCAGGATGGCCTTGCGGTCCTTCTGCCTGCGCGGGTTCGGAATCTGTGCGGCGTGGACGCAGCTCGGCCGGTGGAACTTGTAGGCGCCGACGATGTAGTACGGCTCGGGAGCGGGAGGCGGAAGCGCCCAGAGCCCGCGATCGTTCAGGACGGCTTCCTTCTGGGCGGCCTTCAGCCGCTCCGCGAAGAGCATGTTGGGCGGGATGATGAACACGGACGCAAGGCCGCGGCGCACGAGCTCCTCCCCGGCGAGCAGCCGCGCGTCCCCGTCGGCGACGAGCACGTGCGCGAGCGCACGGCCGTAGCGATCCACGGTCTCCACATCGAAGAGCAGCTCGACCTGCTTTCCGCCGACCAGATGCGCCAGCGCGGCGGTCGCCTCGTCGAAGAGAGGCCGGCCCGACTCCGGCGTGTCGATGCTCAGCACGCGAATCGTTCCGTGGACCGCGCCGATGACGGTGTCCCCGTCGACGATCTGCACGATCCGGTCCTCGGCACGGGGCTCCCGGACGGGCGCGGCATCGGGACCGCCGGGCCAGAGCGTCGTCCGGAGAGGCCCGCGGGCCGCCGCGAACACTATTACAAGGAAGATGATGAGCGCTCCGAGCGACGGCCGGCGCAGGCCGCGTCGCAGGCGGCGGAGGAGTGCGGCGGTCGGGCGCACGCTAGTCCTGCTTCCCGCAGAGCTCCTCGATCAGCGCCGTGAGCTCCTTGCGCGTGCCTTCATCGACCTTGGCGGCCGCTTCCTCCAGGACCGTCCTGGCCTCCTCGCGCTTGCCCGAAGCGGCGAGCGCGCGCCCCCTGGCCGAGGCCTCCCGGGCCAGCGCGTCGATCGCGACCGAGCACTCGTCGACGAGTTTTCCGTAGCGCGGGCCGAGCCTGGACTTGACGTCCTCCTTCAGGTCGACGAGGAGCACGTTCGCCTTGTAGGGCTGGCCCTGCCCGATGAGCGCCCGCACCCGGGCCTCGGCGGCATCCGCCTCCTGCTGCGTCCTGTCCGCCTCGACGCCGCTCGTGCGCACCGCCGCGCGGGCGGCATCGAGCTCGCGCGCCGCCTCCTCGATGCCGCCCGCGGTCGGGTAGCGCACGAGGATATCCTGGAAGCCCTGCGCGCGCGCCTCGACGGTCATGCGCGTGCGCGCCCGCAGATCGGCGAGGGCCTTGGCGAAATCGCGGGCCGGGACGTCGTACTCGTCGCGGAACCACCGGTGCGCCTTGTCCTGCACCTTGGCGCGCTCGGCGGCCTCGACGGCGGCCCTGCGCTGCGCTTCCTCGGGCGACCCGCGCGTCCGCAGTTCCAGCGCGACGGCGAGAATCGCAATCACGACGCCCGCGACGATGCCCATCGCGGTGAGCTGGCGCCGGCGCGGCGGCGCGGCGATCGGGGCGCGTTCCTCTTCCTCTTCCGGATCCCGGTGCGGGGCGTGCGGCCGGCGCTGCGCCGGCCCCCGCCGCAAGGGTGCGCGCGACGGCGGCGCATGCGCTCCCGCGCGCGCCGCGGGCGGCGGCGCGCTCGGCGGTTCGAGTATGACCGCGATTTCGGCGAGCACCTCCTGGGGAAGCTGGTAGCGGTCCCTGGGCTCGCGCGCGAGCAGCCGGGCGACGAGCGCCGCGGTGCGGGGGCTCACCTCGGGCCTGATCGTGCGCACGCCGGGCGCCGGCTGCGACAGGCGCGCGAGCATCACGTCCTTCACGGCGGCGGCGGCGAACGGCGGTCTGCCCGTCAGGAGGTGAAACAGCGTGGCGCCGAGCGCGTACAGGTCGGTGCGCACGTCGACGCGTTCCTGGCCGGTAACCTGCTCGGGCGCCATGTAATCGGGCGTGCCCCAGCCGGGGGCCACGACGCTCGGCGGGTGCGCGAGGCCGAAGTCGGCGATCTTCACCGCGCCGTCCGCGCCGACGAGGATGTTGGCCGGCTTGATGTCGCGGTGGACCAGGCCGCACCGCGCGGCGGCGGCGAGCCCCTCGGCGATCTTGCGGGCGACGGACAGCGCCTCCCGTTCGCCCAGGCGCCCGCGCTGCGCGAGAATCTCGCGCAGGTTCCGGCCGGGGACGAACTCCATGGCGAAGTAGTACAAGCCCTTGTCCTCGCCCGCCGTGATGGCCTGGACGATGCGGGGGTGGACGAGGGCGGCGGCGGCGCGCGCTTCCCGCAGGAAGCCCTCCACGAGGTCCGTGCGGCCGGCCAGGTCGGGCTTGAGCACCTTGAGGGCGACGCGCTTGGAAAGGGAGAGCTGCTCGGCCTCCCATACCGTGCCGAGGGCGCCCTGGCCGATGCGGCGGATGAGCTTGAACCCCCCGAGCTCCTCGGGGATGGCGCTCCGGTCCTGCGGCGCGGGAGGCGGCGCGGCCGCCAGGTGCGGCGCCAGGGCATCGGCGGTCATCAGCCCCAGCTCCACGATGACTTCCGCGAGGGGTTTCCGGATCTGGAGCGCCTCGCGCTGGTCGACGACCTTCAGGCACTGCGAGATCTGCTCCCCGGTGAGGGCGCCGGCCTGCATGAGCGCGCGGGCAAGCGCTACATCTTCATCCCTGGCCATGGCGGTGCTCCTCGGCGTTCGCGCGCATGCGCGCCGCGGCACGCTGCGCTATCCATAGAATAAACGCAAACGCCGCGCGGCGGAAGCCCGGCCCGCTTTCGCCCGGGCATGCTTGCCGCTATACTGAACGCCGGCCTGCAAGGGATCGCGTGACCCGGGAGGTACGGCGTGGCGGAACGAATCGCGCTTCACACGGTGCGGGGGTTCTTCATCCTCGTGTGCGCGGGGATCGGTCTGTACTGCGCGGATCAGTTCGGCGCGGAGCAGGAGGAGCTGCAGTGGCTGCTCGGCGCGTGCGCGGTCGCGGTGGTCGTCGTCGTGGTCGAGATCTTCACATCGCGCGGCGAGGCATCGACGCTCTCCGCGGTCGTGTTCGGCCTGCTGCTCGGGCTCGTCCTGTCGAGCCTGTTCCAGCAGGTCAACGGGCTGATCCTCGCGAGCGTCGGGGTCGATGTGAAGGAGGACGAGCGGCCGCTGCGCTTCATGAACATAGTGACGACGGCGCTGTGCTGCTACTTCGGCGTGACGCTGCTCCTCCACACGCACGGCCGGTACAAGATCCTCATCCCGTTCGTGGAGTTCCGCCGCGAGGTGAAGGACCGCCTCCCCGCGCTGCTCGACACGAGCGCGCTCATCGACGGCCGGATCGAGCAGCTCGTTGCGGCGGGCATCGTCAACTGCCGGCTGCTCGTGCCGCGGGCGGTGCTGGAGGAGCTGCACGCGCTCTCGGACTCGTCCGACAAGCTGAAGCGGGAGCGCGGGCGGCGCGGGCTGGAGCTCCTGGAGCGGCTGCGGCGCGAGCGCCAGGCCGAGATCGTTCCCTCCGAGCACAGGCCCGGGGAAGTCGATGCCGTGCTGCTCGGGCTTACGGCCGACCTCGGCGGCTGGATCGTGACGACCGATGCGACGCTCGCCGCGCGCGGCAGGGTGCAGGGAGTCCAGGTCGTCAACCTCAACGAGGTGGCCGACGGCATGCGCCTCCAGGCCGCGCCGGGGGAGCGCGTCGAGGTCAACGTGCTGCGGGAGGGCGAGGGGCCGCAGCAGGGCGTGGGGTTCCTGCCGGACGGCACCATGGTGGTCGTGGAGAACGGCAAGGCGTCGATCGGGAGAAAGGTCGAGGTCGAGATCACGGGCACGATCAGGACGAGCGCGGGCCGGATCGTATTCGCCAGGCCCGCCGAGGAGAAGAAGTAGATGCGCTGCGCGATGATCCTGGCGGCGGCGGGCAGCGGCACGCGGCTCGGCGCGGAGGTGCCGAAGGCGTTCGTGCCGCTGGCGGGCAAGCCGCTGATCGCGTGGAGCGCGGGCGCGATGCGCGCCGTGCGGGCCTGCAGCCAGCTCATCGTCGCCGCGCCGCCGGGATTCGAGGACTGCGTGCGGGAGTTCCTGGGGTCGTGCGAGATCGCGAGCGGCGGCTCGCGGCGCCAGGACTCGGTGGCGGAGGCGCTCAAGATCGTGCGCGCCGACATGGATCTGGTTGCGGTGCACGATGCCGCGCGCCCGCTGGTGGCGCCGGATGACGTCGAGCGGACGCTGGCGGCGGCGGCGGCCGGCGGCGCCGCGATCCTGGCGCGGCGCGTGACGGACACGCTCAAGGAGGTCAGCGGCGAGCGCATCGTCGGGACGGCCGATCGCGAGGCGCTCTGGCGCGCGGAGACGCCGCAGGTCTTTGCGCCCGACGTGCTGCGTGAGGCCTTCGCGCGCTGGAACGGCGGTCTGGCGACGGACGAGGCCCAGATGGTGACCGCGGCCGGGTACGAGGTGCGCGTCGTGCAGGCGGCGCACTGGAATCCCAAGGTGACCTACCCGGCGGACCTGGAGCTGATCGAGCGGGTGATCGGGAGAAGGCGGTAGGGGCGGGCGGTCCGGAATGCGGCGCCGGCCGCGGTTTTTTGCCCTTGACTCGGCCGCGCGGACTTCTATACTGACGGTTCAAACGCTGCAGGGCTCAGGACAGAGGTGCCCGTACTGTGACAGGAGGAGCAATGCGAAGACTGGTTGCGTACGCACTCGGCATGGCGCTGGCGTCGGCCCCGTCCTTGACGCCCGCGGCGGAAGGCCCCGTCAAGACCAAGCACGCGATCGACATCCAGATGCAGGGCCGGATCGACATCGGCACGATCTATCGCAGTCAGGGGTTCAGCTACCTGCACTACGGGCCGTGCCTGAACCCCCCGTCCGACCAGCAGGTCGAGGTGGGAGATGGGGCGCTCTCCACCGGGCGCCGGATATCGCCGGCCTTTGTTGACCAGCGAGGCAGCCTCTTCGTCATCGACCCGCAGATCTCGCTCGGGTTCCAGGCGACGCTCCCCAAGAACGTGATCGGCTTCGTCGAGCTCTCGACGCCCTTTTACATCATAGGGGACGAGGGCGGCTCGTCGCCGGTCAGGGGCGCCGTGTTCGCGGAGCCGCACACGTCGAGCTACGAGCGCGGGGTCGTCGTCGAGCAGGCCTATGTCGAGCTTCGCGACTTCATCCTCGAGGACAGCGGTCTGGATGTGCGCATCGGCATCACGGACTACGCGCTTGACTTCCGCGGCAACGGCCATCCGTTCCTGATCGATATCCAGAACGCCGAGAACCCGTTCCTGAGCCCGACGGGCGCGCAGCAGTACCGGATCGAGG
>DHGK01000363.1 GCA_002402755.1 Planctomycetes bacterium UBA4800
GGCCGGCGCCTGCAGGGCCACGGGTCACCGAATACGTACGGTGCGCGCAGGTGTAAGAGAGATGCCCGCGTGTGGTAGAATCGACCCTATGAAGACGTGCGAGTACTGTTACTTGTGCGAGTGCTGTCCCGCCGCATTCGACCAGCTTGCACCGTGCCCCTTCGCGCGAGAGGGCGGGTTCGTTGAATTCCGGCGCGGTCCGGGGAGCCGGGCTCCCGGCGCCGCCGCGCGGACCGCGTCCGCGCGGAAACGTCCCGAGGTTCGCGCGAAGACGCTGCGCGGAGCGCGTTTCAGGTAGGAGACGCGCCGCGGCGCGGGACCATCGTTCGCAGCGCGCCGCCTGTGTGCGAGCGGCCGCATGCCCGAGCGCTTCAGGAGCGCCCGTTCCGGGCGTACAATACCCTCCATGCCGGCAGACACGATCTATCTCGACCACAATGCGACTACACCGCCCGATCCGCGCGTGATCGAGGCCGTGGACCGCGCGCTCGCGGTCGCGTGGGGCAACCCGTCGAGCGCGCACGCGCCGGGGCTCGCCGCGCGCGAGACGCTGCAGCGCGCGCGCGACGAGGCGGCGCGCCTCGTGGGCGTCGACTCCTCCGAGATCGTGTTCACGAGCGGGGGCACGGAGGCCATCGCGCTCGCCGTGTCGAGCGCATGGCAGCGGCGGGGCGCAGGGCGGCGGCGGGTGGTGCTGTCGGCGATCGAGCATCCGGCCGTGATCGAGGCCGCGCGCGGGCTTGCGCCGCAGGGCGCCGAAGTTGTCGTTTGCCCGGTCGATCGGCGGGGCCTCGTCGATCCCGGTGAATTGGGCGCGCGCGTCGGCGAGACGACCGTGCTCGTCGCCGTCATGCTCGCCAACAACGAGGTCGGCGCGATCCAGCCCGCGGCCGAGGCCGCGGCCATCGCTGCGCGCGCGGGCGCGCTCTTCCTGTGCGATGCGGTCCAGGCAGTGGGGAAGATCCCGGTCGCGGCCCGCGCGATCGGCGCCGACTACCTGCCGATCGCGGCGCACAAGCTCAACGGCCCGAAGGGCGTCGGGTGCCTGTGCGTCCGGCACGGCGCGCCGTGCGTGCCCATGATCGCGGGCGGCGGGCAGGAAGGCGGGCTGCGCTCGGGAACCGAGAACGTGCCCGGCATCGCGGGCTTCGGCGAGGCCTGCCGCCTGGCGCGCGAACGGGCGGGCGACGAGGGGCGCATCGCGGCGCGCCGCAATGCGCTCGAGGAACGGCTCGTGCGCGAGGCGGGCGCGCAGGTGCTCGCGGCCGATGCCGCGCGGCTGCCGAACACGATCGGCTGCGTCCTCGATGGCGTCGATGCGCAGGCGCTCGTCGTGCGCCTCAGCGGCCGCGGGGTCTTCGTCTCGGCGGGCAGCGCGTGCCATGCCGGGAAGACCCGGGGCTCGCACGTACTCGCGGCGATGGGTGTCGCGGAGGCCGCGCGGGGGTGCTTCGTGCGCGTGAGCCTCGGCGCCGGCACGAGCGACGAGGATGCCGAGCGCGCCGCGGCGATCATCATCGAGGAGGCGGCCCGGGGGCGGGCGCGGAAGGGACGGTAGCGCAGGCGGGCGGGGCGGGCGCGTTGACCGGGAGGGGCTCCTCGGGTACCATCGGGCGTCGTTTCGGTGCGGAGGAACTTGGCAGCGTCGAGGATGAGTCAGGAGCCGGTCATGAGACGAAGAGCGTTCTTGCGGACTTTCGGCGCCGCGGCCGCGGCGATGGGCCTGGGGAGCGCGCGCCGCGCGTGGGGCGCCGTCGCCCCGAGCGACCGCGTGGTCGTCGCCCACATCGGCGTCGGCGGCATGGGCAACGCCCACGTCGACTGGTTCTCGAGCTTCGAGGACGTTGAGGTGGCGGCGCTGTGCGATGTGGACGGGAACCATCTCGGCGGGACGCTGGCGAAGCTCAAGGCCAAGCGTCCGAACGCGAAGATCGACACGTACGGCGATTTCCGCAAGGTTCTGGAGCGCGACGACATCGACGCCGTGACCGTGGCGACGCCCGACCACTGGCACGCCCTCATCGCCACGCACGCATTCCTCGCCGGGAAGGACGTGTACGGCGAGAAGCCGCTCAGCTACAGCATTCCCGAGTCCCGGGCGATGCTCAACGCGCTCACGGCCAGGAAGCGCGTGTTCCAGCTCGGCACGCAGATTCACGCGGAGGAGAACTACCACCGCGTCGTGGATCTCGTGCGCTCGGGCATCCTCGGCACGATTCACACGGTGCGCGTCTGGAAGACCGGCGGGGCGCCCATGATCGAGAAGACGCCGGACGGCGATCCGCCCAAGGAGCTCGACTACGAGATGTGGCTGGGGCCGCGGCCGAGCCGGCCGTACAACCGCGGCCGCTCGCACTTCAACTTCCGGTACTTCTGGGACTACTCGGGCGGCACGTACGCCGACTTCTGGTGCCACATCTCGGACATCGCCTTCTGGGCGCTCAACCTCGGCAGCCCGCGCACGGTGCAGGCCCGCGGCAAGCTCAACGCGCAGGGCATGGCCGAGACGCACGAGTGGATCGACGTGGACCTGGAGTTCGAGGGCCTCACGTACTTCTGGACGACGGGCGTTCCGGACGTGCCGGGCGCCGCGGGGCGCGGCATCGGCGCCTGCTTCATCGGGACCAAGGGGCACCTCGTCACCGACTACGGGTCGCGGGCGATCTTCCTCGACGGCAAGGAGGTGCCGAACGGCGATGTCCCCGAGGTGCCGCAGTCGGTGGCGCGCTCGCCGGGCCATCAGCGCAACTTCATCGAGTGCGTCAGGTCGCGCAAGCTCACCGAGAGCAACCTGCCGTACGCCCACGGGATGACGATCCCCATGCACATCGGCCTCATCTCGTTCTTCACCGGGCGGAAGCTGGAGTGGAACGCGCAGGCCGAGCGGTTCGTCAACGACCCCGAGGCGGACAAGCTGCTCGACAAGACGTTCCGCGACCCGTGGAAGCTGCCGGCGGCGTAGGCCCGGCCGCGCGTGGAGAGAGAAGAAACGCAGGACATGGGGCGAGCCCGGAGCATCATCACGGCCGCCGAGGCCGCCGAGGCCTTCGCGAAGATGCTGTCGGCGCTCGGGGCGGCGGAAGTCGCCGTCGTCAGGAACCCCCAGGGCATCTACGCGCCGTGCGAGTTCTACCCGCTCGCGCCCAGGCGGCGGCATCTCCGCGACCTGCGCGCCGTCGTCATGGACATGGACGGCACGACGACGACGACCGAGCCCCTGTGCCTGCACTCCCTGGAGCACATGGTGCGGTCGGCCATGCGCGACGGGGAGGCGTGGGCGGGCCTCGACCGCGAGAAGGACCTGCCGTACGTCGTCGGCAACAGCACGACCCGGCACGTCGAGCATCTGCTCGAGGCCTACGGGCCGCGCATCGACCCCGAAAAGTTCTGCCGGCGGCTTTTGTGGACGACCGCCTGGACGTGCGCGCGCGGGCGCGATGCGGGCAGGAAGACGGAGACCGCGGCCGACGCCGTGGCGCTCGGCCTGGGCGGCCTGGCATCGGATCCGGCGTTTCTCGCCTGGGGCGCCGAGGACGAGCCGCCGCCGCCCTCGCACGTGGCGCGTCTGGCGCCGGACCTCGCGCGGAAGCTCTGGGCGGCGCCGTTCCCGCTGAGGGTCAGGTGCGCCGTCACGATCTACTACCAGCGTTACCACCACATCCTGGAACTGCTCGACGAGGGCAGGACCGAGGGCCTGGCGCGCCGCATCTTCAAGGATGATCGCGTCGATCTCATCGAGCCCATGCCGGGCGTGGCCGTGTTCCTGGCGCTCGTCAAGGGGCTGATCGGCGAGGAGGCAGAGGCCGTCTTCCCGGCGCTGCGCGCGCATGCCGCGAGCGTGCCGCCCGGCGCGGCGGAGGGGTTCGCCGCCCTGTGCCGCCGCTTCGCCGCGCGGCCGGTCAAGGTCGGTATCGTCACGAGCTCGATCGCCTACGAGGCCCGGATCGTGCTCAAGGAGGTCCTGCGGGTCGTTCGCCGCCAGGTTCAGGGCTGGGGCGCGAGCGCGGGCCTCAAGGAGCGCGCGCGGGCGCTCTTCCGCGACACCGACACGCTCTACGACGCGTTCATCACCGCGAGCGACTCGAGCGAGATCAGGCTCAAGCCGCACCGCGATCTCTACGCGATCGCGCTCCACCGATTCGGCCTCCCGCCCGAGGACTACGATACCGTGATAGGATTCGAGGACAGCGCCTCGGGGGTGACGGCGATCAAGGCGGCGGGGTGCGGCATGTGCGTCGCGGTGCCGTTCGAGTCGACGCGGCGGCACGACTTCGCGGCGGCCGACCACGTGGCGTGGGAGGGCTTCCCGGAGATCGTGCTCGCGGAGCGGCTGTTCCTCCGGTCCGTCTGACGGCCGTCCCGTGGCGCGTCCGCGCCTTGTGCGGTACGATTGCGGTCCTGTCGGACCGGCCGGCCTCGAGGCGAGGCCGAGCGAAAGACGCGGCGGTGCGGACGCGGGCATGCGTCCGTGCGCGGTGCCCGGAATGCGGTCCGCGGATTCTCCAGGTTATTTCAAGCGGAGCATGTCATGACGACTCGGGTGTACAACTTCAATCCGGGGCCGGCGGCGCTGCCCCTTTCGGCGATCGAGAAGGCTCGCGACGAGCTCCTGTCCTTCCGGGGCACGGGCATGTCGATCATGGAGGTGAGCCATCGCTCGGCGGAGTTCGGGGCGCTGCTCAAGGAGACGGACGCGGGGCTCCGTGGGCTCTTGGCTATCCCCGATGACTACGCGATCCTGTACCTCGGCGGCGGCGCGAGCCTGCAGTTTTCGATGGCGCCGATCAACCTGCTCGGCCCCGGCCAAACGGCCGACTACGTCGAGACCGGCGAATGGTCGTCCAAGGCCATCAAGGAGGCCAGGAAGGTCGGCCGCGTGAACGTCGCCGCGTCGACCAAGGAGGAGAAGTTCCGCCGCATTCCGCGCCCCGAGGAGCTGAAGCTGACGCCGGGTGCCGCCTACGTGCACATAACGAGCAACAACACGATCTTCGGGACGCAGTGGCAGCGCTTCCCCGACGCCGGGAGCGTGCCGCTCGTCGCCGACATGTCGTCCGACATCCTGTCGCGGCCGTTCGACGTCAAGCCGTTCGGGCTCATCTACGCGGGGGCGCAGAAGAACCTGGGTCCGGCGGGCGTCACGGTGGTGATCGTGCGGCGGGACCTCGTGGGCAAGGCGCCCGAGAACACGCCCACGATGCTCAACTACAAGACGCACCTTGACGGCAACTCGCTCTTCAACACGCCGCCGTGCTTCGCGATCTACATGATCAAGCTCGTGCTTGACTGGGTGCAGGAGCAGGGCGGCCTGGCCGCGGTGGCCGCGCGGAACGAGAAGAAGGCGCGGCTGCTCTACGATGCGATCGACAACAGCAACGGCTTTTACCGCGGCACCTGCGACAAGGACAGCCGCTCGCGGATGAATGTCACCTTCGTCCTGGGACGGGAGGAGCTCTCCGAGGCCTTTGCGAAGGAGTCGAGCGCCGCGAGCCTCAAGGGTCTGAAGGGCCACCGCAGCGTGGGCGGCTTCCGGGCCTCGATCTACAACGCCGTGGGCATGGATGCCGTCGAGGCGCTCGTCGCGATGATGGAGAAGTTCAGGAAGAGGAACTCCTGAGCGCGGAAGCTACTGCTTCGGCGCTCCGTCGCCCTCGGGCCCGGCGGGCGTCGCATCGCGCGCCGCCGGAGGCTCCGCGGGCTGCTCCACTGTCGTCTGGCTGCCGTCCCGGCAGCCCGCGCCCCGCATTCAGGTCGAGACGCCCAGCCTGGGAAGGATCACGAGCTGGAGCAGGAGCCACACGCCCAGAAAGCCGAGCACCCAGAGCAACGGTTCCATTGCGAATTTCCGCTTCATAGTCTGCCCGCCGCACACAAGGCGACGGGTGCGCCGCCGCCGCTCTCCGCACAAAACAACGCAAGTCTACGATGGGGTGCGGCGGGGTGCAAGCACGGCGGGCGCAGGACGAGTTTCCGGGGACAGTCAGTGCGCCGGGCGACCGCGGAAATCGGTGACTGTCCCCGAATTAACGTACCCTTTTCAATCCGCCCCGCGTGGGCTACGATCTCTGCATGCGTCCGGCGCGCGGGGCGCCGGCGCGCCGCATCGCGTGAGGTTGCCGTGAGACTCTACGAGCTTAAAGTGTGGCCGCTCGAGCAGGAGGGCGTGTGGCGGGCGATCGATGTGACCGACCGCCAGTCCCTCCATCACCTGCACGAGACGATCAAGGTCGAGTTCGGGCTCGCCGGGCAGCACCTCTACTGCTTCTACCTGAGCGACAAGGCCTACGATGCCAAGAAGGCCTACGGCGGGCCGGGCGCCGACACCCCGCATCACGCCGACAAAACGAACTTCGCAAGCATGGGCCTCAAGCGGGGACGGCGCTTCCTCTACCTCTTCGACTTCACGGCCGAGCGCTTCTTCAGGGTGCTTGTGCAGAAGGTGCGCGGCGCGCCGGACGGCGGGCGGTTTCCGGCGGTGAGCGGCAGGCAGGGGCGGCTGCCTGCGCCCGAGAAGCCCGCCCCGGACGATTCGCGCGCCGCCTGCGGGCCCATCGAGAACGATCTTCGCGCGGCCGCCGCCGCCTGGGCGCAGGGCAAGCGTCCCTCCAAGGGCGCGCTCAAGCGGGAGCACGACCTGGCCGTCGCCCTGGTGGAGCGCGCCAAGGGCGACTGGGGCATGGTCAAGCGCCTCGAGCGCCGGCTGGGTGTCGATGTGAGCGGCTGGATCGCCGGCCTGCCCGAGGCCCTGGCGGCCGAGGGCTTCACCGCCGAGGCGCTGGCCGTGATCGACCGGTTCGCGGAGCTGGAGCCCGAGTCGCTCCTCGGGGACCGCGGCGTCGTGCTCGTGGGCGCGGGGCGCATCGACGAGGCCGTGGAGGCGGTGGGGGCGGCGACGTCGCGCTTTCCCGAGGATGCGTGGGTCTGGGCGAAGGGCGCCTCGGTGCTCGCCCGGGCGGGCAAGCCGCTCGAGGCCGAGCGAGGCTACCGCCGCGCGCTCGAGCTCGCCGGCAACGCGCAGTACCTGCGCGACGGAATCCTGGAGCGCCTGCTCGCGCTCCTCGAGGAGCAGGGCAAGGCCGGCGCCGCGCACGATCTGGCCGAAGAGGAGAATCGCCGCCGCTCGCGCAACGAGCGGTAGCGGCGCGGGGCCGGCGACGGGAGGAGCGCATGAGCACGGGACGAATAGGCATCATCGGCGGCAGCGGGTTCTACTCGCTCCCCGATCTCACGGTGAAGGAAGAGGTGGCGCTCGAGACGCCGTGGGGGATTCCCTCGCGGCCGCTCGTTGTCGCCGACCTTGCCGGCAGGGAGGTCGTCTTCCTTGCGCGCCACGGGAAGGGCCACCGCCTGCTGCCGCACGAGGTCAACTACCGCGCGAACATCGCGGCCCTCGCGCACCTGGGGTGCCGGGAGGTGTTCGCGTTCTCGGCAGTGGGGAGCCTGCGAGAGGAACTGGCGCCGCTCGATTTCGTCCTCCCCGACCAGCTCATCGACCGGACGAGGACGCGGTCCTCGACGTTCTTCGGCGAGGGCGTCGCGGGGCACGTGGCGTTCGCGGACCCGTACTGCGGGCGCCTGGCGGACGTCGCGGCCGCGGCGGGCGCGGAGCTCGGCATCACGGTGCACCGGCGCGAGACGCTCGTCTGCATCGAGGGACCGACCTTCTCGACGCGCGCCGAGAGCCTGCTCTACCGCTCGTGGGGCGCGGGCGTGATCAACATGTCGGCCCTGCCCGAGGCGCGCCTGGCGCGCGAGGCCGAGCTGTGCTACTGCCTGGTCTGCATGGTCACGGACTACGACTGCTGGCGCGCCGGGACCGACGACGTCGACATCGGCGCCATCCTGGAGAACCTCGCGAAGAACGCGCGCACGGCGGCGCAATTGCTGCGCAAGATCGTTGAACGGGCGGCCGGCGAGCGGACCTGCGCGTGCGGCGCGGCGGCGCACAAGGCCATCATCACCGCCGCGGCCGAGCGCGACCGCCGGCAGGAGGAGCGTCTCAGGTACGTGCTGGACGATGTCCTGAACGGAGAGACGAAGGAGCAGTGACATGAACGCGCGCCTCCGGGAGGTTCTCGGCGAGGAGCTCGCGTCGCTCAAGCGCGCGGGCACGTACAAGGAGCTGCGGCACCTGGACTCGCCCATGGCGCCGTCGGTCGAGATGGAAGGCCGTGGCCGGGTCCTCGTCTTCAGCAGCAACAACTACCTAGGCCTCTCCGATCACCCCGAGGTCCGGACGGCCGGCGTCGAGGGCATCGCCCGCTTCGGCGCGGGGACCGCCTCGGTGCGCTTCATCTGCGGCACGTTCACGATTCACCGCGAGCTTGAGGATGCGCTCGCGCGCCTCGTGGGCTGCGAGGCCGCGCTCACGTACGTGAGCTGCTGGACCGCCAACGAGGGCCTGATCCCGACGCTCGCCGGCCCGGCCGATGCGATCATCTCGGACGCGCTCAACCACGCGAGTATCATCGACGGCTGCCGGCTGGCCAAGAACACCGAGCGGCGCGTCTACGCGCACGGCGACATGGCGAGCCTGGCGGCGCAGCTCGGGGAGTTGCGCGAGAAGCGCCGCCGTCTGATCCTCACCGACGGCGTCTTCAGCATGGA
>DHGK01000264.1:0-4077 GCA_002402755.1 Planctomycetes bacterium UBA4800
GCCTCCAGCACCTTGCCCAGGCCCACGTGCGGGCGCGGGTCCCGGGGGTCGAGCTCCGCGGCGCGCGAGAACGCGCGGTAGGCTTCCTCGATGTTCTCCTCCCGGAGATGCCGGTAGCCCTCCTGGAATGTCGCCTCGGCGGCCGCAAGATCGCGGGCGGGTTTCGGCGCGGCCGGCGCCGCCGCGGGCGCGGGCTTCGCCGCGCGCTGGTCCGCATCGAGCGTGCGGGCCGCGACCGCGGCCGCGATGAGGCCGAGGACAAAGAAGAAAACGAAGCTCCTTCCGGCCCGGAAGGCGGGCCCGGGGGCCGGGCGGCGGTCCTCCTTGCGGTGCTTGTGCGCGCGTCCTCGCCGTGCCACGCGAAGTTCTCCCTGCCACTCCAACTGCGGCAATGCCCGCATCTTACCGCACATCGCGGCCGCGAGAAAAGGCCTGATCGCGGCGCGGCGGCGATGCGCCGGCCTCTCCCGTGTTTTCTCGGCCTTCATCGTGCACGGCAAAAAAGCTCTTGTCCCTCGCTCCTGCGCTCTTGATCGGCGGAGGGCGCGGTGAGATAATGAATGAATGCGGTATGGGCAGGCGAGGCATGTATCGCGGCCGATGCATGGCTCGCGTGTGCCGCACGGTTGAGAGGTCTTTTCTACGCGAGCGCGCCGATTGTGGCCGGCGCACGACGACAAGGAGGATGGACGAATGCATACATCTCATCTCTCACGTTCTCTGCTCCGATGGCAGACTGTCGCGGTCATCGTCTGCGCCGCGGCCTTCTGCGCGACCGCCCAGGCGGGCGTTGTCGCCGACTCGTACGATCAGTGGTCCGGAACGCAGGGTCAGGACGGCTGGACCGCCGGCTATTACAACGCGTCGGCGGACAAGGACAAGACGTACGGGGTCGAGAACTTCACCGTGTTCCCGCCGACGTCGTGGAACGGCTCGGGCTACGACCTGGCCCTCAACACGGCGCCCTGGACCGAGCTGTACCAGGAGAACACGCACCCGAACGGCGACAACAACGGCGACGAGCACTGGCCGATCCGGAGGTGGGTGAGCGAGCAGGATTATGCGCATGGCCTCCTCCAGTGGCACATGCGGAAGCTGAACACCGGCTGCGGCGACGGCGTCACCGGCTACCTCTTCGTGAACGGCGTCATGGTCGACAGCGCGACCATCGCGTACAACGACGGCGCCGGCGTGACCAGGCAGGTGATGCGCGCGATCGCGACGGGCGACGTGATCGACCTCGCGCTCGCGCCGGGGCCGAACATGCAGACCCAGGACGGCTGCGATGGCTCGGCGAACAGGCTCACGATTTTCGATACGCCGCCCGATACCGATGGCGACGGCGTGGCCGATGACATCGACAACTGCCGTCTGACGCCGAACCCCGATCAGGCCGACACGGACGGCGACGGCCTCGGCGACGCCTGCGACAACTGCCCGGAGACGTCCAATCCGGATCAGTCGGACCTCGACGGCGATGGCAGGGGCGATGCCTGCGATCCGATACTCGTAGATTCGAGGCGCGACTGGTCGGCGACCGGCACCCAGGGCGCGGGCGGGTGGTACTACGGGTACTACGACTTCACGCAGGACCCGACTCCCGCAAGCTACGACGCCGCGACCGAGTTCATCATTTTCGGCGCGCAGTACTGGCTAGGCGGCGTGTGGGATCTTGACCTGGGCGCGGGGGGCGCTCCCTGGACGTATATCGGTCAGGAACTGGGGCACCCGAACGGCGCTAACAGCGATCCCTTGCACGAGCAGTGGGCCATCCGGAGGTGGGTCAGCAGCGTCGAGGGCCAGTTCGCCATCTGGTGGGGACTGTACAAGACCGGCGCGTGCGATGACGGCACGAGTTGTCATCTCTTCATCAACGGCGTGCGCGTCGATTCGGGCGCCGTGGGCGGCAGCGACGGCGTCGGCATCAAGCGCGCCATCGTCGCGAATCTCAAGGTCGGCGACAGGATCGACCTCGCTCTCACGCCGATCGGGCTCACGGGCGGCACGATGGACTATTGCGACGAGTCCGGCTTCTGGTTTCTCGTCGAGGAGGATCTCTCCGGTTTCCCCGACACCGACGGCGATGGAACCGTCGACTACCTGGACAACTGCCCCCTCACGCCGAATCCCGATCAGGCGGACGCGGACGGCGACGGCCTGGGCGATGTCTGCGACAACTGCCCCACTGCCGCCAATCCCGACCAGGCCGACCGGGACCTCAATGGCCAGGGCGATGCCTGCGAGCCGCAGTGGATCGCCCACTCGTTCGACGACTGGTCCCTGACGGGGACCCAGGGCGAGAACGGATGGTACGGCGGCTACTACAATCTCACGCTCGACGGGGACAAGCTCTACGCCGCGGGCGACTTCGTTCCGTTCCCCCCCGAGACGTGGCGCGGCGATAGCTGGCGCCTGGTTCCGACGGGCGCGCCGTGGACATTCCTCGCGCGGGGCGACCTGCACCCGAACGGCGCCGGCAGCTTGCCGCTCGAGGAGCACTGGACCATTCGGCGCTGGGTGAGCACCTACGACAGCGAGGCCGCCGTCGCGTGGCACCTGCGGAAGACGAACACGGGCGGCACGGGAGTCACCGGCATCCTCCTCCTGAACGGCAGGGAGCTCGATCGCATCACGCTCCCCGGCGAGGACGCGACGGGAGTCTACAGGACTGTCTACGCCGCGCTCGAAACGGGCGACATCCTCGACCTCGCGCTCTCGCCCGAGGGGTGGTGCAACGACAGAGGCGACGGCAGCGACGGATCGTTCAACATCCTGGCGGTGACGAACGACCCGGCCGTACTCGCCGGGCTCAAGGCGAACCGCGTCATCGTGGCCGACTCGACCAGGGAGTTCGGCGGCGTTCAGGGCGGCAACAACTGGTACTACGGCTACTACGACCAGCGCGCCGATGTGGAGGCCGGCGATGGCACGTACGCCGCGAGCGACTTCATCCCCTTTGCAGACACGGTATGGAACGGCGGCGCATGGGATCTCGTCGACAACAACGTCACCGGCGTCGGGCCGTGGACCGAGATCACGTGCACGGGCGGCCACCCGGCCGCCAACGGGCAGACCGACACATCGGTCCACTGGGCGATCCGCCGCTGGGTCAGCGAGGTCGGCGGCACGGTCCAGATCGAGTCCTACCTGCGCCAGCAAAGCGGGGCCGGCGACGGCATCTACGGCCGCGTGTTCCACAACGGAAAGGAGCTCGGCGCGAGGTTCTCGCTCGGCCGCGCCGCGAGGTTCATCCTTGAGGCCACCGTTGCAGCCGGCGACACGATCGACTTCGCGATCGACGCGGACGGCGCCGGCAACCTCGCCGTCGGCGGGCTCGACACGATCGACGACGGCTCCGACGGCACGACGTGGCTCGCGACGGTCACGCACCTCCAGACCTCCGTCGCCTGCCCGAGCGATTTCGCCGCCTGCGTCTGCGGCGGCCTGACGCCGTGCGCGTCGTGCCCGGCAGGCAGCGCGGCCAACGACGTCAAGTTCACGTGGACGAACGCGGCCGCGTACGATGCGGTTGCGATCTACGAGCTCGACACGACCGTGGACCCGCCGGCGCGGACGTTGGTCGGCAAGCCGCCGGCCGGCGCGACCGAGTTCATGCTGGCGTTCGTCGAGTCCGGCACGCACACCTACGTCCTCGAGGCCGTTGCCGGCTGGTTCGGATGCCAGACGGCGGCCGCGACGGTGACGGTGCCCGAGATGACCTTCGAATGCCCGGACGATTTCGCCGCCTGCGCCTGCGGCGGCCTGACGCCGTGCGCGTCGTGCCCGGCAGGCAGCGCGGCCAACGATGTCAAGTTCACGTGGACGAACGCGGCCGCGTACGATGCGGTTGCGATCTACGAGCTCGACACGACCGTGGACCCGCCGGCGCGGACGCTGGTCGGCGAGCCGGCGCCCGGCGCGACCGAGTTCCTGCTGCCGGCCGTGACCGCCGGTGCGCACACCTACGTCCTGAAAGCCGCCCTGGGCGGGTTCGCGTGCGAGACGGCAACCGTGACGGTCGTCGTGCCCGAAACCGTCCTCGCCTGCCCGAGCGATTTCGCCGCCTGCGCCTGCGGC
>DHGK01000264.1:4086-6866 GCA_002402755.1 Planctomycetes bacterium UBA4800
CGAACGCGGCCGCGTACGATGCGGTTGCGATCTACGAGCTCGACACGACCGTGGACCCGCCGGCGCGGACGCTGGTCGGCGAGCCGGCGGCCGGCGCGACCGAGTTCCTGCTGGCGGCCGTGGCGATCGGCGGGCACACCTACGTGCTCGAGGCCTCTCTCGGCGACCTCACGTGCGAGACGGCGGCGGCGACCGTCACAGTCCCCGCGATCGGAAGGCCGGTCTTCACGGGCGATGCGAACAGCGATGCGAAGATCGATATCGCTGATGCGATCTGCATCCTCGGCCGGCTCTTCGGGCCCGCGACCGATGCGTGCAAGAACCCGAAGTGCATGGCCAACCTCGACACGAACAACGACGCGGGCATCGACATCGCGGATGCGATCTCCGTGCTCGGGTATCTGTTCGCCGGCAACGACATGAAGGCGCCGGACGGCACGCTGCTCCGGCCGGCGAACATCGGCTGCCAGATGTATCCGGCGGAGGAGGTCACGCTACCGTGCGAGCAGCCGTGCGAGACGGAGTGACGCGTTCGAGACTTTGAAGTGCAAGTGTGATCGTATGCGCGCGGGGGCCCGGGCCGGGGGGCACGGGGCCTCGCGCATCCTGCTGTGCGGCGGGGGCGCGATTTCGTACGTGCCGCCGGCCGAAGGCCGTATGTAGCATCGAGGGCATGGCGTATCGTTTCGAGAGGCCCTGTAAGAGAAAGGGGGGCGCTTCAATGAGCAGCCATATGAATGCGGTGCAAGGAGCAACGGCGTTGTTCGCCGGCGCGGCGATCCTGCTCGCCCTGAGCGTTGCGGGCGTTCAGGCGGCGACCGTCGCGGATTCGTTCGATGACTGGTCGACGACCGGCACGCAGGGCGAGAACAACTGGTACTACGGGTACTACGACAAGACGAACGACATCGACGGCGCGTACGAGGCGGACGACTTCATCGAGTTCGATTCAGTGTACTGGATCACCGACCACTACGATCTCGATTTCGGCGCGGGCGGGGCGCCCTGGACCGAGATCTACCAGGAGAACACGCACCCGAACGGCGACAACAACGGCGCCGAGCACTGGACGATCCGAAGGTGGGTGAGCCCCCAAAATTACGCGTTCGGCAGCATGCAATGGCACGTCCGGAAGACGAACGCCGCCTGCGGCGACGGCGTCAGCGGCATTCTGTTCGTCAACGGCGAAGAGCTCGACCGCGCGAACGTCGGCTTCGCCGACACCGTGGGCGTGACGAGGCTCGTGATGCGCGCGATCACGGCGGGCGACGTGATCGATCTCGCGCTCACCCCGGGGCCGAGCATTCCGAGCGCGGACGGCTGCGACGGCTCGGCGACCAGGCTGACGATCTTCGACACGCCGCCCGACACCGACGGCGACGGCGTCGCCGATGACACCGACAACTGCCGCCTGACGCCGAACGCCGACCAGAAGGACTCGGACGGCGACGGCGTGGGCGATGCCTGCGACAACTGCCCGGCCGTGTCGAACTCGGACCAGGCGGATCTCGATCAGGACGGCAGGGGCGACGCCTGCGACCCGATCATCACGGACTCGCGGCGCGAGTGGTCGGCGACCGGCGTCCAGGGCGAGAACGGGTGGTACTACGGGTACTACAACTTCACGACGGACGCCACTCCCGCGACCTACGACGCCGATACCGAGTTCATCGAGTTCGGCTCCCAGTACTGGATGGGCAACGACTGGGATCTCGACCAGGGCGCGGGAAACGCTCCGTGGACGCACATCAGCCAGGAGCTTGCGCACCCGAACGGCCGCAACAACGTCGCCGAGCACTGGGCGATCCGGCGATGGGTGAGCGACCGCGCCGGCCAGTTCGCCATCTGGTGGCGCCTGTACAAGTCCGGCGCGTGCGATGACGGCACGAGCTGCCACCTCTTCATCAACGGGGTACGGGTCGACACCGGCGCCGTGGGAGGCGTCGATGCCGTCGGCATCAAGCGGGCGGTCGTGGCAAATCTCAATGTCGGCGACAAGATTGACCTCGCGCTCACGCCGATCGGGCTCACGGGAGGCACCAACGACTGGTGCGACGAATCGGGGTTCTGGTTCCTCGTCAAGTCCGACCTCACCAACATTCCGGACAGCGACGGCGACGGCCTTCCCGATTACCTGGACAACTGCCCGTACACACCGAACCTCGATCAGAAGGATTCCGACGCCGACGGCATCGGCGATGCCTGCGACAACTGTCCGGCCGTGTCGAACCCGGATCAGGAGGATCTGGATGCGGACGGCAAGGGCGATGCCTGCGATCCGATCACCGCGCACTCGGCCCGCGACTGGTCGTTTGCCGGCACGCAAGGCGAGAAGGGGTGGTACAACGGGTACTACAACTACACGATCGACGCCGACCATGTGTACCAGGCCGACGACTTCATCGAATGGGCGCCCCAGTACTGGATGGGCACGGGGTACGACCTCGACCAGGGCGTGGGGGGCGCGCCGTGGACGGAGCTCTTCCAGCAGGACTCGCACCCCAACGGCACCAACAGCGCGCCCGGCGAGGAGCACTGGACGGTCCGCAGGTGGGTCAGCACGGTCGCCGGACAGCACGCGATCTGGTGGGCGCTGCGAAAGACCAACACCCAGGGCGGCGTGGCGGGAGGCGGCACGAGCTGCATGCTCTTCGTGAACGACGTGCAGGTGGACACGGGCGCCGTCGATGGCAACGACGGCATCGGCATCGTCCGCGCGGTGCTGGCCGATCTGGCCGTCGGCGACGTCATCGACCTCGCGCTGACGCCGGTCGGCCCGA
>DHGK01000096.1 GCA_002402755.1 Planctomycetes bacterium UBA4800
CGCCCTGCCCGAGATCGTCGGCGAGGATGAAGACGATGTTGGGAAGCGCCCCGTCCGCGCCGCGAAGGCGCGGCGCCAGGGCGAGGGCCGCGGCGGCGCCGCCGACCCGTGCCAGAAAACCCCTGCGCGTGACCGCCGCCATGTCGCCTCCTCGCGTCGGGAACCCGGGGATCGTCGCCGGACACGCCGTCCGCCTCGATCGCATCCGCGATCGTAGTCNNGCCGCGCGAGTCCGTCCCTCGCTGCTTTCTCTGCGAGCCAAATGCGACAGGGTGCGCCCGCGCGTATCGGCATGGTACAATACACGAGAGACGTCGGGAGGCGTCGCGGAATGGCCATTGCATTCACATTGCCCGAAGGGATCGAGAGGCACCTGCAGGCGGCGCTCGGACCGAACCTCGGTGAAGCCGCCAGAGAGGCAATGGCCGTCGAGCTTTACCGGGAAGGCACGCTCAGTCTGGGGCAGGTAGCCGAGATGCTCGGGCTGTCCACGTACCAGGCAGACGGTGTGCTCAAGCGACACGGCGTGGAGCAACGGTATACCGTGGCCGATTTCGAGAGCGATGGGACCGCCCTCGATAGCGCCTTGACCGAATGATCGTCGTCTCCGACACCACGCCCATCAACTACCTCGTCCTGATCGATCACATCGATGTGCTTCCGGCGCTGTTCGGCAGAGTCCTCGTCCCGCCGGCCGTTCTAAATGAACTGCGACACCCCGGATCGCCGGAGAAGGTGCGAAGCTGGGCGCGGCCGCCGCCCGCGTGGCTCGAGATGCGCAGGCCCTCGCACCTTGATGACACGATCCATCTCGGTCGCGGTGAGATCGAGGCGATTTCGCTGGCGCAAGAGCTCGGCGCCGCCCAGGTCCTGATCGACGACATGCAGGCCCGCAAAGCCGCTCTCGCTCGCGGCCTGAGGGTCGCAGGGACCTTGCTTGTGCTGGATCGCGCCGCACGGCGTCGACTGCTCGACTTGCCCGAGGCGCTCTCTCGGCTCGCGCACACCAACTTCCGCGCTCCGACAGCTCTCGTCGAGTACCTGCTCCGCAAGGACGCAGCGCGCAGGCCCTAGCGCAGCCGGTCGAAAGACCCTGGTCCGGAACGGGGCCTGTTCCAGGGATGGACTTCACCCGTGCGGACGTCGATGCGCGCCGTGCCCGGACTCTCCCGCCGGGCGCGGGAGGGATCTCTCGAGAAATCGTGCTTGACACCCGGCGGCAAGAGTATATACTGTACTAATAAGGACAGTACAGTGGAGGAGCACGGTCATGGCCTTCCGGATGCGCGTATCGACGGGCAGCGCCGCGCCGATCCACCGGCAGATCCGCGACCGGGTCTGCGAGGCCGTTCATGCCGGCGACCTGCAGGAGGGCGATCGGCTCCCGAGCGTGCGGGCGCTCGCGGAGATGCTGGTCGTCAACCCGAACACGGTGGCCCGCGCCTATGCCGACCTCACTCGCGACGGCGTGCTCGAGGGCCGGCAGGGAAAAGGAGTCTTCGTCGCGCGGCGCCGGCCGGTCTACACGAAGGCCGAGCGCCTCCGAAGGATCGGGGAGCCCCTGGACGCGCTGGTCAACGAGGCGCTGTTCCTGGGAATCGAGCCCGCCGAGCTGCGGGGGCTTGTGGACGAGAGGCTCGGGCGGCTGGAAGAAGGGGGGAGGTGAGCTCCATGGCGGACAACGAGATCGTGATCCGGGCGCGGGGTCTGGTCAAGTGCTTCGGGAAGAAGGCGGCGGTGCGGGCGATCGACCTCGCCGTGCCGCGGGGGTCGGTGTTCGCCCTCCTGGGACGGAACGGGTCGGGGAAAACGACGGCGATCCGCATGCTCCTCGGCCTCCTCGAGCCGACCCGCGGCTCGTCGGACGTGCTCGGCGTCCCAAGCCGCGCGATCCCTCCGGAGGTCCGGGGGCGGATCGGGTTCCTGACCGAGGGCCATCCCGTCATCGCGTGGATGCGGGTCGAGGAGATGGGACGGTTCCAGTCGCGGTTCTACCCGGGCTGGAACGAGGAGATCTTCCGCGCCGTGACCGGTCACTTCCGCCTCGATCCGAAGGCCCGGGCCGGCGACCTGTCCCGCGGCGAGCGGGCCGGGCTGTGCCTCGGCCTCACCCTCGCCCCCGAGCCCGAGCTTCTCGTTCTGGACGATCCGTCCCTGGGGCTCGACCCGGTGGCCCGGCGCTCGCTCCTCGAGGCCCTCATCTACTCGATCCGGAAGGAAGGCCGGACCGTCCTCTTCTCCTCGCACCTTCTGTCGGACGTGGAGCGGGTGGCCGATCACCTCGCGATTCTCGATGAGGGCGTCATTCGCGCCCACTGTCCCGTGGATGTCTTTCGGAGCCGTGTGCGGCAGTACGCGCTGCAGCTTGCCGGCGAGCCTCTGCGGATTCCAGACTTCGCGGGTCTCCTCCAGACCGCCCCCGCCGCCGGAGGCGTCACCGTGACCGCCGTCTGCGAAGGCGAGGGGCCGCCCGAGGCTCTCCTGAAGCTGGGCGCCCGAGTCGAGGAGGTCCCGATCAGCTTCGAGGACGCGGTTCTCGCGTACATGGGAACGAGAGGCGAGAGACGCATGTTCCCGGCGGTCCCGGCGGACCGGCCGGACGTGGAGGATGCAGCATGAGAGCGATCATTGCGAAGGAGATGCGCGAGCTGCTCAAGTGGGCCGCGCTCGTCCTGGCGGTCGTGGGAATCGGCACCTTCCTCATCTTCGCCATGGACGACATTCGCGAAGTGCTTTTCTACTGGGCGGAGCACTGCGTCGCGATGACGACGATCGCCGCGGCCGCCGGCGGCTTGCTCCTCGGCATCATGTCGACGGTTTTCGAGGCGAGGGCCGATCGCTGGGCCTTCCTGGTCCACCGGCCGCTCTCGCGCACCTCGATCTTCCTGGGGAAGGCGGCCGCCGGCCTGGCCCTCCTGTACCTCGCCGTGGGGATCCCGTTCGCGGCGTCCATCGCGTGGTGCGCGTCGTCGGGCTTTTGGGCGGCGCCCTTCCGCCCGGGGCTCGCCGTTCCCTGGATGGTCGACATTCTCGCCGGGGGCATCTATTTCCTGGCGGGGATGACGATCGGCCTGCGGCGCTCTCGCTGGTACGGAAGCAAGGTCTTCCCCCTCGGCTTCCCGCTTCTCGCCACGGCGCTCATGTGGATGGTTCCCCATCTCTGGCAGGCGGTCCTCATCCTCCTTGCGGCGCTCGCCGTCTCGGGCGCCGCCGCATGGGGAACCTTCCTGGCGGGAGGCGAGCCCCGGCCCCAGCCGCGAATTGCGCGGGCGGCCATGGCGGTCCACCTCTTCTCGGGGGCTTGCCCCGTGGCGGGACTCGTCTTCGCCATTGTGGTTCTTCTCATCTGCGAGCTGACGCTCAAGAGGGAGGAGTGGCCGGCGTCGACCTACGTCCAGCCGCTCTTCCTCCGCGATGGCTCGGTGATGCTCGCCACCCATCACCCGGACCGGACGGTGACCGTGACCGATCCGGAGGGAAAGGTCCTCGGCGCCTACCCCGACTATGACGCATTCAGCAAGACCGTTCCTCACGAAGAGGAGATCTCGCTTTCAGGATTGGCGCATCACGGGTTTCCCATCAGCCCCTTCTACTTCCGGGGGTATCGGAATCCGGCGCGCTTCCACCGGATCGTGAAGAACGATGGGACCGAGTTCTGGTGCTTCTCGATGCGCGATGGCATTATCCGCGGGTACGACCTCGAAAAGAAGCGCCCGATCGGGTATCTGGGGGCGGGCGGTTTCTCGCCGCCGGCCGGGGGCCTTCCGGCGCCCTTCCCCGGCGTGCCCTCGACAGAGGGCTTCGGGCTCTCCAATCCACTTGCTTTTTCAGGCGGGATCTTCCGGATCGATTTCCCCGAACGGAATGTGGCGCCGCTCTTCACGCCGGCAGCGGGAGAGCGTGTGCTGGACGAGGCTAGCCTCATGGCCCGCGTCGGCGGACTGCACTCAGGTTGCGTGGTCCAGGGCATCGCCGTCCTGACCGGGAGCTCGGTTCGGGTGCTGGAGCCGTCGAACGCGAAAGAGATCATGGCGGTCTCGCTTCCCTTCGACCCGGAGGCGTTTCGTCTTCTTCGCGTCGGCATGCCATCCTCGAACCGCCGTCTCATTGTCCAGGCGCTCTATCCGCGTGATACGCGGGGGGCTTCCCCGGACCATGTCTTCGTGTTCGATGCCGATGGCGCGCTCGCGATGAGGTTCGAGGTGCCCGAGTACCGCCCGCCTGCCATGCGGACGTTGCGCCGAGAGGAAAGGGTGCTCGCGGTGCTGGGCGGCCCCGCCTGGATCCTGGGTAACAAGGCTGTCCTGGCGTGGATCGGGGAGGGATTGGGCTACTTTCCGCTCGGGAAGACTTGGCCGTTTCTGCTCGTTCCGTCCCTTCTCTGCGCGCTGGTGGCGCTGGCCCTGGCACGCCGCGAGTCGATGCGTCGCGGCCGCACCGCCGCGTGGATTGCGACGGCCTTCGTTCTCGGCCTGCCGGGCCTCCTCACGCTTCTCTCGCTCGACCCGCGGGCGACGCTCGTCTCGTGCCCGGCATGCTCCACGCGCCGGCCCGTCGAACGTGACCTCTGCCCGCGCTGTGCCGCGCCGTTTCCCGCCCCCGCCCGGGACGGGACCGAGATTATCGCGGAAGCCTGAAGTACAATCGCTTCAGGAGCGACGACAACGGCGCCACGTGGTCGGCGCCGCAGAACGTCCCGGTCGCGCGTAGCGCCCCGTGAGCGCGGCGTAGCGCGTCGGCGTGCACACGGCCGAGGGCGAATGCGCGTCGGTGA
>DHGK01000289.1 GCA_002402755.1 Planctomycetes bacterium UBA4800
GGGCACGACCGAGACGACGAGCAGGCTCGGGTACTTGCCGCCGACGCCGTAGGCCCAGGCGCCCGCGTCGGCCGCGAGCTTCTGCTCCTTGACGAGCGCCCGGTAGAGCCGCGAGGTGCGGCCCTCGCCGAGAATGTCCGCGAGCACATCGAGCGCCGGGCTCTCGGGGTCCTGCACGGCGGGCCGGTGGTAGCCGACGAGGAGCAGCGGCTCGGCGGGCGCCTCGATCGTGCAGCGCCGCTCGCCGTCCTGGGGCGGCTCGACCGTCTCGACGGGCTCGGGTTTCTCGCCGCGGGGCAGCCTGCCGAAGTACGTCTCGACCAGCACGCGCGCCGCGGCCGGGTCGACGTCGCCGACGAGCGCCACCGTGAGGTTGCTCGCACGGTAGTACGTCGCAAACCAGCGCTCCGCCTCCTGCCGCGTGATCGTCCGGACGTCCGACATGTGCCCGATCACGGGCTCGCCGTACGGGTGCGCCTTGAACGCCGTGCTCTGGAAATCCTCGAAGAGCCGCTGCTGGGGATCGTTCTCGCCCAGGCGCCGCTCCTCGGTGATCACGTCGCGCTCCTTGTAGAACTCGCGCAGGACGGGGTCGCGGAAGCGCTCGGATTCGAGCGCCATCCAGAGCTCGAGCTTGTTGGCGGGCAGGCTGCAGAGGTAGCACGTCGCGTCCTCGCTCGTGAAGGCGTTGAGGTCGGGCGACCCGCCGGCCTCGATCGCCTTGTCGAACTCGTCCGGCACGATGTAGTTCTCCGCCTCCTCCTGCGCCGCCCGGAACTCCTCCTGGAGCGCCGCGATGCGGGCGGCGTCGGCGCGCGGGCCCTTGCGCCGCTCCTCCTTGAGCGCGAGGAAGGCCTTGTCGGCGCGCGCGAGCGCCGCCGCCTCGGCCGCGTGGTCGGTCGTGCCGATGCGGCTTGTGCCCTTGAACGCCATGTGCTCGAAGATGTGGGCGATGCCGGTGATCCCCTTGACCTCGTCGACCGAGCCCACGTTCGCGCACGTGACGCAGGAAACGACGGGCGCCTGGCGCCGCTCGAACACGATCGCCGTGAGCCCGTTGGGAAGCGTGAACTTCGTCAGCTTCTTCTCGATCTCCGCCAGGTTCTGGGCGGGGCACGCCGCCGCCGCCAGCCACAGGATTCCGGCTATCCACGCACCTCGCACACGCATGCTGCATGCCTCCTTTGTCCGCCGCCGCGCTACAGCCCGTTCTGGTGGCGCGCGGCCGCGGTCAGGAAGAGCCCCTCGAGGCCCCGCGCCAGGAGCTCGATCGCGACCGCGGTCAGAAAAAGTCCCATGACCCTGCTCAGAATGTCGATCACCTTGGCGCTGATCCTGTCGATCGCCATGGAGAAAAGGAAGAACACCGCGGCGACGAGCACGAACGCCGCGCAGAGATTCGAGAGCACGGCGACCTTGCCGAGCTCGAGGGCCTTGATCGTGACGAAGGAGATCGTCGCCGGCCCGGTCAGGAGCGGCGTCGCCATGATCGCGATGGAGCTGTCGATCGACTCGGGGGGGCGCTCCTCCTCCTGCGCCGGAGTCACCATGCGGATGCCGAGCAGGAGGAGCACGACGCCGCCCGCGACGCGGAACGAGTCGAGCGTGATGCCGAAGATTCCGAAGAGCCACGGCCCGGCGATGACCATGACCACCCCCAGCAGAAAGGCGACGACGACGGCCTTCACCGCGATCTTCCGCACGTTGGCGCCCTGCGAGTGGGCCGTGATGAGGAACGGCATCGACGCCAGGGGGTTCAGGAGCGCGAACATCTGAAGGATGAGGACGAAGTCGATCATGAACGGCGAGAGCCTCCGAATTCGCCGGCGCGGGCGCCGGCCGGGAACACCGTTTGTACCCAAAAGACTTCGACGCCGCAACCTCGCTCGGCGCGGCCGCTGGATCGCAGCCCGAGCAACCGTTACGATTGCGGCCATGACCGCTTCGCCGATCGACGCCTTCGCACGCGGGTTTGCATCGCCCCTCAGGGCGATCGACCTGATCCTCAAGGCGCGCGGGGGCGTGCGCTGCGCCGCGCTGCCCCTCGCCGTGACGGCGCTCCTCTACGCCGCGGTGTGTGCGGCGGCGCTGGCGCTCATCTGGAACTGGCGGATCGAGTTCACGTGGGATTTCTGGGGCCCAACCGGCGCGTGGCTCGCCGCCGCCGCGACCTACTGCCTGACCGCCCTCAAGTGGCTGACGCTCGTCCCGTGCATCGCCATCGTCTCGTACTTCAGCTTCACGGCGGCCGGCATGCTCATCGCCGCGCCCTTCAACGAGATGCTGTCTGAGCGGATCGAGGCGCACCTGCACGGCCGGCCGGCGCCGGTGCCGCTGCGCCTCGGCGCCGTAGTTCTGTGCCTGACCGACACGCTCGCGCTGCTCGGGCGCCAGCTGCTCTACACGCTGCTCGTCCTGCCCCTGGTCCTCGTTCCCGTGGTCGGCGCCGTGCCGCTCTTTCTCGTCACGGCCTGGTTCACGGCCATGGGCTTCGCCGACACGGCCATGGCGCGCCACTACCTGCGCCCGCGGCACAAGCGCCCCGCCGTGGCCGCCGCGCGCTGGGAGCTTCTCGGCATGGGCACGGCCCTGCAGCTCCTCTTCCTGATCCCCTTCGCGGGCCTCCTCCTCCTCCCGATCGGCGTCGCGGCAGGCACGCAATGGTATTGCGCGCGCGACTGGCGGCGGATCCTCGCGGAGGCGGGCGTGGAGCCGCCGCGGGGATTCGAG
>DHGK01000283.1 GCA_002402755.1 Planctomycetes bacterium UBA4800
CGACGCCGTCGAGCGCCGGCCCGAGGACGAGCGGCCGCTCTGCGGCGAAGCCGTCGCGATCCAGGCAGAGGTGCAGGCGCCGTTCGCCGCGCAGCACGCTCAGGCGCCGGCGCACGCCGTCCCGCGGGATCACGGCGATGCGCCCGTCCTCCCACGCCGCCTCGCCGCCGTAGGCGAGCAGGCCGAACACGGGATCCTCGAACACCACCGTGCAGGCCGCCTCCACCCCAGCCGCAAGGCCGTGGTCGATCTCACCGTCAACCGGCCAGGCCCCGCGCGGGAGCTCGCCCATGCCGCCGGCCGTGGCCCAGACAGGGCCGAAGCGCTTTGGCTCGAAGCCCCAACTCGCGGCGCCGTCGTGCTCCTGCCCCGGCGTCCAGAAGCCGAAGCTCGATGCCGCATCTCCCGCGTTGACGAGCGCCCACGAGCTCAGCATCGACGCATACCCGAGGCGCAGGTCGCCGGCCGGGTTCGCATCGAAGCGCAGCGCGTGGTCGAGCACGGCCCAGCCCCCCATCTGGGACATGTAGCTGAGCGTGTACGAACCGCCGCCGCAGCCGCGGAAGTCGCTTCCGAACGCCCAGTAGGACGGCGCGAGGACGCCGCGGCACGCGAGGTTCGCCGCGTGCTGGCGCGCGAGGAATCGCGCGTGCGCCGCGGGGTCGATGGCGGGGTGCGAGTACCACTTCTTGAGGTTCTTGTCGTACCAGAGGTTCGCGCCGGGAGCCAGGCCGCGCGTCAGGGCGTACGCGCCGGCCGCGTAGGTGGACTCGTAGGCCGTCGAGTCGATGGGCATCTCGGACGCGAACGGCCACGGGTTGTCGTAGATCATGTACTTGACCTTCTTCTCCCACTCGCCGCGCAGGCGGGCGGCCTTCTCGGGCTCGCCCTCCCGCTCAAGCGCCTCGATGAGGGGAAGCAGGCACTTCTCGTGGAAGTTCCCGACCTTGTAGGCCCAGTCGCACCAGCCGTTGAGCGCCCAGCCCTTCATCTCGATGGCGTACGGCACCTCGAAGTACGCGCGCGCCGTGCCGTATGCCCGCGCGAGATACTCGCGCGCGTCGTGCGCGCGGGCAAGGTCGGGCCGCTGCGACGCGATGCGGTAGAGATTGAAGTAGAGCGCGAAGTACGTCGTGTAGTCGAAGGTGCGCCACATGCGCTCCTGGCCGCGGCCGCCCGAGCCGAGCCCCGTCGCGCTCAGCCGGCACTGCCGCCAACTGTCGCAGCCGTAGATGCCGAAGGGGTGGGGCTGCTCCTCGTCCGTGCGCTGGTGCTTGCCCCAGACGAAACGGTCGACGAAGTACTCCAGCGCCTCGATCTCCTTCGGGTCCGGGTACGCCGCGTTCTTCTCCGAGAGGAAGATGCACTTGCTGTTCGACGGGTCGTCCGACCCGCTCACCATGTACGGGTGGAGGCCGCCCGTGTGGTCGGGCCCGAGCAGGTTGCGCCCGGCGGGCTGCCGGCGGTCCCACAGGCTGAACAGGCCGTCGTACCACTTCGAGGGATCGCGGTGCTGCTGGCGCGAGGCAATGAAGGCGGCGCGCTTCTTCAGGAGCGTCTCGATCGGCAACGTGACGAAGAACTCCAACGGCATGGCGCGCCCGCCGCCCCAGCGCACGGTGACGAGGTTCTCGCCGAGGCGCTCGAAGCGCAGCTTGTAGATGCGCGTGTCCTGCGCGGGCGCGGGCAGCGGCTCGACGTGCGTCTCGGCCGGGAACTCGCACTCGATCCCCTCGATCGCGTGCGCGCTGCGCAGCGCGATCCTGGCCCCGAGGTCGCGCGGAACTACCATGCCCGGCGCGACGCGCACGTCGACGCCGTTCCGGGCGCACAGCTCGCGCACGCCCGCGTAGGAATCGGCCCACCTGAAGGCGAACGCGTACGCGGCCTCCTCGCCGGGCGCGAGCACGCGGCTCGTGTGCGCCTGGCGCCACGTGCCGCGCGGATCCGTCTCGGCCGCGCCCTTCGAGTGGATAAACGCGCAGAACCGCTCCCTGCCGTACGCGTAATCCATGCCGCCGGCCGTGAAGTACTCCAGGCTCGCGCCGCCCTCGGGCTGCATCACCAGGAACGAGCCGCTGCCCTTGACGGGCAGCCAGTACAGGAACGAGCCGTGCCCCGCGATGCAGGCATGCCTGAACACGCGCCGGACGAAGGTCTCCTCGTGGTCCCAGACGTAATCCGTGTGCATGGGAAGGACGAGGGCGAGATCGCCGATCTCGATCGCCGCGCCGCCCGTGTTCCGGAGGCGGACGGACCAGACGAGCGCATCGCCGCGCATCTCGAACGTCTCGTCCAGGGCGCACTCGGGCAGGCCGCGTTCGTTCGCGCTCGGCCCCTCGTAGGCGAGGCGAAGTCCTCCGGCGCCGGTCGAATCTCCTCCCCCATCGCGGCGGACGTCGCCCGACGCCGCGGTGCTCGACTCGCGCCACGGGCCCGTGCCCGACCGCGTCCTGAGCACAATCTCGCCGAGCGCCTGACCCGGGCGCACGAACTCGACGGCGTCCGCATCGCCCGCGCGCCTGATGCTCGTCAGGCCGCCCGCCGCGGCCGATCCCTCGATGCGGAAGGCTCCGGACGCCGGCGCGGGCGCATCGGCTCCGCGCGCGGGGGCATTGTCCGCGGCCACGACGATGCGGAAGCCGACGTTGAAGACCGGCTGATAGCGCCGGTACGCCAGCCGGAACGACGATGTGCAGCGGAAGGGGCGGTCGTACCACGATCCTCCGCGCACCACCTTGTGCTCGCCCTCCGCGTCGCGGGCGGCGTCCTCGCGATACGGATACGGCCGGAACGCCGAGCGCGTCCATTCCCAGACATTGCCGTGCATGTCGTGCAGGCCCCAGGGATTCGGGCGGTACGATCCCGCGGCGGCGGACACGAAGGCGCCGTCGTTCCAGCGGTCGTCCTTGGGGACCCAGTCGTCGTAGCGGTTCGGGTTCGGAACGAGGCGGACCTCGATGTACGTGTCGAGCGCGAAGTCCCTGAGCTTCGCATCGCCGAGGTTGGCGAAGGGCGCGAAGTCGTCGTCGCGCGTCCCCCACCAGAACTCGGTCGCCGTGCCCGCGCGGCAGGCGTACTCCCACTGGGCCTCGGTCGGGAGCGCCGCCGCCGCGCCGGTCCGCCCGGAAAGCCACTCGCAGAAGGCCTGCGCCCGCTCCCACGAGACGCGCACGACGGGCTGGTCCGGCCGGTCGACCGGCCAGCCGCGAATGCCGAACTGGTAGCCGTGCATGGGCTCGACGCGGCTCTCGTGCGCGGGGTCGAAGCGCGCGAACTGGGCGTTCGTCACTTCCGCGGCGCCCATCCAGAAGGGCTCGTCGATGCGAACGAGCGCAGCCGGCCGCTCGTTCGCCGGGCTCCCGGCGGCCCCGCCCATCACGAACTCGCCCGCGGGAACGTACACCAGATCGAGCGCGACGCCGTCCCCGAGATCCAGCCTGCGTGTCGGGTTCGGGACGCCCGCGCGCTGCCGGCGCCGGGCCTCGTTCGCATCGAACGCCCGCGGCGCCGCATCGCTTCCCGCGCCGGCGTCCGCAACCTGCGCGCGCGCGGCGGGCGGTCGAGCGGAAGGCGCGGGCGGAATCCACTCCTCGTCGATGTCGGCGCCGGCGTACTGCCGGTGCATCGCGCGCCGGCGCTCGGCCTGGGGCGCGACCGCGGCCGCGCCGGCGATCTCGCGCCACGTGCCGTGGTACGGCGCGTTCAAATCGATCCAGGTGACGAGGCGGTCCCAGTCCTCGGCATCCAGCTCGACACCGTGGTGGCCGCGCGAGAGAATCTGGACGAGCTCCGTCGTTCCGGCGTGAAACTCCATGGGCGCGAGCATGCGAATGTCGCTCTCGATGCCGGGGCGCCGCACGAAGCGGTGCAGATCCGCGTACGCGACGCTGAACTTCCCGCCCACCTCGGGGCTCACCGAGCCCGCGATGCCGGACTTCCAGTCGGCGATCATGCGGTCGCCGCGCAGGTCGAGGCATGCGCCGGCGGGCGGCCCGTCCGCGCCCCTGTGGCATTCCGTGCAGTGCCGGTCGAGGACGGGCTGGACCTCGCGCGCGAACGCGAACCCGCGTGCCGGACCGTGCCAGGGCTCGATCTCGGAGGGCGCCCGCCGCGCGGCCAGGGTCATGCGGTTGGGCGTCGAGGAGTTCTGGGGCTCGTGGCATCCGACGCACGAGAGCTTCTCGCCCGGCATGCCCGTGAACCAGCTTCGCATGAGCTGGAGGGCCCGGCCCTCGGCATCGAGCGGCTGGACCGCGATCGGCACGTTCGCGGGAACGCGGAAGACGGCGGACCCGTCGGCCTCGACCGGCACGCTGCCGAGCACGCGCTTGACGTCCCACGGTCCGTCCATGCCGACCGCGCCCAGGAGCCCGCCCACGCCGCGAAAGCTGTAGTTGTAGGAGATGAGGCGCAGCTTCTTCACCGTTCCGCGCGGAATCCCCCGCAGGCCCTCGCCCGCGTAGATATCGGTCATGAGGACGAGCGCGTCCTGCCGGCCGCGGTCGATTCTCGACGGCACGACGGGAGGGCGCGGCCGCGGCGCGAGCGGCACGGGCTCCAGCAGCGCGTACCCCTCGCGCTCCCTGATGAGCACCAGGTTGTCGAAGACGTCGGCCAGATAGATCCCCCACCGCAACTGCGGCGCGAGCTTGGCCGACACGAGGAAGTACTTGGCGCTCAGCGGGAAGGGGTGCAGGAACTGCGGCCAGACGCCGTCGACCAGGTTGTCGCGGATCAACGCGGCCACGCGGGCGCCGCGGCCCGGGATCTCCTGGACGACGCCGCTCGCCTCCTGGCGCCCGCGCGCGGGGTCGAGGAGGAGCAGCCGGCCCGAGCGCGGCGTGCCGTGGTGGCCGGTCGCAATGCCGATGACCATCGTGGGATGGCCGGGAACGGGCCGCGCGTAGAAGAAGGAGTTCGGGAAGAACGAGCTGCTGCCGTAGTACTCGGCCTGTCCGGTCCCGTC
>DHGK01000095.1 GCA_002402755.1 Planctomycetes bacterium UBA4800
CCGGTCTCGGCAGCACCGGTCGCGGCGGGGTGCGCCGCCACGGCGGGTGCTGCGACCGGAGATCCGCGCCGGCCGCCGCGTCTCGGAAAATCGTCGTCATCGATGTCGGAGAGCCGCTTGCCGGCGGCTTCATCGAGCACCGGCGTCGCGGAGTGCGCGGCGGCCTCCTTGAAGCGCTCCAGCGGGCCTTCCATGCCGTCCCTCCTGAGGATCAGCGCCCGCAGGAGGCGATCGGAGAGCTGCGCCTCGCGCCGCAGTTCGGCGATCTTGGCCCCGTCGAGCCTGAAGTACATCAGAAAGTAGGCCCCCTTCCGGCGGCCCCTGATGTCGTATGCGAGCTTCCGGTCGGGCCAGCGCTCGCTGTGCACGATCTCCCCTCCAAGCCGTTCGACGAGCTGGCAGATGTGCTGCTTCAGGCCCTCCCAGTCGCCGGCCGCATCGGCCGGATCCACCACGAACATTCCTTCGTACACGTTCAAAGCTCGCCCTCCTGTGTGCGTGCGTTGCGCCTCCGATTCACGCGCTCCATACACCGTTCCGTACCCTCGGCGATCCAGCGCCACGCCTCCTCGGCAGCCGCCGTCTCGCTCTTCGCGAGCGCTTCGGCGTCATCCGCCGAGGGATTGTCCAAGACAAACTGTACTATGTCATCGCCCGGTTCGCCAGGCCGTCCGATCCCGATCTTCAGCCGGGCGAACTCCTCGCTTGCGAAGGCGTCGATGATCGAGCCGACGCCCTTGTGGCCGCCGCTGCCGCCGCCGCGCCGCATCCGCAGCGTTCCGAGCGGCAGATCGGCATCGTCGTGGATGACGAGCATGTCCGCGCAACTCCCGCCGAAGTACTCCAGCAACGCCCGCACGGGCGGTCCGCTCAGGTTCATGTACGCAAGCGGCCGCGCCACGAAGACCCGGAATTCCGCAGCCCGCGCGATCTCGTACTCCAGGTCGCCGCGGCGTTTCGGGTCGCCTGCGCCCTGCGCGCGCCACAGCGCGTCGATGACTCGAAACCCGACGTTGTGCCGCGTCCGCGCGTAGCGCGCGCCGGGGTTGCCGAGGCCGATGAGGAACCGGCACGCCGATGCGCTCACTGCTCACCTCCGCACGACGGCCGCGCCGCGCGGCGCGGGCGGCGTCCACATCACTTCTTCTTGTCTCCCTTGTCTCCCTTCTCGGCCTTCTCCTTCTTCTCGGGCTTGTCCCCCTTCTCGGGTTTCTCGCCCTTCTCCTCGCCCGCGTCCTCGCCCTCGCCCTCCTTCGCCTTTCCGACGACCTCGGGCTCGGCGGTCTCCTCGACCGCCGGCTCGGCGGCGGCGACGATCTTCTGGGCATGGACCGCCACGACCACGGCATCCGGTTTCACGTTCAACGCCTTGCAGCTCGCCGGCAGCGTGGGGATGTCCTTCACGCGGACCATGTCGCCGATGACCATCTCCCCCACGTGGATCTCGATCTTCTCCGGGATCTCGCCGGCCGGCCCCTCGACGTCGATTTCCTTCATTATGTGATCGAACGTGCCCCCCGCCAGGCCCTTCGGAATACCGATCGTGACGACCGGGATGCGCATGTGAATACGCTCCGAAAGCGAGATGCGCGTGAAGTCCGCGTGGATCACCGTGTCGCCGAGCGCATCCCACTGCACTTCCTTGACGAGCCCGGTCACGCGCCGGTCGCCGACCATGAGGTGGGCGATGCGCTGCCCGCTCCGGAACCAGCGCATGAAATCCTCGCGCCGTATCGAGATCTGCTCGTTGGGTTCCTTGTGCCCGTAGACGTTGGCCGGGATCATATCTCCGCTGCGCAGGTGCTTGCACGCCCGGCTGCCCCGCGCCGTCCGGGCGCCGGCCGCGAGCTCCGAGACCCGCAGGCCGCCGACCTTCTGCTCTGCCGCTGTCGCCATACCGTTCAACCTCCTTCCGGGGAGCCTTTACATGCCGCCGGCGGGGATCGCCTTGCCCCGGCCGGCGCGCCGTTTCGTATCTCCGGCGCCTGCGCGCCGCCGCTTCTCCAGGGGCCGTGCCGGGACACCCGCCACGACTCCTCCGGGCGGCACATCGCTGCCTTTCGTCACCACCGCCCCGGCCGCCGTGACGGCGCCCTCGCCCACGGTCACCGGCGCGATCAGAATCGAGCCGCTGCCCACGAAGGCCCCGGCCTCGACGGTCGTCGTGTGCTTCGCGTGGCCATCGTAGTTAGCAAATATCGTGCCGGCGCCTATGTTCACGTCCGGCCCGATGACGCCGTCGCCGAGGTAGCTCAGGTGCTTGGCCCTCGAGCCCTTCCCGAGCGCCGTGTTCTTGAGCTCGACGAAGTTGCCGACCTCGGATTCGTCCGCCAGGACCGTCCCGGGGCGAAGATGCGCGAAGGGGCCGACCTCGCACCCCCGGCCGATCCTGACGCCGCGCCTGATGACGCAGAACGGCAGGATCACGCTGTCCTCGCCGATCTCGACATCCTGCTCGATGAAGGTCGTCTCGGGGCTCACGATCGTGACCCCCCGCGCCATCCACTGCGCGCAGGCCGCATCGAAGAGCCGGCGGGACGAGCGCGCGAGGTCGGCGCGGCTGGAGATCTGCTCGATCTCGCGCTCCTGCGCGAGCAGGAACGTGCCGGCCTTCCCCCCGCGCCGCACGAGCAGCGGGAATGCGTCCGTGAGGTAGTGCTCCCCCTGCGCGTTGTGCGGCTTCACCTCGCGCAGGATGTCGCGCAGGAGACGCGCATCGTACACGTACAGCCCGACGTTGACCTCGCGCATCGCGCGGATCTCCGGGGAGGCATCCCTCTCCTCGACCACATCGCGGGGGGTGCCGTCCGGGTCGCGGACGATGCGCCCGTACCCCGTGGGGTCCTCCTTCACGCAGACCATGATGGTCCCGGCGGCGCCGCTGCGTGCGTGCGCCGCCACGAAATCCCGCACCGTCGCCGCGTCGAGGTGCGGCAGATCGCCGTTGATGATCAGCACATCGCCGTCGAAGTCCGGCATCGCGTCGAGCGCGACCAGGGCGGCGTGCCCCGTGCCGCGCTGCTCCTCCTGGACGGCCCAGACGATGTCCTCGCCGCGGAAGGCATCCATGACGGCCTCGCGGCGGAATCCGACGACGGCGACGATCTTCGCGGGATCGAGCGCGCGCGCGACGCGCAGCGGATAGGCCAGCAGGGGCAGTCCGCACAGCTCCTGGAGGACCTTGGGGATCCTCTCGGAGCGCATGCGTACGCCCTTTCCCGCCGCCAGGAGCACGACCGCGAGCGGCCGTGTGCTGTTCCGCGCCATCAGTCTTCCGGTTCTTCTTCCAGCCGCCGCGCCGCCGGGCGCGCGCCGTGCATGTCCTCCGGCGCGGGCGCAATGCCGCGCCGGCATACTGAGTGGCTACCCGGCGAGGATTCGAACCTCGAAATGCAGGACCAAAACCTGCTGTGTTACCGTTACACCACCGGGTAGTGCGCTCCCGCCGTTTACCATCGTACGCCGGCGGCCATCGGCCCACCCGCTCGCCGGGACCGGCCGCGCCGCGTATGCACCGCCGCCAGGGAGGCGGCGGGAGGCCGCGCTCCGCGCCCTGCGATGCGCATTTCAGCCGTTCCGGAGCCTGCTCGGGCAGCGCTCCGGACACGAAACGAAAAAAAGATTATAGGACCTGTCGGGGAAACTGTCAAAAGGTATTTCGCGGGCGGCGCCCCGAGCGTCCTCCCCGGCGCCCTTGACGGCGCGCCGGCGGCCGCCTATAATTCCGCGAATCAGGAGCTCTTGCGACAGGCTCCCTGCTGGACGGATAGCTCAGTTGGTAGAGCACCAGACTGAAAATCTGGTTGTCCCCAGTTCAACTCTGGGTCCGTCCACCATGTACACATCTTCAGCGCCGCGGATGCGGCGCTTTTTTGTCTACGCCGCCCGGGGCGGCGCCGTGCCCACGTTTGCCGGGACCGAGATCTATGAAGGCCAGTTCCGCGTTCTCCTGGGCCGCCGCGTGCGGCGGCGGCGCCATCCTCGCGGCGTGCGTCCTCTTCCCGTGGCCCCGGCACAAGTCCTATGAGCCGGCGGCCGCCGTGGCGGAGGTCCTGCGCAGGATCGAGAACTCCTACGTGACGAGAGTCGACGAGCAGGAGCTCGCCGAGAACGCACTGGCCGCGCTCGCCGGCGGCCTGGACCGCTGGTCGAGCTACATTCCGCCCAGGGAGTACCGTTCGTTCGACGAGGACACCGAGGGCCGCTTCGGCGGCATCGGCATCTTCTACGCGCCGCACGCCGACGGCCTGCTCCTGCGAGAGGTCCTGGCCGGGAGCCCGGCATGGCGCGCCGGCATCCGCAAGGGCGATGTGCTCACCCACGCCGATGCACGGCCGCTTGCCGGCGCCGGCGACGACGCCGTCCGCCGCGCGATCCGGGGCAAGGCCGGCACCGTGCTGCGCCTGACGATCCGGAGCGCCGCCGGGGCCGTCAGGATCGCGGCGGTCGTGCGCGAGATCATTCGCGACCCGAGCGTTCACCGCGTGCGCCTCGCGTCCGAGGCGCCGGCCATCGGGATGCTGCGCATCGAGCGTTTCCAGCGCCACACCTCCGATGAGCTCGACACGGCAATGGCGGCGCTCATCGACGCCCGTATCGAGGGCCTCGTCATCGATCTGAGAGGCAACCCCGGGGGCCTGTACGACGAGGCCGTGGCCGTGGCGGGCCGATTCCTGTCGGACGGGGTGATCGTGAGCACCGTCGGGCGCGACTCCGCCGGCGAGAAGGTTCGCCGGGCCGAGGCGCCCGCGCGCTATCCCGCGCTGCGCGTCGCATGCCTTGTCGACGCGCAGACCGCGAGCGCGGCCGAGCTCGTCTCGGGCGCGCTCCGCGACCACCGCAAGGCGGTGCTCGTCGGCAAGCCCACCTTCGGAAAATGCTCGGTGCAATCCGTCTACGAGCTCTTCGATGACGGCGATGCCTACGGCGCCCTGAAGCTCACGACCAGGCACTACCTGACGCCGTCGGGCTACTCCTTCGCCGATGGCGGCCTGCCGGTCGATGCCGCGGCGCCCCAGGACGAGAAGACGCTGGCGGAGCTGCGCAAGGCCTGGCAGGAGGAGCTGCTCTCGCAGTGGAACGAGCCCGCCGCGCTGCGGCGCGCGCCCGTGAACCTCCGCGACGACGCCGGCCTCGCGGCGGCGGTCGAGATCCTCGCCTCGCCGGCCCGCTACGACGCGCTCCTCTCGGCGCGCGCGGAGCCGCAATGATCTGCCTGGGCATCGAGACATCCTGCGACGAGACCGCCTGCGCCGTCGTCCGCGATGGATGCGAGGTGCTCTCCAGCGCGGTCAGATCGCAGGCGGCGTTGCACGCGCCGTACGGCGGCATCGTCCCGGAGATCGCGAGCCGCGCGCACGTCGAGGACATTCTCCGCGTCCTGCGGACCGCGCTCGCGGATGCGGGCGCCGCGCCCGCCGCGATCGATGCCGTGGCGGTCACCAATCGTCCCGGGCTGATCGGCTCGCTGCTCATCGGCCTCATCGCCGCCAAGGCGCTCGCCTTTGCGTGGCGCAAGCCGCTCATCGCCGTCGACCACCTTCACGCGCACATCGCGGCCGCGGCGCTCGGCCCCGGGGAGGCGCGCTTTCCCGCCGTCGGCCTCGTCGTCTCGGGCGGCCACACGACGCTGCTCGCGGCGCACGATGCGCTGACCGTGCGACGGCTCGGCGGCACGACCGACGACGCCGCGGGCGAGGCCTTCGACAAGGTCGCCCAGATCCTGGGCCTCGGCTATCCCGGAGGACCGGCGATCGCGGAGGCCGCGCGCAGCGGCAACCCCGCGGCGGTGCCGTTCGCCCGCACGCTGCTCGGGAGCGACTCCCTGGACTTCAGCTTCTCCGGCGTGAAGACCGCCGCGCGCTATGCCGTCCTCGGCCAGCAGGGCAGGCGGCCCGCCGCGGCCGTATCCGTCGCGGATGTCGCGGCGAGCTTTCAGATGGCCGTTGTCGACACGCTCGTCGAGAAGTGCGCGCGCGCCCTCGCGGCGACCGGCTGGACCTCGCTGATCGTCGGCGGCGGCGTGGCCGCGAACCGCCTGCTGCGCGAGCGCCTCGNNGGCGCTCGCCGCCGCGCGCGGAATCGCGCTCACGGTGGCGCGGCCGGAGTTCTGCACGGATAATGCAGCCATGGTGGCCGCGCTCGGCTGCATGCTGGCGCGCGCGGGCCGCCCGTGCGCGGATCTCGGCGTGGATGCCGCCCCCGACTCTCTCATGCCGTGAAGGAGACGATCGCATGGACAAGGAACGGCTCAAAGCGCTGCTCGGGGATGTGAAGGCCGGTCGAGTCTCGCCCGATGAAGCCGTTGCGGCCCTCTCCTCGCTGCCGTTCGTGGCCGCGGACGGGTGCGCGCACGTCGATCGGCATCGCGAGATCCGGTGCGGCTTTCCCGAGGTGATCTTCTGCCAGGGCAAGTCGCCCGCGCAGGTGGCGGCGATCGCGCAGCGCATTCTCGAGACGAGCAGCCGCCTGCTCGCGACGCGCGCGGCGCCGGAGGCGTACGCGGCCGTGCGCGCGGCCGCCGCCGACGCGGTGTACCACGACGTCGCGCGCACGATCACGGTCGATCGCTCCGGCGCCGAGCGCGTGGGGCTCGTCGGCGTGATCTGCGCCGGCACGTCCGACATACCCATTGCCGAGGAGGCCCGCATCACGTGCGAGATCCTCGGGAGCCGCGTCCAGACGTTCTACGACGTCGGCGTCGCCGGCATCCACCGGCTCCTCGCGCACGTCGACCAATTCCGGAAGGCGCACGCGCTCGTCGTCGCCGCGGGCATGGAGGGCGCGCTCGCGAGCGTCGTCGCCGGCGTGACGGCCGTGCCGATCGTCGGCGTGCCGACCAGCATCGGCTACGGCGCGAACTTCGGCGGGCTGGGGGCGCTCCTCACCATGCTCAACAGCTGCGCGGCCGGCGTCGCCGTCGTGAACATCGACAACGGCTTCGGGGCGGGGTACATCGCCTCGATCATCAACAGGTCCGCCTGCGGCGAGGCCGGCCGATGATCGAGGTCTCGACCGTTCCCGCGATTCCTGCGCGCGAGCGCGACTCGCACAAGGGCACGTACGGGCACGTTCTCGTGATCGGCGGCTCGCTCGGGTTCACGGGCGCACCGGTCATGGCATGCGAGGCGGCGCTCAGGGCGGGCGCCGGGCTGGTGACCTGCGCCTGTCCCGCCCACGTCGTCGCGATCGTCGCCGCGAAGCTCACCGAGGCCATGACGTTTCCGCTCCCGACCGATGGGCAGGGCTGCGTCAACGCCGAGGCGCTCCGGATCCTGACGGCATCGGCGGATCGATTCGATGCCTTCGTGATCGGACCGGGCCTCGACCCGCGCGATGCGACGCGGGATTTCGTGCGCGCGCTCATCGACGGCGTGCGCCGCCCGTTCGTCGTCGATGCCGGCGCCTTGCGCGCCTTCGGCGGGGATCGCCCCGTGCCGGCGCACTGCGTCGCGACGCCGCACCCCGGCGAGTTCGCCCTGCTGACCGGCGCGGCGGCGGCCGACGTGCAGCGCGACCGGCGGGCCGCGGCCGTGCAGTTCATGGAGCGCAACGACGGCGTCCTCGTGCTCAAGGGCTCCGGCACGATCGTCTGCGCCGCGGACCGCCTCTACGTGAATCCGACCGGGAACCCCGGCATGGCGACGGGCGGCGCCGGCGATGTGCTCGCGGGCGTCCTCGGGGCGCTGCTCGGGCAGGGATGGGAACCCTTCGATGCCGCCGTGCTCGGCGTGTGGCTGCACGGGCGCGCCGGCGATCTGGCCTGCGCGGAGGTCGGCGAGGAGAGCCTCATCGCCGGCGACATCACGCGGCACCTGGCGGCCGCGATCAGGGAGCGGAAGGCGGGTTCGGGAGGGCGGCCGTGAAGGAGATGCATGCCGAGGTCTGCGGCCGGCGCGAGAGCGGCGAGGGCATCTTCGTCCTCGCGCTTCGCACCGAGCTCGCGCGCGAGATCACGGCCGGACACTTCGTCAACGTGAAGGTCGCCGAGGTCGAGCCCTTTCTCAGGCGGCCGTTCAGCGTCGCCTGGTGCGAGGGCGACGTCATGGAGCTGCTGATCCAGATGCGGGGCCGCGGGACCGGAATCCTCGCCCGGGCCGCGCCGGGGACCGTGCTGTCGCTCCTCGGACCGCTCGGCACGCCGTTCGATCTTGACGCGCTCGCGGAGGCCCCGGGCGTGGATCTCCTGGCGGGCGGCGTCGGCTCGGCGCCCCTGATCATCCTCGCCGCGCAGCTCAGAGCCCGCGCGCCGGCGCTTCCCGTGCGGCTCTTTCTCGGCGCGCGCACGCGCGCGCTCCTTCCCGAGCCCGACGTGGCGTCCGCGCGCGTCCCGGAAACCATGCTCGCGACGGACGACGGCACGGCCGGCAGCCGCGGCACGGTCCTCGCCCTGTTCGAGCGGCACATGCGTGCGGGGCATATCGTGTGCGCATGCGGCCCCACGGGCATGCTCGAGGCGGTCAGGAAGCTCGCCGCCGCGCGCGACCTGCGGTGCTTCCTGTCGCTCGAGGCCGAGATGGCCTGCGGATTCGGTGTCTGCCAGGGTTGTGTCGTGCGCCTGGCGGGCGGCGCCTACGCGAAGGTCTGCGAGGACGGCCCGGTCTTCGACGCCGCGACGCTGGCGCCCTTGCGTCCCGGTCAGTAGCTGATGTCGAACGTCCGATCCGCGGCCGTGGGCGCCAGGTCGCGCACGTCCACGCGGTCGACGCGCGCGTGCGGCGGCCCGCGCCTGCACCAGGCAAGCAGGAGGTCGATCATCTCGGGCGGCCCCTCGGCGATGACCTCGACGGTTCCGTCCGCCGCGTTGCGCACGCTGCCCGCGAGGCCCAGGCGGCGCGCCTCCCGGCGCGTTTCCGCGCGGAAGCATACGCCCTGGACGATGCCGAAGACGCGCGCGTGGATTCGGCGGGCAGAGGAATCCATGAGAGGCTGTAGGCTATAGGCTTAAGATAGACGGCGATACCTTCTTGCCGGCGTGCGAGGCGCCTCGACAGGACGCACCCGGGTATCATCAAACTATAGCCTACAGCCTATGGCCTACTGCCCGCAAGCGCGGAGAACTTTGTCGTGGACACGAGCCTTCCGGCCGACCTCGATGCCCTGGCCGCCCGCCACGGCTTCTTTGCCTGGGGCGCGGCCGACGCCGGCGAGGTCGCCGACCGCGGGCGGTACCTTGACTTCCTCGCGCGCGGATACCACGGCGCCATGGCGTACCTCGCGCGCAACACGGGCTTGAGAATCGATCCCCGGCGCCTCGTTCCGGGCGCGCGTTCCGTGCTCGTGTTCCTGCGTTCGTACGCCTGGGCCGCCTGGCCCGTGCCCCGCGGGCACGCGCAGGTCGCGGCCTACGCGCGCGGGCGGGACTACCACGTGTCCATGAAGAACGACCTGCGCGTGATCGCCGCGCACCTGGGCGAGGGCCGCGCGCGGGCGTTCGTCGATACGGGGCCGGTCCTGGAGCGCTACTGGGCGCGCGCAAGCGGTCTGGCCGCGGCCGGGAAGAACGGCCTGTGCCTGAGACCCGATGCCGGGAGCAGGTTCTTCATCGGCGTCATCGTGACGACCCTGCACTGCCCCCCCTCCGAGGCGGCGCCGCGCGACCCGTGCGCCGGCTGCGACCTTTGCCTCCGAAGCTGTCCCACGGGCGCGCTGGTCGCGCCGTACGTGCTCGATGCGACGCGCTGCCTGTCCTATCTCACGATCGAGCACCGCGGCGCCATCGCGCCCGAGTTCCGCGCGGCCATGGGCGCCGTGGTGTTCGGATGCGACCGGTGTCAGGATGTCTGCCCCCACAATCGCGCTCCCGCGGTCGCGGGCTGCATCGATGCGCGCCCGCGCCCGCCGCTGGCCGCGCCTCGCCTCGCCGACATGCTCTCGTGGGACGAGGCATCGTTCAACGCCATCGCGGCGGGAAGCGCGGTCGCGCGCGCCCCCCTCCGGTGCATCCATCGCAACGCCCTGATCGCGGCCGCCAACGGCGGCAACCGCACGCTCATAGAAGCCTACGCCCGCCGTCCTCAGGATGCGGATCTGGCCGCGCTCGCGGCCGAGCTGCTGGCGTCGTAGGCGCCGCTTGCCCCCGGCGCCGGTACATAGTCGGTGAACCCGTGCGTCGAAACGCGCAATGAA
>DHGK01000383.1:0-4172 GCA_002402755.1 Planctomycetes bacterium UBA4800
CTCGGCGCCCTGCGCGGGTTCCTTTCTGGCGGCTGTGCTCATGCGCGGTTCTCGTTTCCCGCCGGCGGCCGGGTACGGCGACGCTCCGCGCCCCGCGCGCGGAATGAGACGGCTTGCCGTTATTGAAGCATAGGATGGGCCGGCCGCCGGGGCCATCCGCGGCCCGGCGCCGCGGCCGCCGCCGGATCACGCGAGCCGCTCGAGCGCGTTACCGGACCTGTGCAGGCGCCCCTTGAGCTCGAGTGCCGTGATCGCGCCCATGACGTCCGCGAGCGGGCGGCCGAGCGCCGCTGCGGCGGCATCGGGCGCGACCGGTCCGGGGGGGATCGCGCCGAGCACGGCCTCCTCGAGGGGCGAGAGCGGCGGGAGCGCGGAAACCCGGCGCCTGGCCTTGAGCAGCGGATAGAGGTCGCCGAACTCCGCGAGAATGTCCTCGGCCGAGGTCGTGAGCACCGCGCCGTCGCGCAGCAGCGCGTTGACGCCGGAGGCGTTGCAGGAGTCGACGGGGCCCGGGACGGCGAAGACCAGGCGCCCCTGCTCGGCCGCATGGCGCGCCGTGATCATCGTGCCGCTGCGCGTGCCGCCCTCGATCACGAGGACGCCGATCGACAGCCCCGCGATGATGCGGTTGCGCCTCGGGAAGTGGTAGGCGCGCGGCGCCGTGAAGAGCGGCAGCTCCGAGAGCACGGCGCCCGCGCGGGCGATGCGCCCGGCCAGCGCGGCGTGCTCTGGGGGATAGAGGCGCGCGATGCCGCTTCCCAGGACCGCGATGGTGCGCGTTCCGGCCCGCAGCGCCTCCTCGTGGGCGATGCCGTCGATGCCGCGGGCAAGCCCGCTCACGATGGGCAGATCGTAGGCGGCCAGCTCTCTCACGAGCCGCACGGCCTGGCGCCGGCCGTAGGCGCTCGCCCGGCGTGTTCCGATAACGGCGACCGCGGGGACATCCCGGGGCACCGGTTCGCCCCATACCCATAGGATGAGGGGATGTGCAGGCGCGTGCGCGAGGAGCGGCGGGTACCGGGGATCGCCGGCGGGCACGAGCGCCACGCCGCGCCGCGCCGCCTCGGCGCGCTCCCGCTGCGCGGCGCGCGCGAGCGCGGGATCGAGGAGGCGCGAGGCGAGCGGCGGCGGAAGGCCGGTGCGCGCCTCCAGGGCGCGCGCATCCAGGGCGAAGAGCGCCGCGGGGTCGCCGCAGCGCTCGATGATCTCCTTGCCGCGCAGGGGGCCGATCCCGCGGCACATGACGAGGCGGAGCAGGGCGTCGATCCGGTCCATGGCATCCCCGGAAAAGGGGCCGGACGGCGCTCGGGAAAGGCAGAGCCATTGTAGGGGGCGGACGGGCCGGAGGGAAGGATGGGCCCCGGCGGCGTCCAATTCTTGACGCGGCGCACGGCGTACGGTCTAATAGCGCCTGCGCCGCAACAACGATACGCCCGCCGTGCGGGGGAAAATCGCGGTCCGCCGCGAGGGCCGCGGGAGGCAGGTCAGATGCGTGAGGCGAACGAGACGTTGGTGGGGGCGAGCGGCGCGCTGCGAAGGCTGCTGGAGGACGCGGACGTGGTCGCGCCCCGCGATGCGACGGTGCTGCTCACCGGCGAGAGCGGCACGGGGAAGGAGATGCTGGCGCGCTACATCCACCGCCAATCGCGCCGCGCCGGCGAGCCGTACGTCACCTGCGATTGCGCGGCGCTCTCTCCCGCGCTCATCGAGAGCGAGCTCTTCGGGTTTCGCCGCGGCGCCTTCACGGGCGCCGTGCGCGACTCGCCCGGGTACTTCGCGTCCTCGCAGGGAGGCACGCTGTTCCTGGACGAGGTGGGGGAGCTCGACCTGCGCGCGCAGGCGCGGCTCCTGCGGTTCCTGGAGGACCGCACGGTCGTCCCCGTGGGCGCGGTCAGCCCGTGCCGGCTCGATGTGCGGGTCATCGCGGCGACGAACCGCGACCTGGAGGGCATGAGCCGCAAGGGCGAATTCCGCGAGGACCTCTTCTACCGGCTGAACGTGGTCAACCTGCACGTGCGGCCGCTCAGGGAGCGGCCCGACGACGTGATGGCGTGCGCGGAGCACTTCCGCACGCGCTTCGCCGTTGCGCACGCAAAGACCGTCGTCGGCTTCACGCCGCAGGCCGCCGCGGCGCTCGCGGCGTGGCACTGGCCCGGCAACGTGCGGGAGCTCAGAAACGCGGTCGAGCGCGCGGTGCTCCTGTGCCGGGGCACGTGGATCGACCGCGCGGATCTGCCGCCGCGCGTGGCGGCGGGCACGCGCCTGCGGGAAGCGCTCGCCGATGCGTGCGAGGAAGGCTCGTTCGCGGGATCGACCGAGCGCTTCCAGCGCCGGCTGCTCTTCAGCGTGCTGCGCGACGCCAAGGGCAACCGCGAGGAGGCGGCGCGGCGCCTGAGCCTCACGGTGCACCAGATCAAGTACCTGGTCAAGAAGCTCGGCCCGGCGCCGCAGTGACGGCCGCCGAGGCCCCGGAACGAGGCGGCGGGAACGACTCGCATGAGACCGCACGCGTGGGCGCTTGTGTGCTGCATCGGCTGCGTCGCGGAGCCGGCGAAGGTGAGCATCCGCCGCATGCCGATCCAGTTCGCGGACGTGACGGGCCGGATCGTACTGGAGCCGGTGCTCTTTCACAACGTGCTGTTCACCGTCGAGGTCGGACGGGATGACCTCAGGGAGCGGATTCGCATCGAGCCGCCCGGGATCATCGCGCTCGGGGACGCCGTGCTCGTGCGCAAGGAGCCCGAGCGTCACTTTCGCTTCGAGATCGACGGGCGCTCGTACTTCTTCAGGAAGGGCGCCGAGGTCTTCATCTTCGCGCCGGCGCCGGGCGGCACGCTGGCGCTCAGGTTCCACGGCCTGCCCGTGACGCTCGTCGATCGTCCCGAGCGCCGCTTCGTCCTGGTCTTCCGGAAGGACGGCGACTACGAGGAGCTCTCCCACGGCGAGAGCGTCCTCGCGTTCGACGGAACCCGCTTCCTTGCGAAGGACGGCGGCGAGCTCCCGGCCGAGCTGCGCGCGCGCGGCGTGCGTATGCCGCGCGAAGACGGGGCGGCGGGCCGATGAGCGCGGGCCGATTCCCGCTGACGGCGCTGCGGGCCGAGGAGACGCGCCGGCGGCTCGAGGCGTTTCTGGCCGAGGCGGGCGCGCCCGCCTACCGGGCGCGGCAGATCCTCACGTGGGTGTACGACCGCGGTGCGCGTTCGATTGAGGAGATGCGCGATCTTCCGCACGGACTGCGTGCGGCGCTGGCCGAGCGCTTCGTCGTCCACTCGCTGCGCCGGGAGCGCGAGGCGCCGGCGGGCGATGACGCCTGCAAGCATCTCTTCCTGACGCGCGAGGGACATCCCGTCGAGAGCGTGAGCATTCCCGTGCCCGACGGCGCCACCTACTGCCTGTCGGTCGCGAGCGGATGCCCGGTCGGCTGCCGGTTCTGCGCCTCGGGGACCTTCTTCAACCGCTTCCTTGCGCCCGGCGAGATCGTCGACCAGTACCTGCTCATGAAGGCCGCGGGCGGCCGCACGCCGGCCCCGAGCGGCATCGTGCTGATGGGCATGGGCGAGCCGCTCCTGAACTGGCGCGGGACGCGCGGGTTTCTCGCGGCCATCGGCGGGGACTGCGGCGTGGGCGCGCGGCGCATCACGGTGTCCACCGTCGGCGTCCCCGGGCGCATCGAGGCGCTCGGCCGCGAGTTTCCCCAGGTCAAGCTGGCGGTCTCGCTCCACGCGGCCGACGACGGCGTGCGCGCGGCGCTCATCCCCGCGGCGGCCCGCATGCCGATCGCGGAGCTCATGGCGGCGTGCCGCGCGCACGCGGAGCTCACGGGCGGGAAGAGGATCACGTTCGAGTACGTGCTGCTCGCGGGCGTGAACGACGGGCCGCGTGCCGCCGCCGGGCTCGCGGCGCTGCTCCGGGGCCTGCCCGCGGGCGTGAACCTGATCCCGTACAACCCGGTTGAGGGCGCGGACTTCGTGCGGCCTTCGGACGCCGCCGTCGAGGCGTTCGCCGCGGCGCTCCGGCGCCGCTTCGCGGGCGAGGCGACGCTCCGGCGCAGCTTCGGCGGTACGGCGAACGCGGCCTGCGGGCAGCTCGGGTCGGAACACGCGCGCGGCCGCGGCGCCCGCCGGGAGCGGGACGCCTAGCGGCGGCGCGCCGCGAGATCGGCCGGACGGCGG
>DHGK01000383.1:4251-11671 GCA_002402755.1 Planctomycetes bacterium UBA4800
CCCTTCGGTACGATGCGCTTGGCGTCCTTCTTCCACGGCGCCTTGGCGTCGCCGGCCTTCTTCGCCTCGCCCTTGTCCTTCTGCTCGTCGCGGCCGACGGGGCCCTCGAAGATGGGGCCGTCGGGCCGCCCGAAGATCTCATCGCTTATGCCGCTGTTGATCTTGATCTCGATGTACTCGCGGCTCATGATGAGATCGCCGTCCTCGTGCTGATCCTGCCTGAAGGGGTACTGGATGACCCGGTCGGGGTCCTTCAGGTCCTTGACCTTGCGGTACTCGCCGTAGAAGAGCTCGCTGCGCACGGGCCCCTGCTGGCCGTCGGTGCGCCACTGCTTCTTGAGGAGGAGCCCGGTCTCCTTGTCGAAGAAGTAGCGGGACTCGGCGCCGCCCGCGGGCGGGTAGACGTCGACGGTGTGGCACGCGCGCTTCTGGACCTCGCCCTCGCCGCGGTACTTGAGGGCGTAGCCGTCCTGCCGCCACGAGACGAAGAAGTCGTCGATGTACTTGTCCCACACGAGCATGTAGATCATCTTCGGGTCGAGCGGCGACACGTAGCCCATCATCCTGGTCCAGCCCTCGTTGGTCTTCCCGCTGTAGGTCTGGAGCACCTCGAGCGTCGCCTGGTCGCCGACGGGGACATCCATGTGCCAGTCCTCCCTGACCAGGTTGCCGCGCTTGTGGTAGCGCTCGAACACGGCCTTGGTCTCGCCGGTCGGGTTGTGGCGGATGACGTTGAACCGCTCGTAGCGGTCCTGGATCGCCGCGAAGTTCTCCAGGCCGCCCGCGGCCTTGAGGTACGCATCGACCGCCGCCTGCGACTCCGCATCGGCCGTGCGGGGGGCGGGGCGGTCCCTGGACGGCGCGAGGGGGGCGAGCTGGTCCTTGGGCTTGGTCTCCGGCACCCTCACGTTCGTCGGCGGCTGGGAGGGAGCCTGGGCATCGGCGCCCGGCGCCGCGGGCACCGCGTCCGCTCCCGACAGGGTCAGCGCGTACAATGCCGCCGGCAAAACGAACAACCTCAGTGCGTGCATGGCATAACCTCACATTCCGAAGCTTGTTGCGCGCGGCGAACGAGGCGCCGCAGCTACCGAATTCTACATTAGGATAGCGCGCCCCGCACCGTCGGGCAAGGTTTCGCGCGCGCGGCCGTCCATGGGCCGGAAAAAGAGAGGCCGTCGCAAAGCGCGGCGGCCTCCAGACAAGAAAGGATAGAAAAAGGGATTGTCGCGATCGGAAACGTCACTCCTTCCGCCCGCCGGACGCCGCGCGGGTGCGCGCTTCGGTGAGCGCCGCGTCGCCCTCCGGCGCCGCGGCGCGCCTCGCGGCGCGCGCGAGCGCGAGGAGCTCGACGGGCGGCTTCTTGCGGGCATCGTACAGGAACGCGTAGCCCTCCTGGTTCAGCCAGTCGCAGACCGTCGTCACCGGGACGAACAGCCCGAGGTGGGGCACCACGACGGGGTTGGCGCGCCCGTACGTGTAGACCATGCTCGATATGCCGATGAGCTTGCCGTCCGCGGCGCGGAAGATGCCGCCGCCCGAGTTGCCGAAGAACGTGGGCGCGTTGAGCATCCAGAGCACCTGGTCCTCGACCACCTTGTGCTTGGTGCTGATCTCGCCGGCGGTGGGGAGCGGCAGGTTGCCGAGCGGGCAGCCCACGGCGTAGGCCGGATCGAAGATCTGGATGCGCGCCACCTCGGCGGGCGCGGCGAAGGCCGCGACGTACCGCGCCGGCTCGTCGATGGCGAGGGCGAGCAGCGCGAGGTCCCGCCGCCGATCGAAGGTCACGACGTGCGCCTCGTGCCTGGCGTCCGCGAGGCGGTCGTCCGCGCCCATGAGACGGACGTCTTCGATGACATCGCGCCGGTCCGGGGCGGCGACCTCGGTGACGACGTGGTGCGCCGTGAGGGCGTATGTCCCGTAGACGGGCCGGGCGCCCTCGTGTCCGATGATCCCGCTCCAGACGATGACGCCGCTCCCGACCGTGCCCTTGCCGCGGAGCTGGACGGTCGGGTAGATCATCGCTTCCCGCAGGTGCGCGCGGCCGGCGTCCGGCCGGCACGAGGCGAGGATCTGCGGTTCGAGCCTGGCCAGGCGCTCGGTGTACGTCGAGGAGCGGTCGATCGCCTCCGCGATGGCCTTGGTGCGGGGGTCGAGCTCGCGGTGCACGATCTCGGTGACCGTGTCGCGCACGAGCGCGCGTATGTCGCCCTTGAGGTCGCCGGCGCGCGCGAGCGCGCTCTCGGCTTCCAGGCGCACGCCGGCAACCGCCGTGTGCCAGTCGTGCGCGTTCGCGCGCAGGGTGTGCGAGAGGCGCTCCTGGCCGGCCGAGATCTCCCGGAGCATGGTCGTCTGGGATCCGGCGAATGCGCTGACCTGGCGGCGGTGGGCACGCGACTCCGTGCGCAGGTGGTTGACCTCGATCAGCACGTAGAGCCCGAAGAGCACGAAAAACGCATGGGCAAGGAAACGTACTCTGGCCATTCGTGTCTCGAAGCAACCCGTGACGGTCCGCGCGGTGCGCGCCGCGCTCGATGTCCCCCTTCGCGTGCGCGCAGGCGGATGGCGCCTTCTTCCTCGTATTCCGGGGAAGTATACGATGGCTGCCGGGGCCGGTCAAAACCGGGGAGGCTCGCGTGCGGGAGCCGCCGATTGGCGCGGTTTATCGCCCCGTACCGCCGGACGGCGGGGGCGGAGGCGCGGCCGGACTCGGCGCGGACGGGGAGGATGCGGGAGGCGCGATCGGCGCAGGGGGCGTCGTCGCCGGCGGGGTGCTCGGCAAGGAAGGGGGGCCCTGCGCGGGAGGCGGCGGCGCGGGGGGCGCCTTCTCTCCGGCGTCATCGTGCGGCGGCTCTTCCGCGCAGGGCACGATGTTCACCAGGTAGTCCTCCACCGCGAAGATCAGCTTCACGCGGCGCCGGCCGAGACGTTCCTTCACCTTCCTGGCGCCGAGGGCGAGGCGTCCCATGTCGGTCTTGGGCGTTCCGGCGGGACAGGAGAAACGGTCGCAGAACGTCCCGTCGATGAAGACCGCCACGTCGACCTCGGCCGGCGGCGGAAGCTGCTCGGGCGCCTCGGGCCAGCCGGACGGCAGGCCCGCGCCCCCGGCGCGCTGGAAGAGCTCCGCCGCGTGGTGGGGGGCGAAGGGGTAGAGGCACTGGGCGACGGCGCGCCACATGCCGCCGTCGGCGTTCTCGCCGGAGCGCCGGATGTCGCGCACGAAGCGTGTGAGCGCCGTCCAGGCGATGTGGCGCCGCCCTTCCGAGAGCCCGTGCGTCACACGCCGCGCCATTGCGGTGCATGCGGTGCGAAGGGATTCGGAAGGCGTCGCGTCCGCGGCGTACGCGCGCTCGAACGTGCGGAGCACGCGCGCGAGGGACCGCCGCGCGCCCCTGAGCGCGGCCTGGTTCAAGGCGAGCGGCTTCTCCGGCGCGCCGGCCGCGAGCAATGCGACGCGTGCGGCATCGGTTCCCCACTCCGCGGCGAGCGCCCCCAGGTCGCCCGCAACCGTCGTGCGGCCGATCGAATCCGCCGCGAGAAAAGGGTTCTCCTCGATGCAAGGGCGGCTGCGCGCCATGAAATGCGCCACGGCCCTGGCCGTGAGAAAGCGGTACGCCTGCTCGCGCGGCGGCAGGAACGCGTGCATCGCGAGCCGTCCCTCTCCGCGCTCCGGGCGCGCGAGGACCAGGACGACGCCGTCCAGGAGGTCCGTGCGCCAGTCGATGCGGTAGGCGCTCTCGTCAGGCGCGCCGCCGCATGCGGGGCACGCGGGTTTCCGCGGAGCCGCCTCGGGCGGCGCGGGCGCGACGGCCGCCTCGGGCGGCGCGGAGGCCGGCGGGACCTCGACCGCGATCTGCTCGCCGCACGCCGTGCAACTCGCGACGGGAACGGGCACGCCGCCCGGCGCCTCCGTCGTGCAGACGGCGCTTCGCGCGTGGTGCCTGACCATGCGGCGGGCGAAGGAGCGCTCGACGAGCTGCTCGGTGATCGTCTCGCGGATCGCGCGGACGGCCTGCCCCTGGTAGGGGCCGGGCGTCTGGCACAGCGCATCGAGCTTCGGCCCCTCGGCAGTCGCCGGGCCGAACGGCGCGCGGGCGCGCAGGCGGTGCGCCCGCGCGATCTGGCGGTCGAACGCGACGTACGCGGGAACTCCCAGCAGCGCGTCCTGGCCGGGCGGGATGTGCGCGGCCGCGAGGACCGGCAGGCGCTCCAGTGTGATCGGATTGATCGCGTGAATGCCGGTGACGACCGCGCCCAGGCGCGGGTCGTTTCGCAGGCGCAGGGGCACCGCCGCGATCTTCGCGCAGTAGTCGCGGAGCTCGGCGCGGAAGAACCCGTCGGCCATCGCGTCGAGCGCGGGATGGTCGGTGCGCACGCTGAGGAATTCCATCGCGAGGACGTACTCGGGCCGCTCGACGAAGACGGCGATGTCCTCGAAGTCGCCCTGGAAGCGGTTGCCGAGCTTGCACGTGATCTCGATGCCCGGCGTCCGGCCGACGAGCTTCTGCTGCTCGTGGCGCACGGCGGCGGGCCAGCGGGCGGTCTTGGCCGCCTTGAGGACGTCGTCGGCGAGCCTCGCGATGCGGAAGAGCCACGGCCCCGTGGGCGACCACTTGATATCCCTGCCGCAATGCACGCATCGGTTCTCGGCCGGCGTCAGGAGCGCGAGCGGCCGATCGCAGCCGTTGCACACCTGCTCGGTCATGTGCAGGCGCCGGTAGACGAGCTTCTCGCGCCAGAGGTCCAGGAAAAGACGCCGGTGGGCTGCGATCAGGCGCGGTTCGCTGCACGGCGTCGGCGTGCGCGCGTCGAGGGCAACGCCGAACGCGTGCGCGGCCTCCTGGAGTCCGGACGGCGCGCCATCGCACGCGAGCGGCAGATACGCCGTGCCGCCCCGGAGGCGGATGAAGCGCGCGGCGGCATCGGCGTGGACGAGCGCGCGGACCCAGTCGGGGGCCGGCGGCGTTCCCGTGCCGCGCGGCACGATGCACGCGGTCGCCGGCAAGTCGAGCGTGTCCGGAGGCGCCGGCGAGGCGTCCACGGCGCCGCGCCAGCGCTGTTCGATGTCCTTGGTCGGTTCCATTATTCACCCTCGCGGGACGCGGCGCGCGGAACGCGGCGTGCGCGCCGGCGCCACGGTCGGACGCGGGACTCAAGATTATAGATCGAGACTCCAACGACCCGCAACGTGCCGGGCGCTCGATGATGCCGGAAATCCGGGATTCATGCGCGGCGTCCGTCCGGGCGCCCGGGCCACTTGACGCGCGGTCCGCCGGAACCTATAGTTATGAAGCTCATTATGCCGGTGCACGGCAGGTTACCCGTCGCGGGGGATTAGCTCAGCTGGGAGAGCGCAGCGCTGGCAGCGCTGAGGTCAGGGGTTCGAGCCCCCTATCCTCCACCAGAGAATGTCGGGCCGCCGCAGTGCGGCCCGTTTTTCGTTTCAGTCGAATGCGCATGCAAGAGAAGTTCTACAGCGAAGTGCTGGCGGCGGCCCCGTTCCTGCGGGACGCCGTCGAGAAATTCCTCGCGACGCTCTCCCCTCGTATGCGCGAGCTCGATGAGGCGCTCGCGAAGGACGCGCAGGAGGATCTGCGCGCCTTGGCCCACCGTCTGAAGGGCACCGGCGGCACCCACGGCTATCCCGTCCTCTCGGACCTCGCGCGGCTGCTCGAGGCGGCGGTCAAGGAGCACGATCTGGCCCGCGCCGGGGCGCTGATCGCCGACATCAAGAAGTTGATCCCGCGGCTCGTGCCCGAGCCGCCCCCCAGGTAGCGCCGGCGGAATTCGGGCTCACGTCCGGTCCGGCGCGGCGGCGATGTCGAACGCGAGCGCGCCGTCCTTGACCTCGAGCGCGACGCGCGACCCGTCGGGCACCTCGCCCGCGAGAATCCTGCGGCCGAGCGCCGTCTCGATGTGCCGCGCCAGGTAGCGCTTGATCGGCCGCGCGCCGTAGACCGGGTCGAACGCGGCCTCGGCGATGCAGCGCCGGGCTTCGGGCCGGAGCTCGAGCGCGATGCGCCGGTCGGCGAGCCGCGCCCCGAGCTTCGCGAGCTCCAGCTCCACGATCCGCTCGATCTGCGCCAGTTGGAGCGGCGCGAACATGACGACGTCGTCGACGCGGTTCAGGAACTCGGGCCTGAAGGCGCGCCGCAGCTCCTGCATGACCGCCGCGCGCGCACTCTCGGAAACCGTGCCGTCGGCGCGCGCCTGCTCCGAGAGAAGATGCCCGCCGATGTTGCTCGTCAGGATCAGCACCGTGTTCTTGAAGTCCACGGTGCGGCCCTGCGAGTCGGTGAGCCGGCCATCTTCAAGCACCTGGAGGAGGGCGTTGAAAACCTCGGGGTGCGCCTTCTCGATCTCGTCCAGCAGGATGACCGCGTAGGGCCGGCGCCGCACGGCTTCCGTGAGCTGCCCGCCTTCCTCGTAGCCGACATAACCGGGCGGCGCGCCGATGAGCCGCGCCACGGAGTGCTTCTCCATGTACTCGCTCATGTCGAGGCGGATCATGTGCGACTCGGAGTCGAAGAGCGCCTCGGCCAGCGCCCGCGCGAGCTCGGTCTTGCCGACGCCGGTCGGCCCCAGGAAGAGGAACGACCCGATGGGCCGCGCGGGGTCCTTGAGGCCCGAGCGCGCGCGCACGACCGCATCGGCCACGGCGGCGATGGCCTCATCCTGGCCCACGACGCGCCGGTGCAGCACATCGGAAAGCCCGAGGAGCTTCTCGCGCTCGGCGGTGAGGAGCCGCTGGACGGGAATGCCGGTCCAGCGGCTCACGACGAAGGCGACCTCCTCTTCGGTGACCTCCTCCTTGATGAGGCGGCTTCCGTTCGCGACCGCGTCGAGCGTGTTCTCCGCCGCCGCGAGCTGCGTCTCCAGCTCGGGAATGCGGCCGTACTTCAGCTCGGCCGCGCGGTTCAGATCGTAGGCGCGCTCGGCCGCGTCGAGGCGCTGGCGCGCGTTCTCCAGTTCCTTGCGCATCGTCCCGACGCCGGCGATGGCCTTCTTCTCCTCGCTCCAGCGGCGCCGCAGCTCATCGCGCTGGGCCGTGAGCGCGGCAAGCTCCTTCTCCAGGTCCGCCAGGCGCTGCCTGCTCTGCGCGTCTTTCTCCTTCCTGAGCGCCTCGCGCTCGATCTCGAGCTGCGTCGTCCGGCGCGTCAGGTCGTCGAGCTCCGACGGCAGCGAGTCGATCTCGGTCCGGATCATGGCCGCGGCCTCGTCGATGAGGTCGATGGCCTTGTCCGGGAGGAACCGGTCCGAGATGTAGCGGTCGGAGAGCACCGCGGCCTGCACGATGGCGCCGTCCTGAATCCGCACGCCGTGGTGAAGCTCGAAGCGCTCCTTGAGGCCGCGCAGAATCGAGATCGAATCCGCGACCGAGGGCGGCTCGACCATCACCGGCTGGAAGCGGCGCTCCAGCGCG
>DHGK01000036.1 GCA_002402755.1 Planctomycetes bacterium UBA4800
GGGAAGTTATTGTTGCGCGGCCCCTTAGCGCCGCGCGCGGATCGCGCTCGCGCACGCCGCCCGTCGCGGCCCCCCCGTGTCCTACTTGGGCACGGGCAGGAGGACCGGCGCGTCCTCCTGCAGCGACACCTCGCCCTCCTTGCCGTCGATCCGGTACTTGATCTTCAGTTGCTTGACGACGCCGGGGACCGGGTCGCCGCCGAAGCTCGCGTTGTAGCTCGGCGACGGCAGGACGATCAGAGGGAAGCCGCGGGCGTGGCGGGCGAGCGCCGCGGTCACGTCCTTGAATGTCGCGCCCGCGCCGTACTCGGCCTTGACGATCTCGACCTTCATCGGCTCGCGGCCGACCTGGGCCAGGAGCGCGCGGACGTCGACCGAGTCGCCGCCGACCTTCTGCGCCATGGCCATCGCCGCCGCGCCCGCATCGTCCTTGAGCGCGGGAATCTTCGCCGCCTCGACGGCCGCGCGCAGCATGTCGATGCTCGGATGCTTGACCATGATGTCCAGGGCCAGCTTCCGCTCCTCGTCGCGCTTGGCCGCCCGGAGCGCCGCGGCGCACATCTCGGCGCGCTGCGGTTCCGGCAGGTCGAAATCGCGCGCGATGCGAAGGTAGCCTTGCAGCGCGCGGGCCTGGTTCTGGGGACTCGACGCCGTGCGCGCGAGCTCGAGCAGCGCGGGCGCCGCATCCGTCGTCAGCCACTGGCCGAGCATGCGAATGGCCGTGTCCTGCAGCTCCGCGTCGTCGTCCTTGGCCGCCTCGACCATGGTCGCAAGCGCCTTCGCGCCGCCCATGGCGCCGAGGATCTCCAGCAGCGTGCTTCGGGGCGACACCGACACCCAGACCCAGTTCCCCGCCGACTCGCGGCGCTTCTTCAGGACCGTGCTTTTCGTCGAGACCGGCATGTCCCACAAGGCATCGGTCAACTGCGCGGCGCAGGCCTCGCGGTCCGGCATGCGGATGCAGGCCGCAAGGAGCGCCCGCTCAGCCGGCTCGCCGTCCTCGGCGTTCCGGGGCGCCGTGGCGCGCGCGATCAGGAAGCCGAGGTCGGCCGGGCCGATCGTCAGCCCGAGCGCCGTCAGCGCCGCGGCGCGCACGCCCGCATCGGGATCGTCCGCGGCCTTGATGAGCGCCGGAACGGCGGCCGTGATCCGCCGCCTGCCGGCGAGCTCGATCAGAATCGCGCGCATGGGCCCCGCGGCGGTCCCGAGGCGCGCGGCGAGATCCGCGTCCGCGTCCTTGCCGGGCAGGCCCTCCAGCGCGGTCCTGGCCGCCTGCGCCACGTCGGCATCGGCCTGCACGGCGGCGTCGAGAAGCAACGGTACGCAGGACGCGTTTCCGACCCGGTTGAGAACGCCCATGGCGGCGAGCTTCACCGGTTTCGATCCGCTCTTGGCCGCCTGAAGAATGGCGGGCAGCATTGAAGGGTCGTCGCGGTCGGCCAGCGCCATGAGGAGCAGCGCCTGGCGCTCGGGGGGCGTTCCCTCGAGCGCGGCCGCCAAGGCCGCGGTCACGCCGGCGCCGGGCATCTCGCGCGCGACCGTGAGACCGAGGGCGAACATCGCCTTGTCGGCCGACGCGAGCTGCGCCGCGAGAAGCGGAACGCCGTCGGCCTGCCGCGCGAGGATCGCGCCGCGAGTCGCATCGACGACGCGCTGCTTGGGCATGCCGGCGCTGGTACGGACCGCGTCGTAGAGCTTCACGGCGTCGTCCTTCTTGCCGGCGGCGAGAAGACTCTCGGCGCACAGGACGCACCCCTCGCCGACCGCCGGACGCACGGCGGCGGGTGCGCCGGAAAGCGCGCGGGTCAGCAGCGCGGCGGCCGGCGCGTTGCCGATGGCGCCGAGCGCCGCGGCCGCGGCGGACGCGACCTCGGCGTCCGTAGTCGCGAGAAGCCCGGCGAGCGTGTCGACCGCGGCCGCATCGCGGCGGACGCCGATCGAGTTGACGACGCCGACGAGCACGAGGCCCTTGACCTTGCCCGCCGCCTCGCGCAGCGCGGCATCGGCCTCGGGCCCCGGAATCGCCTCCAGCGCGATGCGCGCCCACGACGTGAGCTCCGAGTCGGGCAGGAGCGCCGCGAGCGCCGGCACCGCCTCCTTGCTGCCGTACACGGCAAGGCGCTTGCAGGTGAGCGCCTTCTCCGCCCGCGGCGAGTCCGAGCGGAGGATCGCGATCAGCCGGCCCTCGTTTTCCTCGGCGGCCGGCGCCGAGAGCGCCGCCAGTGCGAGAGCCGCCGCACACAGGGTCAGACGCATCGTGACGCAGTGTATCTTGTGCATTTTTCAGTCCTTGCTGTTGTCAGTACGCGCCGCGCCGCGGCCGTGCCGCGGGCGCGTGCGCGCGCCTCGGGCGCAGTGTCCTCAGATCCTCCACGGCTCGCGCATGGCCTCCGACCGCAGCCGGTTGGCCTGCTCGTCGCCGATGAACTCGTTCTTCGCCGGGTCGTACGCGAGCTTCCTGCCGAGGAAGATCGTGATATTGGCCGCATGGCAGGCGATGTGCGAGTAGCAGGCGGCCTCGGCGTTGGCCAGGGGCTGCCTGCGCGACTTCACGCAGTTGAGAAAATCGCGCACGTGGAACGTGGCCGGGTAGCCGCCGATCTCGGCGACCTTCTGGCCGGCGAGAAGTTCGGGCGAGCTGAGGACGAGCTTGCCGTTGTCGCCCGCCTCCACCCAGCCGGTCTCGCCCTCGAACCTGACCGGGCAGGAGCCGAGCGGAAGCCACCCGTCGTCGCGAATGACGAGCTTGACGCCGCTGGCATAGCGGGCGACGACGCGCCCGTTCTCCGGCGGGTTGTACTCGACCGGCGCGGTGTTGTCGACATCCGCCGCCCACTGGCAGAGATCGACGCAGTGAGAGCCCCACTCCAGGACCCCGCCGCCGACCAGGCCCCCGCCCTTCTCGAAGTTGAAGCCGTCCAGATGCCGCTGATTGAACGGACGCCAGGCCGCGGGACCGAGGTACATGTCCCAGTCGACGACCTCCTTGTCGGGCAGGGGCTGCGCCTCGGCCCAGCCGCTCATGCCCGTGGCCAGCCCGGCCGGCTGCGCGTGGACCGCGAGGAGCTTGCCGAGCTTCCCGGTGCGCGCGAGCTCGCAGGCGAAGGCGAAGTGCGGCAGGTTCCGCCGCTGCGTGCCCGCCTGGTAGATGCGACCCGTGCGGCGGAAGACGTCGGCCAGCGCCAGGCTCTGCGCGATGTTCTTCGTGCAGGGCTTCTCGCAGTAGACGTCCTTGCCGGCCTTGGCCGCGTAGGCCGAGGCCGTCGCGTGCCAGTTCGGACCCGTGGCGATCAGCACGGCGTCGATGTCGTCGCGGGCGAGCAGGTCGCGGAAGTCGCGGTACGTGGCGCAATCCTTGTTGCCGTAGCGCTGGTCGGCCATGCCCTTGACGGCCGTGCGGCGCGCGGCCTTGATGTCGCACACGGCCGTGAACTGGACATCGGGCTCGCCCAGAAAGCACCCGAGGACGTAGGTGCCGCGGTTGCCGATGCCGATGCCGCCCAGGACAATGCGATCGCTGGGCGGCACGGCGCCGTCCATGCCGAGCGCAGCCGCCGAGACCGCCCGCGGCGCGAGCGCCAGGGCCCCGGCCCCGAGCACGGTCTTCAGGAACTTCCGTCGAGGAACGTGTGCGACATGGTGGGACATGTGTGCTCTCCCGTTTTCAGGAACGCCTCGTCGTGATCCGCGCGCCGGCTCCGCAACGGCCCGCCGGCGCGCGCGGCCGCATCGAGCCGGAACCGATGCACCAATTATATGACCGATGGCGGACGGCGTTCAACGGCACGGACCGCGATGCGCGAAGGGATGGCGCTCAGCGCGGTACGCGCGGGTGCTTGCCCGGGCGGACGCGGAGCGATAGGATGCGCTGCGTATGGATGCGGCCGCGCTCGATTTCACGGAAGTCAGGAAACGCCTGGCCCCGCTCTTTGCGCGGCCCGACCTGCGCCTGGCCGTCCTCTTCGGTTCCGTCGCGGCCGGCCGCCCCCGCGCGGCGAGCGACATCGACATCGGGCTCATCGCCGACTGCTCGGTGGAAGAGCTGCGGCCGGAGGTCATCAGGCTCCTCCAGACGGATCGGGTGGACATCGTGGATCTCGCCCGCGCCTCGCCCCTGCTCGCGATGGCCGTTGCGCGGCACGGTCGAGTGCTCTTCGAGCGGCAAGGGGGCGTGTTCGCATCCTTCGTTTCGCTGGCGCTCCGCCGCTACAACGACACCGCGAAGCTGCGGCGTCTTCGAGAGCAAGGGTTGCAGAAGTTCCTCGCGGAACGGGGGTTGTGAGACGGATGGCTCCGATCGAACGCGAAATCATCCGGCGGAAACTCGAGAGGATCGTGACGAATCTGCGGCTTCTCGATCCGGTGCGGCGTCTCGACCTGGCCGCGTATCGCGCCGACGTCTACCGGCGCAAGGCGGTCGAGCGGCTCCTGCAGGAGACCGTTGAAGCCGCCGTCGACATAAACGCGCATCTCCTGGTCGAGGCGGGCCGCGCGGCGCCCGAGGATCTCTACTCGAGCTTCACGGCCGCGGCGGATCTCGGCGTCCTTGCACGCGAGTTCGCGGTCCGCATCGCCCCCTCCGCGGGTCTTCGAAACCGCCTGGTCCACGAGTACGACGAGATCGACGACGCGATCGTGCTCGCCGCGGCAGGCGAGATGCTCGAGCAGTATCCGCAATTCGTCGCCCAGGTCGAGGCGTTTCTATCGCGAGACGCCTGAGAGCGGATCGACGTGCGCGAACGCGCGCAGCTCGCCGATCGTCCACGCGCCCTCCTCGGGCGTGAACGTCACGCGGATCGATGCCTTGCCGCGGACGAGCGCGGGCCGGAGCTCGAAGTCGCTCTCGGCGAGGCGCTTCCATGGATTGCGGTCGGGGTCGTACCAGACGCCGGCGGCCTCGCCGTCGACGAGCACGGCGGCGCGCTGGGGTCCCCGGGCTTGATCGAGCGTTCGCCGGAGCCGCACGCCGGCGTTGGCGGCATCGACGGCGAGCACGGCCGTGACCGGCTCGCGGGTCTCGAGAATCCGGCACACGACGGCGACATCGTCGTCATCGCCCTCGAAGAAGCCCTCGAGCGGTTTCGCACCTTGTGCCGTGAAATCGGCTCGATCGGTCTCGCGCAGGCCCGGCGCATCCCGAACGTAGGCGAAGGCCAGGCTCGCGTACGTGCTGTCGGTGTCGTTCACGCCCCCGTGCTCGATCTCGCAGCGGACCGATGAGCTGAACCGCACCGGGGCTTCGAGGTGGAACCGGTAGTAGCAGGCGGGGAAGTCGTAGAAGGTCTTACCGGTGACCTCCTTCGCATCCTCGGCCACGTCGCCCACGCAGCCGTGGAACGGCGTGTGGTTGTCGGCGTTGGGCCAGCACGCCTGGTGATAGTAATCCTCCGAGCCGGTGCCGTAGAAAGCCGGCGAGCGGCTCCCGTCGATGTGGAAGCGAATGTCGCCCTCGCAGTAGTGCCCGCCGATGAGGCGCTGGACGACGCCCAGGTACTGGCCCTGGCCGTGCGTGTCGAAGAAGAGCCAGTCCCTGCCGCGCGCCGTCGGCCCCGAGCGGAAGCAGGTGCGCAGGTACGCCGACCGCTCGGCGGGGTACGGCTGGGTCCGCCACTGGACCGAGAATCCGATCGGGCCGGCCGCGGCCGCACCGCGATTCTCCAGGCGAATCCGGGCGCGCTCCCAGAACGGCATGGGCAGGAAGCAGTAGCCCTCATCGCCGCGAATGCCGATGGCGTGGGACGGGATGTCCTGCCAGCGCACGCCGGCGCCGAAGAAGAACCCCACGGGCGCCTCCACATCGAGGCGCCCCTCGTCCCAGTCCATGCAGAGCCACAACGATTCGATGGCCGCCTTCGCCGCGGGCGGGAGCTTCAATCGAATCGCGCCGATGGCTCCCGCGCCGCGCACGTCCGCGAGCTCGGCCGCCGCGCCGGGGCCCGGATCGACCTCGCCCTGGGCATGCCGAAGCCCCGTCCAGCCCTTCGGATCCTTGCCGGCGTCGCGCCACGCCGCGAGAAGGAGCCCGAGATCCTGGTCCGGGCGCCACGGCGCGACGCGCGCCGGATCGCGCACTCGTTCCGCGATGACGTGATAGAAGGGGCTCGGGTGCCGCGTCGTCACGCGGCATCGCGACGCGAAGCCGATGGGGACGAAGGAATAGTGCGCGATGCATTTCCACGGCCCGCTTGCGACGCAGGCCTTGCGGACGAGCGGCTCGGGGAATCCCGGCACGCGCCCCTGGAAGAAATCGTCCTGGGATGCATCGACCGCCGTCACGCCGTCGACCTCGATGCGGATGTCGTGCTCGCCGAGCCCCCAGATGGCCTTGATGGCGCCGGGGCCGATGGCGTCGAAGAGCACGGCGCGCCGGCAGCCCTTCTCGAAGTCGTCGATGGGGAACGCGCGGCCAACGGGCCCGAGAAACGCGATGTCGTCGACGAAGAACCGCATCCCATCGGCGGCGCCCCAGTCGAGGTGGAAGAGGAGCCACAGCGCCGCCACGCCCTTGCGTGGCACGCGCGAGACATCCAGGACGACGTCGTTCCACCTGCCGGGCGCGAGATCCCTGATGTCGACCTGCGTCGCGCTGCCGCCGCTGTCGATGCGCACGGCGTAGTCGATGCCGCCGTCGGCGTGCGTCGGCCACACGCGGAGCGAGAGCCGGTCGCAGGCGTCGAGGTTCAGGCCCTCGGACAGCGCCTTGCGGACCGATCTCCAGCCGGTGTCGAGGCCGTCGCGCGCGATCGTGTGGACGAGCGCGCCCGAGCCTTGCGAGACGCGCTCCTTGGTGTACCGCGCCGATGCCCCCGCATCGATGTCCGACCACCCCGCCAGGCCCTCCGCCTCGAGCTCGCCGTCGTGGAGGAACCACCCGCCGTCGCCGTTCAGGCCCTGCTTGTTGTGGCTCGAGATCTGATAGGCCGCGATGCCGGCATCGAGAAGCGGGAGGTCGTCGACGAGCGATGCGCCGGCGGCCGCGAGCCATGCGACGAAGAGATGGGCCATGGAGAATCTCGCTTTCTCGGGGAGCGCGTCCTCGTGCTGCGCCGAGGGCATTGTAGCGCTGCCGGCGGCGAGCGGACAAGCGCGCGCTCCTTGCGCGGCGCGCCGCGGGCTGCCTACAATGGTCTGCGAGAGCGGCGGCGCGCATGGCCGCCGATGCGTCGCACGAGACGGTGGGCCCACGGCGACCCGCGCGGCGCGCGGGCGGCGCCGGCGACACGGAAGGAAACGGGAGGACCGATGGCATCGCACGTGAATCGACGTACGTTTCTCGGATCGACGGGCGCAATCGCGCTGGCCGGCGCGGCCGCAGCGCGGGCCGCCGCGCAGGACCCCGCCGGGGCCGCGGCGCCGCCCGTGAAGGTGTACGTGGTCTACCTGGGCACGGGCGGCGCCTGGCCCAAGCCCGAGTTCGACGCGCCCCGCGAGATCGCGCAGCGTTTCGCGCCGCACCTTGCGAAGACGGCGGCGGCGCTCCGCGATGTCGAGTTGTGCGGCGGCGACCTGATTGTCAACAGCGCCGGCGCTGCCGCGGCGCTCCTGCCGAAGATCGACGGCGCGCAGGCCGATGCGATCCTCGTGATCCACCTGGCCTTCGGCAACGCGGCGCCGTTCAAGGTGTTCGCCTCGACCGGAAGGCCCACGGCCGTGTACTCCCAGCCGTTCAGCGGCCACGACTGGATGTACGTGCCGCGGCTGCAAAAGGAGGGCCTGCCGTTGATCATCGGCGCGTCGCGGGATCTGCGCGAGATCGACCGGCTCGTCGCGCTGCTGCGCGTCCCCGTGCACATGCGCCGCTCGAAGATCGTCCTGGTGGGCGAGCCGGGCTGCGCGGCGGGGACCGAGGCCGCCAGGGATTTCGAGAAGGTGCGCGCACGGCTGGGGCCGGAGGTCGTGCAGGTGACTCCGTCCGCGTTCGTCGAGGTCCATGCATCCATCGATGATGCGGCCGCCCGGGAGGAGGCCGAGACGTACTGGATTTCCCAGGCAAGGGAGATCGTGGAACCGAGCCGCGAGGAGATCGTCAAGTCCTGCAAGACCTCGCTCGCGATGCGCGCGCTCATGCGCGAGCACGGGGCCCGCGCCATCACGGTCAAGTGCCTGGGCGGCATCCCGATCCAGACACTCGGCTATCCGTGCCTGGGGTTCAGCAAGATGCTGGACGAGGGGCTCGTGGGCGCGTGCGAGGCCGACATCGACTCGACGCTCACCATGCTCATGTTCCAGTACGCATTCGGGCTTCCCGGTTTCATCACGGACCCCCTGATCGATGCGGGCCGCAACGCCGTGATCCACGCGCACTGCGTGGCGCCGACGCGGATGGGCGGCCCGGCCGCCGCGCGCCTGCCTTTCAGCATCCGCACGCACCGCGATGACAACCGCGGCGCGTCGCTGGAGGTTTTCATGGATGCCGATATCGGCCGCACGGTGACGTGGGCCAAGGTCGCCGACCTCGACACCATGCTCGTCACGACCGGCACGATCGTCGAGGTGTGCGACTTCGATGACCGCGGCTGCCGCACGCAGGTCGTGACCGAGGTCGAGAACGCCCGCGAGCTCCTGGAGAAGTGGGGCGGCGGCGTGCTCCCCGATGACATGATGACGCTGCTTCACCGCGTGCTCTTCTACGGCGATCACGCCGAGAGCGTCAGGGACATGGCGCACCTGATGGGCCTGAAGGTGCTCCTGGAGGGCAAGGAGATGCGCGCGAGCGCGCCGGCGGCCGCGAGCGGCTGAGAATCCGGCCGACCTCCTGACACAGGGATTCGGCGTGGAGTAGCGCACGGGCGGCCGCTCCGCGCGGAATTAACTTGAAAAGCGGCCGTGCATGTGCGACTAGAGTGGGGAAGGGCTCCGTCGCGGGCCCGCGCATTTCTCGGAGGTCCCGTATGCATCCACAGGGCTCTCGCTGCCGCGGGCGCACGTCGCTCGTCGCGGCGTTCTTTCTCGCCGTCGCCGTGTGCGCGGTGGTTCTGTACATCCTTCTTCGCGGCGATTCCGGGGCTCGACCCGGGGATGGCGCACCGCCGGCGTTGCCGGCGCCGAGCGCGGGCGCTCCCGCGCCTTCGGCGCAACCGGCGGTCGCGCAGGACGGCGAGGCAGCGAAGGAACCGGCCGCCCCGGACGCGGTCGCGGTTTCCGACGAGGCCGGGCCGCACGTGCGCCTCTTCGGCACGGTCGCCGACGTAAACGGCGCGCCGCTCGGCGNNTGTGCGTGCGCTGGGTGCCGACCTTTTCGATGGTCCTCGGGCGATGGCGCCACGATGCGAATGCGTTCGGCAAGGCCGGCGACGCGGCGCGCATCCCCGGTGCGGAGCTCCGAGAGGCGCTGGCCAGGAGCCTTGTCGCGACGACGGGTGACGACGGCAAGTACGAGCTCAAGATTCCCGAGAGCCCGTCCCTCGGCGCCGTCGCCGTCATGGGCGCGGGGTACGAGGCGCAGGTCAAGGGTGTCGGCGACGGCCCGGCGGTGAAGCCGTCGCCCGTCGTCGACGCGCCGCCCGAGACCGCGCCTGCGCCGCGGGAATTCGAGGTGAGCTTCGCGCTCAAGCCCGCGTGCTCGATCTCCGGCACGGTGCTCGACCGCGAGACGCGCGCGCCGGCCGCCGGCATGATCGTCGTCGCGGGCGTCCTCGACCCGCAGGCGCCGCCCATGATGGCCTTCGTGCAGCACGATGCGCCTTGCGCCGTCGTGGGCGGCGATGGCGCATACGCGCTCCAGGGCTTGCCGCTCGGCGAGCACCGCGTGGTGCCGCGTTCGGGCGACACCGAGTACGTGTCGATCGGTTCGAAGGACGGCCAACGCGTGGTGCTGGAAAAGGGAATCGATGTCACAGGCGTCGATTTCCTCGTCAGCCGCGGCGGCACGATCTTCGGCATCGTGGCCGGCCCGGACGAGCAGCCCGTTGCGGGCGCCCAGGTGCGGGTCATGCCCGCCGACATGATGACCAGATCCGTCCAGGGCGATGTCGAGTCGATCATGGCGTTCAGCAGGAACATGCGCCCCACGGGCGACGACGGCGCGTACGAGTACGGCGGCTTGCCGCTCGGGAAGGAATACCGCGTGATCGCGGCGAAGGAAGGGCTCGCGCCGCAGGCGTCCGAGGCCATCGCGCTCACCGCCGAGCGCCCGCGGGCCGAGGTCGACATGCTCCTGACGGAAGGGTGCGCGCTCTCGGGCACAGTGACGTATGCCGATGGAACGTCCGCGCCCAAGACGGAAGTCTACCTGCTTCCCAGCCTGGCGGACTCCGTCTCAAACATGACCGTGAGCAACCGCGCGGTCACGGACGACGCCGGCGCCTTCAGGTTCGAGCATCTTCCGGCCGGCGAGCTGCAGCTCCGCGCCGGGACAATCTCGCCCCTGGCGATACTCTCGCAGGAGGGCGCGAAGACCGTCGTCCTGGACGGCGTCACGGATGTGACCGGCATCGTCCTCGTCATCGAGAAGACGACGATTGCCGCGATCGCCGGCACGGTGCTCGACACGTGGGGCAATCCGCTGGAGGGCGCGCAGGTCTCGGCATCGGACGCGCAGAACCTGACGGCCGTGCCGGCGGGCGGTGAGGGCTCCGCCCGCACGAATGCGGAGGGGAAGTTCGCGCTGGCCGACATCAAGGGCGAGGCCTTCAGGCTCAGGGCATCGAAGCCGGGCTACTCGCCCGCGATCGCGGCGAGCGTTCCTGCCGGAACGCAGAACGTCGAGCTCAGGCTCGCCAAGCACGGCCGGATCAGCGGCTGGATCGTGACCGCCGCCGGCGCGCCGCCCGGGGCGGGCGGAAAGGTGTTTGCGCGGCCCATCACGGAAGACGCGCTCTTCGAGAGCATCCGGAAACTGCAAGACATGGTCACGGGCGGCCGGGGCGAGGTGGCCGCCGAGGCGCGCGAGGACGGAAGCTACAGCGTCGAGGCGCCGGCCGGGAAGGTCGAGGTCCAGGCCAGGGTGCCGGGGTTCGCGCCCGGCTGCTCCGACACGATCGAGGTCGTGGCGGGCCAGGACTACCAGGGCGTGAAGATCGTCGTCACCGCCGGCGCCGTCGTGCGCGGCCGCGTGACGCTGGGGGACGGCGCGGCCGTCGAGGGGGCCGTCGTGCGCGTCGAGCGCAAAGGGGGCGATGAGGCCGGCGCAATGCTCAGGAAGCTGCTCCCGCAATTCTTCGACGCGGGGATGCCCGAGAACCCCAGCAACGCCGACGGCCGGTTCCTCGTCGAGCACCTCGCGGAGGGCGAGTACCTCGTGAGCGCCACGCACAAGGAGTACGCGCCGTCGGAAGCCGTGCCCGTGGCGCTTTCGCGGGACCAGGTGAGCGAGCCGATCACGTTGGTCCTCAAGCGGGGCGGCGCCATCGAGGGCGCGGTCATCGAAGGCGACGCGCCGAAGCCCTCCATGATGGTGCAGCTCATGAGCGGCGGCGCGCCGCTCGAACAGCGTATGACCGACGCGACCGGGCAGTTCCGGTTCGAGCACCTCGCCGCCGGCGAGTACATTCTCACGATCATCGACATCGCGGCCATGCAGAAGGGCAAGTTCAGCATCAAGACGCGCGTCGTTGCGGTCCAGGACGAGCAGGCGAGCCGCGTCGACGTCGAAATCGGCAAGGGGTTCAAGGTGTTCGGCAAGGTCAAGGGATATCCGCCGGCGCCGATGCGCATGCTCACCCTGCGCAGGCCCGGCGGGCCGGCCCCCGAGGACGTCAAGGCCATGGACATCAAGGCCTCCATCGAGAGCTCCAGGTACCAGGCCGGCATCGGCATGCTGACCCAGGACGACACCTACGAGATCGCCGACATCGAGCCCGGCACGTACATCCTCGAGGCGCCGAGGCTGCCCGCCGATCCGACCGACATGGAAGCCTACGCGAAGATGGAGAACCGCGAGCCCTACTACCGCAGGGAGATCACGCTCAAGGACAAGGACATCGAGCACGACGTCGACATCAAGTGACGGGGCGGCGCATCGCCGCCCCGCGCTTCGGCCCGCGCGGGCGGGCGCTACAGCTTCTTGAGCTCGATTGCGCGGAACTTGACCGGCAGGCCGTGGCCGGCGAAGCCGAAGCTGCCCTTGGTCCTGTTCCTGCCCTGGAACTTGTCGAGCTCGTACATGGCCTTCGTGAGCTTGCCGAGATCGGCGTCGAGAATCCGCGTCCCGTTGAGCTCGACGACGATGGTCGAGCCCTTGACCGTCACGCACTGGAAGTTCCACTCGCCCGGCGCCCTGAGGTAGCCGCGGTGCGCGGCCGCCATGCCGTAGGCGCTGCCGTGGTACTGGCGCGGATCGAGCCTCGCGTACTGCGGGTCCTCGTTGTCCAGGACCTGGAGCTCGCACATGCCGACGTACGCCGTGTCGCCCGCGCCCGGGTACCTGATCGCCAGGCCGTTGTTGCCGCCCTTGGGCAGCGTGAACTCGAAGCGCACGGCGAAATCCTCGTATTCCTCCTCGGTGAAGATGGTGCCTGACTGCGCGTGAATGGCGCCATCCTTGATGGGGTTCTGGCCGGTCGGGCCCTTCCAGCCCGTCCAGTCCTTGCCGTTGAAGATCGGCGCGAAGCCATCGGGCGCCGCCGGCTTCTCGACGCCGCCCGCGCGCAGAACGGCGCAGGCTTCCTCCGCCGCGATCTCGCGCAGGAAGATGTTGCGCCAGCAGATCTCGCCGCCGTGGGTCTGGAGCTGGATCGGCCCCTTGGGAAAGATGGGGAGCGTGCGGTCGAAGTAGTTCTCCATGCGCGCGTGGTCGACGACGCGCTTCCCGTTCAGGAACACGGTCACGCGCTCGCCGACCATGATGATCCTGAGCGCGTTCCACTCCCCGAACGGCCTGTCGGCGAGGACCAGCGGATCCTTCCCCGGCGCGCCGGGGCTGTTGTTCCACAGGCCGCCCGAGCCCTTGTCGGCGCCGATGTTCCACTTGCCGCCTTCCTTCGTGTAGTCCCAGATCTGGACCTGGGGAACGGCGCGCAGGTAGATGCCGCTGTCGGCCTTGGCGACGGTCTTGTACTCGACCAGGAGCTCGAAATCGCCGTAGTCCTTGTCGGTCGTGGCGTAGAGCCCCTCGCCGTCGTTGATGAGCACCCCCTGCTCGACGCGCCAGTGGGCGCGCAGGTCCTCCCGGGTCTTCTCCTTGTGCGCCGCCAGGGCGTCGGGCGCCATCGCCCACAGGACGCGCGGGTCCTGCGTCCCGTGGCCGTACCAGCCGTCGAGGTTCGCGCCGTTGAAGAGCGCCGTGAAACCGGCCGGCGGGGTGTTGAGCGGCCCGTCCGCGGCGGCGCACGCCGTGCAGCCGATCAGGATCATCGCGAGCGACGCCGCGCACAACGAGGCGACAAGGTGTCTCATGGCAGGTTCCTTTCTCGTCTGTGGTTGAAGCCCGTATTGTACATCGAGGCGCGGCGCGTGTGCAGGCCTCGGGCGG
>DHGK01000237.1 GCA_002402755.1 Planctomycetes bacterium UBA4800
GCGGGGCCGACAGGAAGGAGCCGCCCAAGGGCAGCCAACCCGTTCCCGACGGCTTCAACTGGGAGCTCTGGCTCGGCCCGGCGCCGTCGCGCCCGTACCACCGCGAGTGGGTGCAGCGGCATCTCTGGCGCGAGTTCGGCACGAACCCGCTCGGCAACTGGGGCCCCCACAGCGCCAACCTCGCCTTCATGGCGCTCAAGGTCCACGCGCTCTGGCAGGCCGGCCCCGCCGGCCTGCCCCCGCCGCGCATTCGCGTCAAGGCGGAGTTCTCCGGCCTGAACCGGCTCTCCTTCCCGCGCTGGGAGAAGGTGACGTGGGAGATCCCCGCGCGCGCCGAGTTCCCCCCGATCGTCTTCACGTGGCACAACGGCGCCGAGCCGGGCGCGCGGCAGCTCCTGGAAGGCCTCATCGGCGACGACCTGGACTGGGGCGACAAGAAGGAGAAGAAGTGGTGGGACCACGCGGGCGCCGTCATCGCCGGCGAGAAGGGCCGAATTCACGCGACCGGCCACAACGCGACCTTCCGCCTCTTCCCAGAGGCGCAGTTCAAGGACGTCGCCAAGGACCGGCCCCTGTCCGCCGCCGAGTCGCGCGGCCACGAGGCCGACTGGTTCGTCGCCTGCCGCGGCGGGAAGCCCGCCTGGGCCGAATTCGAGTACGCGTCGCCGCTCAACGAGTTCCTGATGCTCGGCAACGTCGCCACGCAGTTCGAGGAGGCGCTCGACTTCGATCCGATCGCGTGCCGGATCGTCAACAACGCCGAGGCCGACAAGCTCCTTCGCGCCGAGTACCGCGAAGGCTGGACGCTGTGAGGGAGGCAATCGCCATGAGCGCTCGCCGTGCATGCCTGCTGTCCGCGTTTCTCGCCGCATCCGCGTTCTTCGCGGCCGAGCCCGCCCTCGCGCCCGAGGGCATCCCCAAGCACCAAGAGAACCAGATCCGCGCCGCGGCGCCCGACGCCGCGCGCGCGACGCCGAAGAAGGAGCGCCGCGTCCTCATCTTCAGCACGCCGGCGCATCTCATGGACAACGACCCCCACAAGGGCTACTGCGTGCCCTACGGGGCGTGCGCCATGCGCATCCTCGGCGAGAAAACGGGCGCCTTCGCGCCGGTCGTGAGCGACGACCTCGCGCTCTTCGCTCCCGGCGAGATCGCGCGCTTCGACGCCATCGTCCTCAACAACGCGTGCGGCGCGTGGATCACGCCGGGCGACGCCGCCCTGGCGAAGCTCGATGGACTCGGCGGCACGAAGGAGGCCGTCGAGCACGCGCTCCGGAAGAGCCTCCTTGGCTACGTGGCAGGCGGCGGCGGCCTCGTCGCGTATCACTTCGCCGCGGGCGCGAACCGGCACTGGCCGGAGTTCGCGGCGCTTCTCGGCGCGACCTTCACGGGCCACCCCTGGAACGAGGAGGTCGGCGTCCTCAACGAGGAGCCCGGCAACGCGCTCCTCGCGGCCTTCGGCGGGAAGAGCTTCCGTCTCGCCGATGAGATCTACGAGTTCGGCCCGCCGTACGACCGCGCCAGGCTGCGCGTGCTCCTCTCGATCGACACCCTCACGACGAACATGGGCGTCAAATGGATCAACCGGAAGGACGGCGATTTCGCGCAGGCCTGGGTCAAGTCCCACGGCAAGGGCCGGGTCTTCTACACGGGCTTTGGACACAGGACCGAGATCTGGTGGAACCCGATGCTGCTCCGGTTCTACCTCGATGCGATTCAGTTCGCGACGGGCGACCTGGAGGCGCCGGCCGAGCCGCGCGGCGATCTCCCCCCCCACCCCGTGCCGGGGCCGACGCCGCCCGATGCCCGCGCCGCCAGGATGCGCGCCGCCCAGGTGCCCGAGCCGAGCGCGGAGGAGATCAGAAAGATCGAGGCCGCGGCGCCCGACACCGCGCCCGCCAAACCGCAGAAGCCGCGCAAGGTGCTCGTCTGGGGCCACCCGTGGACGCATCTCCCGAACCCCTACGCCGCGGCGGCGATCGAGATTCTCGGCGCGAAGACGGGAGCGTACCAGGCCGTCGTGAGCGATGACGTGCGGCTCCTTCTCGGCGACCGCCTGCCGCAGTTCGACGCGCTCGTCATGAACAACATTCACGAGCCCGAGCCCTTTCTCCCCGTCGACTTCAAAGCGTTCGACCTCCTCCCGCCCGACCGCGGCGCCCAGGCCAAGGCCGCCGCGCGGCAGCTCGACCAGGCGGTCAAGCAGAGCATCCTCGAGTATGTGCGCGGCGGCAAGGGCATCGTCGGCACGCACGCCGCGACGGCCGCGCTCAACGGCTGGACCGAATACGGCGCCATGATAGGCGGCTTCTACGGCGGCCACATCACGCAGGCGGTCACGCTCAGGTTCGAGGAGCCGCGCCACCCCGTCGTCGCCTGCTTCGGCGGCGAGCCCTTCACGCTCACCGACGAGGTCTACATCTTCCGCGAGCCCTACACGCGCGCGAATCTGCGCGTCCTGGCGACCCTCGACCTCGACCGCATGGCCGACCCGGCGAAGCGCGCCGACAAGGACTACGCGGTCTCGTGGGTGCGCCCGTACGAGAAGGGCCGCGTCTTCTACACGACGCTCGGCCACATGCCCGAGACCCACTGGAACGGGCTTTTCCTGCGCCACTTGCTGGCGGGAATCCAGTTCGCGATCGGCGACCTGGCGGCGGAGGCGGCGCCGAGGAACTAGCGCCCGGGGACCGGACAGGACGAGGCGTGCTCGCGAGTAGCCGGGCGCCCCGCCGCCCGGCTACTTCCCCAGCTCGCGGCTCCGCGTCGTCGCCTTGCCGATGGCCTCGGCGATGATCTTCCGCACCGAGTGCTTCTCCATGTGCGTGATCGCCGCCTCGGTCGTCCCGCCCGGCGTCGTCACCATGGCGCGCAGCTCCTGGGGCGTCTTCTTCGTCTTCGCCAGCAGCTTGCCCGCGCCGATGCAGGTCTGCGTGGCGAGCAGCTCGGCCACGTCCGGGTCGAGCCCCTCGGCGACGCCGGCCTCGGTCATGGCCTCGATGAGGTAGAAGAGGTACGCCGGGCCCGAGCCGCTCACGCCCGTCACGGCATCGATCATCGACTCGTCCATGACGATGGCAAGGCCGCTCGCCGCGAAGAGCCGCTGCGCCCAGTGGACATCCTCGTGCGTGGCGCGCGGGCCGGCCGCCACCGCCGAGACGCCGGAACCGACCAGCATGGGCGTATTGGGCATGGCGCGGATGATGCGGCCCTTGCCCTTGAGCTTCGCATCGATGTGCGTGGTGGTGATGCCCGCGGCAATCGAGATGACGACCGTGTTGTCCGTGATGGCGGGCTCGATCTCCTCCAGCACGCGGTCGATCATCTGGGGCTTGACGCTGAGGAGGAGGTGCGGGCAGGAGGCGGGCAGGAGGTTGTTCTGCGCGCAGAGGACGCCGAGCTCCAGCGCCAGCACCTGCTCGCGCTTGATGTTCGGGTCGTGGGCCACGATCTCGTTGGGGCGCATGGCCTCGGACTCGACCAGGCCGCGCAGGATCGCCGTCCCCATGTTACCGGCACCGATCACCCCGAACTTGTACGCGAGCATCGCATTCCTCCGGGCCGGCGGGCGCCGAAGCGCCGCCGTTCTTCCCCCTTCCGCGGGCGCGCGCGCCGCGGCTACGCCTCTCCCATGTAAGGATACCGGTAGTCCTCGGGAGGCGCAAACGTCTCCTTGATCGTGCGCGGCGACACCCAGCGCACCAGGTTGAGGACGCTCCCGGCCTTGTCGTTCGTGCCGCTCGCCCGGCCGCCCCCGAAGGGCTGCTGCCCCACGACCGCGCCCGTCGGCTTGTCGTTGATGTAGAAGTTGCCGGCGGCGTGGACGAGCGCCTCCGTCGCCTGGGCGATCGCCCGCCGGTCCTGCGCGAAGATGGCGCCGGTCAGCGCGTAGGGGCTCGTCGCGTCGCAGAGCCGCAGCGTGTCGGCGTACCTGTCCGCCGGGTACACGTAGACCGTCAGCACGGGACCGAAGATCTCCTCGACCATGGTGACGAAGTCGGGCCTGGCCGCCTCGATGATCGTCGGCCGGATGAAGTACCCCGCCGAGTCGTCGCACTCCCCGCCGGCGAGGATGCGCGCATCCGACGAAGCGCGCGCGCGGTCGATGTAGCCCTTGATGTCGGCGTACGCGCTCTTGTCGATGACGGCGTTGACGAAGTTGGTGAAGTCCTCCGGCGGTCCCATCGCCAGGCCCGCCGTCGTGTCGACGAGCGCCGGCCGCAGCTCCTTCCAGATCGTGTCGGGAATGTATGCGCGGCTCGCGGCGGAGCATTTCTGGCCCTGGTACTCGAAGGCGCCGCGGACAAGCGCCGTCGCAAGCGCCTCCACGTCGGCGGACTCGTGCGCGACAACGAAGTCCTTGCCGCCCGTCTCGCCGACGATGCGAGGATACCCGCGGTACCTGTCGATCGCGGCGCCGATCGCCGCCCACATGCGCCGGAAGGTTGTCGTCGACCCGGTGAAGTGAACGCCCGCGAGGTGCTCGCTCGCGAGCACGGGATCTCCCACCTCGGCGCCGCTTCCGGGCACGAAGTTGATCACGCCCGCCGGAACGCCCGCCTCCATGAGGAGCCGCATGACGTGGTACGCGGAGTACACGGCGGAGCTTGCCGGCTTCCACACGACGGCGTTGCCCATCAGCGCCGGGGCCGCGGGCAGGTTGCCGGCGATCGACGTGAAGTTGAAGGGCGTCACCGCGAAGACGAAGCCCTCCAGGCCCCGGTACTCGAGCCGATTCCACACGCCCGCGGGGCTGTACGGCTGGTCGCGATAGAGCTGCGCGGCGAAATAGCAGTTGAACCTGAAGAAGTCCACGAGCTCGCAGGCCGAGTCGATCTCGGCCTGGAAGGCGCTCTTGGACTGGCAGAGCATCGTCGCCGCGTTGACGCGGTCGCGGTACGGGCCGGCGAGAAGCTCGGCGGCCTTCATGAAGATCGCCGCTCTGTCTTCCCAGGCCATGCGGGCCCATTCCGCGCGCGCCTCGCAGGCGGCCTCGACGGCCATCGCCGCCTCGCGGGGACCGGCCTTGTGGTACGCGCCGAGGAGATGCCCGTGCGCGTGCGGCATGCGGCACTCGCCGAGGTTCCCCGTGCGCACCTCCCTGCCGCCGATGATGAGCGGAATCTCGATGCGCTGCGTCGCGAGGTCGGCGAGCGCCGCCTTGAGGCGCCGCTTCTCGGGGCTTCCCGGCGCGTACGCGCACACGGGCTCGTTGACGGGCGGTTCGAGTCTGAAAAGTGCGTTCGCCATGGTCGTACCTTACGGTAACTCCTGCCGGGAAGAAGTCAATCCCGGCGTCGCCGCCTACCGTTCGCCCCCGGGCCGCTCGACCTCGACCGCGCCACTGCCTTCGCGAATCAACAGGAATCGGTCGGGCTCCACGTTCTCGATCACATCCTTGCCGCCGCCGAGCCACGCGACCTCGATGCGGTCGATGCGCCGCCGCGCGCCGAGGCCGAAGTGGAGGCGCAGCCCCCAGTGGCCCTGGTAGCCGCGCCCGCTGTGGACCTCGTCGATCTGGACAAGGTCGCCTGCCGTGACCTTGACGCGCGAGCCCACGCCGTCGCGGTTCGCCCGCATGCCGCGCAGCCGGATCTGCACCCAGTGATTCCCGTTCGCGGTGTCGTTCCGGAGGATCGTCGGCCCGCGCCGGGAATTCAGGACGACGATGTCCATGTCGCCGTCGAGATCCAGGTCCGCGAAACCCGCGCCGCGGCTGCTCAGCACCACGGCCAGGCCGCTGCCGGCGCGCGCGCTCACGTTGGCGAACCTGCCGTTGCCGAGGTTCTCCAGGAGCTGGTTCGGCGCGTTGTAGACCGCCGTGTCATCGAACGCGTCGACCGTGTCGTCGAGGTGGCCGCAGGCGACGAAGATGTCGCGGTCGCCATCGTTGTCGAAATCGATGAGGCCGTTGCCCCACGTCACGTGCCGGCGCGTGCCTTCGCCCGCCCCCGAGGCGATCGTCACATCTTCGAAGAACCCGTCGCCGAGGTTGCGGTACAGCACGGCGAGCTCCTGCTGATACGAGGTCACGTAGAAATCGAGCCGGCCGTCGTTGTCGTAGTCCGCGCACTCGACTCCCATGTTGCCGTGCTCGAGGCCCCCGAAATCGTAGGCGATGCCCGCCGCCAGTCCGGTTTCCTCGAAGACGCCCTTGCCGTCGTTCCGGAGCAGGAAGTTGGCGTGCACATCGTTGGCGACGAAGATGTCGGTGTCGCCGTCGCCGTCGTAGTCGGCGCAGATCATGCCCATGCCAGGACCCGCCGCCGCGCCGATGCCGCATTCCTTCGACGCGTCCGTGAAGGTGCCGTCGCCGTTGTTGCGGAACAGGACGTCGGGGTCCGGCGGATAGTCGCGCGGGCTCGGGTAGACGGGGCACCCGAGGCGCATGCGGCTCACGTGCGCGCCGTACGAGAACTTGATGTAGTTGGCGACGTACAGATCGAGGTCGCCGTCGCCGTCCATGTCGAGGAAGCACGCACCCGCCCCCACGCGGCTGCCGTTGCCGACGCCCGCCGCGGCGGTGACATCGCTGAACGTTCCGTTTCCCTCGTTCCGGTACAGGACGTTCGGGCCGAAGTTGTTGATGTACAGGTCGACGTGCCCGTCGTTGTCGTAGTCGCCCGCGACGACGCCGAGGCCGTGTTCGGTGTCGCCGAGCCGCGCCGTTGCGGTCGCGTCGGCGAAGCGGAAGCCGCCGTCGTTGCGCCAGAGTTCATCCCGCGGCGCGGGATCCATCGCCGCCGGGCCGAGCGGCGCGCCGTTCAGGAAGTAGATGTCGTCGTCGCCGTCGCCGTCGTAGTCGAGGAGCGCCAGGCCGCAGCACACGTACTCGACGATGTAGTGCTTGCCCGAGCTTCCGTCCGTGTGCACGAACGTGATGCCCGCCTGCGCCGTCACGTCGGTGAAGGTCATCTGGCCGCGCAGCGCGGCCGCCGCCAGCAGCGCGAACGCAACGCCGGCCGCCCGCGGGAGCATCGCGACCCGCGCGCTACTTCTTCTGCATGAGCATCTCATAGGCCTGCCGATACTGGAGATTTTGAGGATCGAGCGCCGCCGCGCGCGCGAGCGCCGCGCCCGCCCGCTCGCGGTCGCCGTTCCGGGCGTACGCGGCGCCGAGCACAAAGAAGTTCGCGGCGCTGGGCTCGATCTCCGCCGCCTTTGCCGCGAGCGCGAGCGCCTCGGCGGCCTTGATGCCGCGGTCGAGGTACATCTGCGCGAGCACCCTGAAGCCGTCCGAGTGATCGGGCGCGCGCTCGCACACCTCCGCGAGCGTGCGCTCCGCCGCGGCCGCGTCGCCGAGCCGCGCTTGCAGCACCCCGAGATTGAAGAGGTGAACGGCGTTGCCGGGCTCGAGCACGCACAGCTCCCGGCACCGCGCGGCCGCCTCGCGCTCGCGACCCGTCTGCTGGTAGAGGCGCCCCAGGTTCGCGCGGCACGCGACGGCCGCGCCGTCGAGCGCCGCCGCGCGCAGCCAGAGCTCCTCGGCCTTGCGCATGGCGCCGCCGCCGGCATACAGTTCCCCGCAGCTCGTCAGCGTGGCCGCGACGCGACGCGCGAAGTTCGCGGCGTCATCGTACACGCTCCGGAGATCCAGATCGGCGGCGACATCACTTCCCTTGAGCTCGCTGAAGCGGCGCATGGCCTCCTCGGCCCCGGCCGCGTCGCCGAGCCGCCTGCACGCGAGCGCAAGCCCGTAGTACGCCTTCGTGTAGTCCGGCTTGAGCGCGACCGCCTTCTCGTAGTGCGCGCGCGCCTCGGCGTAGCGCTTCTCCTGCGACAGGACCTGCCCCAGGAAGTAGTGGCTCTCGAAGGCGTCCGGGAAGGCAGCCGCGTTGCGCGTGAAGGCCTCGATGGCCTCCTGCGTCTTGCCCATGAGCATCATCGCCTGGCCGAGGCGATGCTGCACCATGGGAAACCGCGGATCGAGCGCCGCCGTCTTCCGCCACAGCTCGGCGGCCCGGGCGTGGTCCTCCTTGAGGAACGCGGCCATGGCCATGGCATCGTGGCCGTGGGGGTCGTTCGGGTTCAGGGCGAGGGCCTTCTCCCAGAGCTCGACCGCCCGCGCCTGATTCCCGTGGCTGCTCCACACATTGCCGAGAAGCCCGATCGCCCGGGCATCCCCGGGGAAATCGGCCAGCGTCTGCTCGGCCGCGCGAAGCTGCTCGGCCTTGAGGGCGTCGACGGTGAGCGGTGGGGGCCCCCCCGGCGCCGGGGGCGCGGCGACCTGCGCCTCTTGCCCCGTCCCGCGCGACAGCATGTGCAGGCACACGGCGCCCGCGACGGCGACGGCGCCGCCCGCGAGCGCGTACCGAAAAAGCCGCGCGCGGCGCGTGCGCCGGGCGTCCTCATGTGCTCTGGTCGTGCGAGTTCCCACCTGCCGCCGAGTGTAGCGGCAGAAGCCGCGGCCAACAACGGCCCACCGCCATGCCGCGCGCGGGGCGCGCGCAGTCAGAAATCGGGGACAGGCAGAAATTGGGGACCAGAAATTGGGGACAGTCACCGATTTCCACAC
>DHGK01000257.1 GCA_002402755.1 Planctomycetes bacterium UBA4800
GCGGAGATTCGCGTGTTCGGGATGCCCTGTGAACGGTTACCCATGGCCGTGGATCAAAGACGAGACCCCGTCCTCCCCGCTCGTCCTTGGTGTCTTCGTGTCTTCGTGGCTATTCGTTTTCGTGTCTCGGCGCCGCTACGCGGCCTGCGACGAGCCCTCGCGCGCGGCCCGGGCGCGCGCCGCGCGCACCGCGAGCACGATCCCCGCCACGCCCATCAGAAACACCGCCACGCTCACGTTCTGCGACAGCGTCAGGCCCGTCGCGCTGAGCCGGTGATCGCCGCGCAGCCCTTCGATCACGAATCGCCACGCCCCGTACATTGCAAGCAGCAGAAACGTCGTGACCCCATCCGCGGGCTTGGTGCGCAGCATCCACCACAGCAGCGCGAAGAGCGCCAGCGAGTGCGCGCTGTCGTAGAGCTGCACGGGGTGCACCGGCAGCGCGCGTTCGTTCGCCCCGCACATGCCGAGCGCCTCCTGCGCGGCGTGCGCGGGGCTCCCCGGAGGAAAGCGCGTCAAGAACTCAGGCAAAAAATCTTGACAGCGCAGCCCGAAGCAGCACCCGTTCAGCCAGCACCCGATCCGCCCGAACGCCATGCCCACCGGCACGAACGGCGCGCAGGTGTCGAGCGTCCGCAGCACGGGGAGCCGGTGCCGCCGCAGGTACCAGATGCCCACGGGCACGCCCGAGATCAGCGCGCCGTAGAAGATCAGCCCCCCCTCCCAGACCGCGAACACGGACCACCAGGGCGCGTCCTTGAAGCTCTCCTCCCAGAACCACGCGACGTGCAGCACGCGCGCCCCCACGATGCCCGCGAGCACCACGAACACCGCGAAGTCGATCACGCGGTCCTTCGCGAGCCCGCGGCGCTCGGCCTCGCGCGCGCACAGGAAGCTCCCCAGGAGAAACCCGAGCAGGATCATGAACCCGTACCCGAAGAGCGGGATCCCGAGCACCGGCAGCACGATCTTCGAACACATGGCGTTTCTCCGGGGTGTCGTTCGCCGCGTTTGTCTCTTATAATCGCTCCCTTCGCGCGGCTTGGCAAGATCCCGCGCGCGCCCACGGAGACACGCCCTTGAAGAGAGTGATTCTTCTCGGTTCGACCGGTTCGATCGGCGCGAGCACGCTCGACGTCGTGCGCGGTCTTCCCGGCGCCTTCCGCATCGCCGGCCTCGCGGCGCACCGCAACGGCGCCGAGCTCTGCCGGCAGGCGCTCGAGTTCGACGCGCCCGCCATCGCGATCGCCGACCCGGACGCGCTGCCCCCCGGCGCGGGCGGCTTCCGCGGCGCGGTCCACCGCGGCCCGGACGCGGCCGCCGAGCTCGTGCGCAGCGTCGAGGCCGACGTGATCGTGGCCGCCATGGCGGGCGCCGCGGGCCTCGCGCCGGTCCTCGCCGCGCTGGAGACGGGCAAGGACGTGGCGCTCGCCAACAAGGAAACGCTCGTCATGGCGGGAAGCGTCGTCACCGCGCTGGCCGACCGCCTCGGCCGGCGCATCGTTCCCATCGACAGCGAGCACAGCGCCATCTTCCAGTGCCTGCAGGGCGCGCCGCCGGAGCGCATCGAGACGCTCATCCTCACCGCCTCGGGCGGCGCGCTCAGGGACGTCGCACCCGAGCGCCGGCACGACGTCACGCCCGAGCAGGCGCTGCGCCACCCCAACTGGCGCATGGGCCCCAAGGTCACGATCGATTCCGCATCGCTCATGAACAAGGCCCTCGAGATCATCGAGGCGCACTGGCTCTTCCGTGTGCCTCCTTCGAAGATCAAGGTGCTGATCCACCCCGAATCGATCGTGCATTCCATGGTGCAGTTCTGCGACGGCTCCGTGCTCGCGCAGCTCGGGCCGCCCGACATGCGCTACCCGATCCAGTACGCGCTCACGCATCCCGCGCGCATGCCCTCGGGGTTCCCGCGCCTCGACCTGGCCGCGGTCGGGTGCTTGCGCTTCACGGAGCCGCGCGGCTACAAGGCTCTCGATCTGGCCTACCGGGTCCTCCGGGAGGGCGGCACCGCCGGGGCGGTGTTCAACGCCGCCAACGAGGTGGCGGTCGAGGAGTTTCTCGCGCGCCGCATCAAGTTCACGGCGATCACCGATATCGTGGAGGAGACACTCCGCCGCCGCCCTCCGTCGGCGGGAGACGGCCTGGAGGCACTCATGGCGCACGACCGCTGGGCCCGCGCGACCGCGCACGAGCTCGCCCGAGCGTAGCAAGGAACGAACCGCATGACCACGGTCCACGTCATTCTCGGCATTGTCGGCATCAGCGTGTTGATCTTCATCCACGAGCTCGGCCACTTTCTGGCCGCCAAGTGGGCCGGCGTGTGCGTCAAGACCTTCTCCCTCGGTTTCGATCCCGTCATCGCCGGCATCAGGCTCAGGCTGCTCGCGTGGACCTGGGGCGACACCGAGTACGTCATCGGCCTGATCCCGTTCGGCGGGTACGTGCGATTCCTGGATGATACGCCGGAAGGGCACCAGGGCCGCGCCGACGAGTTCGCGCGGCAGCCGGCCTACCGGCGCGCAGTGATCTTCGCGGCCGGCGCCACGATGAACATGGTCTTCGGCATCGGCGCGTTCATCCTCGCCTTCGCCATCGGCGTGTCGTTCCAGGCCCCGGAGATCGGCACCGTCCTGTCCGGCTCCGCCGCGTGGGACGCCGGGCTCGCTCCCGGCGACACGATCCTCGCGATCGACGACGTGCCGGTCGAATCCATGCCCGACGTGGCCCTGGCCGCCGTGCTCGGCGGGTGCATCGAACGTACGCTCACGATCGAGCGCGCCGGCACGCGGCGCTCCGTCAAGGTCACCCCGCGCATCGACACAACGCTCGGCATGCCCGCCCTCGGACTGATGCCGACGGCGGCGCGCACGGTCGCGTCCGTGAGCCCCGGCTCCGCCGCCGCCGCGGCCGGCATCGCGCCCGATGACGAGGTTCTTGCCGCCGAACTCCGCACGCAGGCCTACACCGCGCGCATCGACGCAGCCGCGCTGCCGCGCGGCCCGTTCATCCAGGCGCTTCGCACGCTCGCCCAGCATCACACCGGCGAGGAACTGCGCCTCCGCGTCAAGCCGCCGCACGGCGCCGAGCGCGATGTCGTTCTTGCGCCGCACCCCGACAAGGACAACGCCGTGCCGCTCCTCGGCGTCAAGCTCGCGCAGAACACGGTGCGCTTCGTCAGGCCGGGCAGCGACGCGGCGGAGCTTTTCCGTCCCGGCGATGCCATCGCCGCGATCGATGGCGCGCCGTTCATGCTCATGACGCCGGTCGACCTCCTGCGCGCCTCCGGCGCGCGCGACACGCTCGCCGTCTCCTTCGAGGACGGCCGTACCGCGACGGTCGCCCGCGACACCCTGCTCGACTGGATGTGGCGGGAGGACGTGCGCTTCGGCCTCGCGGCGACGCGCGTGCTGTCGGTCGAGGCCGGCAGCCGCGCCGCGCGGGCCGACCTCCGGCCCGGCGACCGCATCGTGGGCGTCGCCGACCGCGCGGCCGGCCACTCGGACACCGTGATGCGGATCCTCGAGGAGCGCGGACAGGCGGAGGCGGCGCTCCAGGTCGTGCGCGCGGGCCGCATGCACCGGGCCGTGCTTCCGGCGGGCGGCGCGCTCGGCATCGCGTGGGACGAGCGGCCGGAGATCGGCGGAGTCGAGTCCGGTTCGCCGGCCGCGGAGAAGGGCCTGCAGCGCGGCGACCGCGTGCTCCGCCTCGGCGAGAAGGGGATCGCGTCGTGGGACGAGTTCGTCGACGCCGTGCACTCTTCCCGCAACGCCGAGCTCACGGTGACCGTGCTGCGCGGTTCGGACGAGATCGCCATCGCCGCCAGACCCGCCGAGCGGGCCTTCGGCACGCTCGGGATCGGATTCAACGAGATGCGCGTCCTGATCAGGGAGCCGAACACCGCGAGCGCCGTGGCGCTGGGCGTGAAGCGCACCGTGATCTCGATCAAGCAGATCTTCGTGACCCTGCTCCGGCTGGCCAAGCGCGAGGTCGCCGCGCGCAACCTGCAGGGGCCGCTGGGCATCATTCACGTGACGGGCTACGTCACCCGCTACGGGCTGGGGACGCTGCTGTACTTCCTCGCGCTCATCAGCGTCAACCTCGGCGTCCTCAACCTGCTCCCGATCCCGATCTTCGACGGCGGCCACCTGATGCTGCTTGCCTGCGAGAAGATCAAGGGGTCGCCGGTCAACGAGCGGCTCGTCAACACGGTGACGACGGTGGTCTTCTTCCTGCTGATCGCGCTCGCGGTCTACGTCACCTTCCACGACGTCATCCGCCTCGTGGGATAGGCGCGCGGGCATGGCGGCGGCACGGGCGGTCCTCGATCTCCTGCGGATCGGACTCCTGCCCACCGCGTGGGCCGATGTCGCCGCCGGCGCATGCCTCGCCGGCGGGGCCGAACCGCCGGAGCTCGGCGGCGCGCTGCTCCTGTCGAGCGGCCTCTATCTCTTCGGCATGGCGAGCAACGCCGTGGTCGACCGCGCCGAGGATGCCGTGCGCTACCCCGCGCGGCCGGTTCCGTCGGGGCGCATCAGCCTGGGCGCCGCCCGGGCGGCGGCGGCGGCGTGCGCGCTCGCCGCGCTCGCCGCCCTGCCGCTCGTCGCACCTGCGGGACGCGCCACGGCGGCCGTGCTCTTCGCGGCGATCCTCGCGTACAACCTGGGCGGCAAGCGCCGCGCCGCCATCGGCCCCGCCCTGATGGGAGCGTGCCGGGGGCTCAATCTGCTCGCCGGGGCGCTGGCCGCCGCCCCCGATGCGCGCGTGGACGCGCACCTGCTCGTGCCGGCGCTCGCGCTCGCCGCCTACACCGCGGCGGTGACTGCGGTGAGCGCACTGGAAGGCGCCGGCGCCTCGCGCCGCAGGCTCGCGGCGCGCTTCGGCGTTCTCCTCGCGGTCCCCCTGGCGCTGACGCCGTGCGCGGGCGCCGCGGCCGCGTTCCCTCTCGTTGCGCTCGCGGCGCTCGTGATCGTCTCGTATCCCCGCGGGGGCTTCGCGGCGGGCGCGCCGAACGAAACGCCGGTGCATCGCCTGCTGGGGGGAATCTACCTCCTCGACGCCGCCTTCGCCGGGTACGCGGGCGCGCCGTGGGTCTGCGCGGCGCTCACGGCCGCGGGCATCCTGCATGCCCTGCGCGTCCGGCACGCGCGGGCATGACCGCACGCGGCCGATCCGCGGTGCGGCCCCTTACTTCGTCTTCGCGGCCGGTTCTTTCCCGGCGGGCGCCTTTTTCGCCGGCTCCTTCTTGGCGGGCTCGCCCTTGCCTTTCGGCGGCTCGGGCGGCGCCAGGCCGAAGTCCTTGAGCACGACCTGGTAGTACTCGCTGAGAAGCTGCAGCGCGCGCTTGTCGGTCTTGAGGCTCGGCGCCTGCCGCGGCTGCACCTTGAGCTCGACGGGAGTGCTCGTGTCTTCCAGCGCCGGCTTGAGCTTCGCGGCCGCGTAGACGCGCAGCGACAGGATCTTCGTCCGGAACCCGACGATCGTGATCAGGTCATCGAGGCACGTGACGCCCTGCACGAACCGCGTCTCGACGCTCGGGTTCTCGCCGACCCAGTCGATGAACTTCTTCCCGATCGCGATCAGCTTGGGCCGGCACTGGGTGTCGATGTAGGCGCGCCAGGCCGCCGCATCGAACAGGGAGTCCTTGGCCGCCGCCTCCGCCGCCCGGGTCTTCTCGGCGAGCTCGTTGTTCACCTCGACGATCTCGTCGAGCAGCGCCTTCACGAACTTCGCCAGCTTGTCGCGCCAGGCGCGCCGATCCGCCTCCGAGCCGAAGGAGAGCTGCCCCTGGGCGGGCACGATGGTGTTCGACTCGTCGGTGACGATCTTCATGACCTGCGCCCGCAGGCTCGCCGGCTGCGGATCGGACAGGACCTTGACCTGCAGCTCGTACTCGTCGCCGGGCGGCAGCGGCCCTTCCGGCGCGAGCGTCACGTTGCTGAACGTCCCATCGGTCCCCACCGTCGCGAGGCACGACCCGACGACGTTGAAGAAGTACTCAAGCTCGATCGTCACCTTCGCGCCGGGCGGAAGCTTGTCGGCCTTGCCCGCGAGCGTGATCTTCACCTTTCCCGTCTTACCGTTGTAGGCGACGTCCTTCTTCGTGATGACGATGATCCCCTTCTCGGCGGCCGCGGGGCGCGAGGGCTCGCCCTTCTTGGCCTCCTCCTTCTTGGGCGCGTCCTTCTTCTGGGCCTCCTTCGCGGGCTCCCCCTTCCCCGCCGGCTCGGCCTCCGCGCCGAACACGGCTCCCAGGAATCCCGCCGCCGCACACAGCACAAGTCCTCGAATCATGGTCGTGCCTCCCTGTCTCATGACTTCGTCGAGCGCGCGCCCTCCGGCGCCGCGCCGTTCACTCCGCCGGCGACCGCGACCCGCGGCGCGCCTTCGCGCCCTGGAGCGCCTCGTAGTCGACCGGCAGATCCTCCCACAGGAGGATCTGCGTCGACGGCAGGAAGTAAGAAAGCGACACATCATCGATGACCGGCGTCGCCAGCGCCACGCCGGTGAAGTTGCCGCCGCGCCCCCTCGCGGGCGTCAGCTCGAACCTGTACCCGACCTTCACGGACTCCTCGGCGACGCCCCTGCCGGTCGGACGGTGCAGCACGCGGCCCGCAAGCTGGTTCTTCTCGACCGCGCCGGTCTCGAGCCACGGCGGCCGCGGGAAGTTCACCTCCAGGGTGTCCAGGTAGACCTTCGCGCGGCACGGCTCCGTGTTGAGCGGGATGACCATGCCGTTGACCGGGCCGTGATACATCGCCGGCTGGTACTCGGTCCACGTGAACGACCGCAGCTTGACCGCCTCGACGCCCTGCGGCAGCGTGATCTCGAACTGGTTGTGGTACACCCCGGTGTAGCGCGTGAAGTAGCTCCGCGTGTTGCCGAGCACGCCCGTCCGGAAGCCGTCGAAGGATCCCGAGAAGCTCACGAACTCGTCGATCGTCGCGTTGGAGGGGAAGATCTTCATGGGAAACTTGTAGAAGGCGCCGATGCCGCCCGCCCCGGCCCCGCCGCCGCCGCCGCCCGAGGTGGTCCTGCTGGCGCGCAGGTTGTACGCGAACTTGAAGATGCCCGCGTCCTTGACCGCCTGGCGCCGGATGATGCCCCCGATCGTGAGCTCGTCGTACGGCACCTTCACGTTGAGGTTGCACGCGCGGCCCTGGCCGATGAGACCCGTGGTCACCGCGGTCGCCCCCCTGGCGGGCTGCAGGTCGACGTAGACCTGGATGCGCTGGTCGGACTGATCCATGTCGTTCCAGTAGACGGCGACATGGTGCCACTCGTCCTTCTTCCAGCCGGAGACATCGACCAGGACCTCGCTGCGCGCGTAGGCCTTGTTGACATCCAGCTCGAGGTCCTGGTCCTCCTCCGCCCCGGCGGCGCCCTGGCCCTCGACCTTGATCTCGGGCAGCAGCCGGTTCGTGCCGTGCATGCTCGGCAGGCCGAAGGCGCGGTGGTAGTACATGCGCACGACGCGCAGCTCGCCGAACGAGCTCTTGAAGATGTAGAACTGGTTGCCTTCCGAGTCGCGCGGCCCCTGGCCCAGATCGGTCACGATCTGCGTGCAGCCCACCAGGCCGCAGAAGATCGGGTCGTTCGCATCGAAGTCGAACCTGATCCAGAAGGCCACGCCGCCCTCGTAGTACTGGACGTTGCCCTGCCCCGTCGAGCCCGACGTGTTGAAGGCGCCCTGGGACCTGCCGACCTCCCAGTTGACGCCGCGCGTGGCGATCGACGAGGCCGGGTACATCGCGATGCCGGCGCCGCTCGTCGTCGCGTTGAAGATGTTCGTGTGCAGGCCCTCGGGCCGCAGGTTGTCGAACTCGAGGAACTGCTCGCTGAAGCGCGGCCACTGGACGACGCGGTACAGGCCGGTCGCCTCGCCGCTCCCCGGGTCGTTGTTCAGGACGCCGTTCCGGCCCTGGCGCAAGGGGTCCAGCGTGTAGCGCTCGCGGAACTCGCGCTGGTTCCGGACGAAGTCCGCATCGAGCACGGACTGGAAGAGCAAGTCGTACTCGCTCTGCCGGCCCATGTTCTGCTCGTCGCCCTCGAACTGCATGTTCAGGTTGACGCTGCGGCCGTTCCTGACCAGCCGGATGAAACGCTCCTCGTCCTGGCTCTGCCGGAACATGAAGCTGTGCGCGAAGAGGATGTTCTGCATGGGCCGGTAGAACGAGTCGCGGCTGCTGCTCTGCATGACGACCTTCTGGGCATCCATGTAGCCCATGAGCTGCACGTTGCCGTCCATCGTCGACCCGGACGTGATGTAGTCGGTCGCCGCGATCACCGGCTGCGGGTGCGTCATGACGTAGCGCCGCCCGTTGTTCTGGCCGCGGCGGCTGCTGTAGCGCCCGGAGTAGAACTGCTTCTCGAAGTCGAACTGCGTCGTGTGCTGGAGCGTCTCGAACACCTTGACGACCGCGCGCGCCTTGCGGAAGCGCTTGGGCTGGGAGAGCTGCTGGGTCGGGTCGAACCGGGCATCGAGCTGCGCCAGCGCGGTGATCTCGTAGTACCCGCCCGTGTCGAAGCAGAACTCGGTCGTGTAGGCGCAGTAGGTCTCGCTGCGGCTGTACATGCCGCCGCCCGCCATGCGGAAGCCGCGCGGCACCCACGGGGACACGAGCGCCGTCTTGTCGACTGCGAGGGTCGCGCCCACGTTCGCGCCGCAGCGGTTCAGGCGCGCGTTCGGGTTGAAGTTGGCGATGATGCCGGCCTTGACCGTCTCGAAGTACCAGCGGTAGCGCCCGTGGTACGGCAGGCCCCGCTGATTGCGGATTGCGCGCTCCGAGTTCTCGTGGCCGGGCCCCCAGATGTTGCCGACCGCCGGATTGGCGCCGCCGCCCGAGCTCAGCGTGCCCTGATACGTGGTGAGCCTCGGGTTGAGGGGGTCGATCACCATGACCTGGTTCGCCTTCGGGAGCTGCACCTCGCCGATGCGCGTGTTGATGAACTCGGCGAAGCCGCCGCCCGAGGCGCGGCCCGTCTCCCAGGCGACGAACGGGGTGCGCTTGCGCTCCGACATGACCGCCTTGGCGATGAGCCGCGCCTGCTGGAGCTCGATGCGCGGCGTGTAGACCCAGACGGGCCTGATCGTGTAGTTGGTCTCTTCCTGGCCGCCGCCCTGGCCGCGCGCGCCCTGCGGGAAGCGGTCGTTGCCCTCGGGCGCGAAGCCGGCCTGGAGATCGTGCTGGCCGATCCGCATCGCCTGGCGCTCGATGTACGGAAACGGCCGCCGGCACGCCAGGCCCGTGAAGAGCGCGATGAGGACCTCCTCGGGGGCCGTGTTGATGTTGATCGGCGACCTGGGCTCGGCGCTCACGCTCTTCGTGCCCCAGATATGGGGGTGGCCGGTCTCCTCGTATCTGACCCCGGATATGCGCGTGCCGATGCGGCCCGTGCTCTCCGCCTGCAACACCAGCTCGACGTAATCCTGGGGCTTGCCGGTCGAGGCATCGACCCACGACTGCGTCGTCACGAAATCGGCGAGGCGCTCGAAGTTCTCCTCGCCCACCAGCTCGATGAGCTGGCTCTTGCTCGTGAACTGGCCCTTCTCGAGCTTGCGCCGGAAGCGCACGATCTCGTCGCCGCGCACGCGCCGCTTCCCCGAGAAGAGCGGGTTCACGCCTCGGGTGACCTGGATGGCCTCCCCCAGGCTGTCGAGCATCATCGCCAGGTTGTCGCTGCCGACGTTGACGTTGATCTGGCTCGCGCAGTCGAGCACCTTGGCCTTGTAGAAGCACCGCGCGACGCCCTTGACCGGCTCCAGGACGCCGGTGAAGAAGAGATTCTCGGGGCTCATCTCCTCGATCGTGTAGGCGCCCGCGCCCATCTCGTCGCCCTTGGGATCCTTGAAGAGCCACGGCGCGCGGCAGGACGTGAAGTGGTAGAAGTTCACGGCGCCGTAGAGCTGCGCGGCCGCCGCGTCCACGGCCGAATGCAGGACGAGGTCGCCCGTCTGCGTGTCGAGGTAGTTGCGCGTCGCCTCGCGCTCGAGCTTCATGAGGGCCGCAAACGTCACCCCGAGCATCGTGAGCAGCGTGAGGAACATGAGTGCGATTATGAGCATCGCGCCGCGCCGGGCGCCGGCCGATCGAGTATCAGGGCCAGCCATGGGTGCTCTCCTTACAGCTTGCGTCCTCGGAAGTTACGCATCCGCTCACATAGACGGCGGCCGCGGCATGCCGTTGCATGCATCGCGGGCACGATTCCCATCATACGCCCCGCGGTCCTCGTTGCATACCGGGCCCGCCGCGCCATCAAGACTGCATCGATGGTAGCACGAGAGATGCGGCCGGACAAGGAGATACGGACTCTGCGGGCGCGGCCGGGATGCTCGCGGCCGGGATGCTTATTCGGGGAACCCGTGCATCGAAACGCGCAATGAACAAGTCCGTTGCGCAATTGCCGCTCTGCCGGCGCTATCGGGGCGGGGACCGGACGTCTTCACGGCGGCAATCGCTCGGC
>DHGK01000230.1:0-9682 GCA_002402755.1 Planctomycetes bacterium UBA4800
GGCGCGGATACGTCCTCCGCCTCGGCAGCCGGCGCCTCCGCCGGGACTTGTCCGGGCGCGGGCGCCTCCGGCACGGTCTCGATCTCGATGAACTCGATGGCCTTGACGGCAGCCTCCCCCGGCGCCCGTTCCTTGAGCGCGCTGTCCGCATCCGCGCCGCCGCGCGCGATGCCGATAAGCGTGCCGATTTCCTTGCCCTCGTCGATGTCCTCGGTCTTGAGGCGCTGGATGTCATCCTCGGACACGGCCACGACGTCCAGGTCCCAGTGGGAGAGCGCCGAGGCCAGGCGCACGTTCTGGCCGCGCCTGCCGATCGTGAGGGACTGCTGGTCGGGGGTCACGTAGACGCGCGCCCGCCGCGTGTCGTAATCGAGGTCGATCGACACGACCTCCGCGGGCTTGAGGGCGTTGACGATGAAGAGCTCCGGCACCTCGTCCCAGCGCACGATCTCGATCTTCTCGCCGAACAGCTCCTCGCGGATGTTCTTGACGCGCGAGCCGCGCACCCCCACGCAGGCGCCCACGCAGTCGACGTTGGCATCGGTGCTGGACACCGCGATCTTGGTGCGGTGGCCGGGCTCGCGCGCGATGTCCAGGACCTCGATCGTCTTGTCCTTGATCTCGGGCACCTCGATCTCGAAGAGCGCGTTGACGAAGCGCGGGTCGCGGCGGCTCACGATGATCTTCACCTGGCTGCCGTTCTTCTGCACGTCCAGTATGTAGGCCTTCATGCGGTCGTTGACGCGGAAGCGCTCGGACGGCACCTGCTCGCTGCGGGGCAGGTATCCCTCGGCCTTGCCCAGGCCGATCACGATGGCCGAGCCCTCGAAGCGGATGACCGAGCCGGTCACGATGGTCCCGAGCTTCTTGGCGTACTCCAGGTACACCACCTCGCGGCCGGCCTCGCGGATCTTCTGGAACAGGACCTGCTTGCCCGTCTGGGCGGCGAGGCGTCCGAGCTGCTCGCGCCACTGTTCCTGGCTGAGGGCCTTGTCGCCCACGGTCGCCGTCACCTCGCCCGACTTGCGGTCGATGACGACCTGGACGTTTGCCTCCTCGCCCCATTTCTTGAGGAGGGCCGAGCATATCGCGGCTTCAAGGCCGATAAACACGGCCTCCTGCTCGATGTCCTTCTCGCGATGGATCTGGTCGACGAGTCGAAGTATTTCTGCTCGCATGGAAAAAAGGAGGGCGGGGCCCTCCTTCCTCTCCTACAAGAGCGCTTCCTCGGAGCCCCTGCGGAAGGCCGCCCGCCGCGTGCGCCCGGCACCCCTGCCGGGCACAGGCCCGCGCCGCGGAAGGTCTCCGCAACAGGCTCTGTTATCGTGAGTTATATTAACAAAATCTAAACCACTCTAAGTCACGCGCGCGCCCGTGTCAAGACCGGACGCCCGCCCGAGGATGCCCGGAGGCAACGGATGCCCATGATACCGCATCCGCGGGATGATTGCCGCCCGTGCGAGCGTTTCCCTTCCCGAGGTCCCGGTGCGGACGTGCGCGTTGCCGCCGCGCGGCCTCCCGATGTTCCGCCGGCGTTCACCATATGTTTCTATTGATCGGGCGGCGGCCGCGGCTTCTGAAGAACCCCGGAGGGCGTGCCGCGCCCGCCGGCACGCAAGCGCCGGCCGGGAGCGACCGATATCTACCATGGGCGTTTCTTGACAGCGCGCTCCTCGTGGGGTACCATCAGGGGTTACGCATAAGTTATTGCAAATAAAGGACTTGTAGATGCTTTGCCAGAACTGCTCGAAGCGCGCGGCCACCGTGCACCTCACGGAGGTCGTCAGCAACATGAAGAAGGAAATCCATCTCTGCGAGGAATGCGCCCAGGCCAAGGGCGTCGCCATCAAGACCCATATCCAGGGCCTCGAGATCCCGGAGTTCTTCGGCCAGTTGGCCCAGAGCCACGGCCAGACGGCCTCGGGCGCGAACGCCGAGGCGCAGGTGCGCTGCGACTCCTGCGGGCTGACCTTCGAGGCGTTTCGGAACTCCGGCAAGTTCGGATGCCCGGACTGCGTCGCCAGCTTCAAGAAGGGGCTGGTGGGGCTCGTCGAACGGATCCACGGCGGCACGCAGCACCGCGGCAAGGTCCCCAACCGGGCGACCGAGCGCATCGCCAAGCAGAAGGAGCTCATGGAGCTCAGGGAGGAGCTCAAGCGGGCCGTGGCGGAGGAAGCGTACGAGCGCGCCGCCCAGCTCAGGGACACGGTGCACAAGCTTGAGTCCAAGCTGGGCTACCACACCGACGGGGCGGACGAATGATCGAGCTGTCTCACCTGCAGGTTCTCTCCGGCGAATGGCTCAGCGGCGGCGGCGCGGAGGCCGACGTCGTCGTGAGCAGCCGCGCGCGGCTCGCCCGCAACGTGGCCGGATTCCCGTTCCTGACCCGCGCCTCCGAGGAGAAGCGCGCCGCGGTCGAGGAGCTCGTCCGCGCCAGCATCAAGGACAGCTCGCTGCGCACCCGGGTGAACTACCACGACCTGGCGGCCATGGAGCACGTCGAGCGGCAGTTCCTGGTCGAGCGGCACCTCATAAGCCGCGACCATGCCTTCGCGCAGGGGCCGCGCGGGGTGGCGTTCGCCCCGGACGAGCGCATAAGCATCATGGTCAACGAGGAGGACCACCTCCGGATCCAGAGCCTGCGCGCGGGCCTCGAGCTCCGGGAGGCGTTCGAGCTCGCCAACGAGATCGACGATGCGCTCGAGGAGCGCATCGACTACGCGTACTCCTCGCAGTTCGGCTACCTCACGGCCTGCCCCACGAACCTGGGCACGGGCATGCGCGTCTCGGTGATGCTGCACCTGCCGGCCCTGGTCATCACGCGGGAGATCGAGAAGGTGTTCCAGGCCGTGAACAAGATCAACCTGGCCGTGCGCGGGCTGTACGGCGAGGGCACGCAGGCCTCGGGCGACTTCTACCAGATCTCCAACCAGGTGACGCTCGGCAAGACCGAGGTCGAGATCGTCGACAACCTCGTGAGCGTCATCCCGCAGATCGTGAAGTACGAGCGCAAGGTCAGGCAGACGCTGCTCCAGGCCAAGCGCGTCGTCCTGGAGGACAAGATCTGGCGCGCGCTCGGCGTGCTGCGCTTCGCCCGCACCATAACGTCCGAGGAAACGCTCGAGCTCCTGTCGCTCGTGCGGCTCGGCGTCCATCTCACGGTCATCGAGGGCATCTCGACGAGCACGATCAACGAGCTCCTGGTGCTGAGCCAGCCGGCGCACCTCCAGAAGGTCGAGAGCGCGAAGCTGAGCTCCCACGAGCGCGACGTCGTGCGGGCGCGCTACATACGCGAACGACTCAGCAAGGACATGGGGCCCGTGGGATAGCGGGCCGCGACCCAACGCGGAAGGCGGACGGATGGAAAACATCTTCGACCGTTTCACGGAACGGGCCAAGAAGGTTCTCGGGCTCGCCCGGCGCGAGGCCCAGGAGATGAACCACGATTACATCGGCACCGAGCACCTGCTGCTCGGCCTCGTGCGCGAGGGCGGCGGCGTCGCCGCGAACGTGCTCCGCAACCTCGGCGTGGACAACGAGCGCATCCGCGAAGAGGTCATGAAGTACATGCAGCCCGGCCCGAACATGAAGGTCGTGAGCAAGCTGCCCTTCACCCCGCGCGTCAAGAAGGTGCTGGAGCTGTCGCTCGAGGAGGCCATCGAGCTCGGCCACAACTACGTCGGCACCGAGCACCTGCTGCTCGGCCTGATCCGCGAGAACGACGGCGTGGCCGCGCACGTGCTCCTGGATCTCGGCCTCAGGCTCGAGGAGGTGCGGGACGCCGTGCTCGAGCTGCTCGGGAGCCCGCCGTCCCAGGCAACGGAGTCGTCCTCGCCCGCGGCGTCGTCGTCGCTCGGAGGCGCTTCGCCGGCGCAGAAGCGCGGGAAGTCCAAGACGCCCGCGCTGGACTCCTTCGGCCGCGATCTGACGGAGCTGGCCCGCGAGGGCAAGCTCGACCCCGTGATCGGACGGCGCGAGGAGATCGAGCGCGTGATCCAGATCCTCGTGCGCCGCTCCAAGAACAACCCCGTGCTGCTGGGCGAGCCCGGCGTGGGCAAGACCGCCATCGTCGAGGGCCTGGCGCAGGACATCGTGGAAGGGAACGTGCCGGAGCTGCTCAGGGAGCGGCGGCTGGTGGTGCTCGATCTCGCCATGATGGTCGCGGGCACGAAGTACCGCGGCCAGTTCGAGGAGCGGATCAAGGCGGTCATCAACGAGGTCAAGCGCGCCGGCAACATAATCCTCTTCGTCGACGAGCTGCACACGCTGGTGGGCGCAGGCGGGGCCGAGGGCGCCATCGACGCCGCCAACGTGCTCAAGCCGGCGCTGGCGCGCGGCGAGGTCCAGTGCATCGGCGCGACGACGCTGGACGAGTACCGCAAGTTCATCGAAAAGGACGGGGCGCTCGAGCGCCGCTTCCAGATCATCATCGTGAACCCGCCGAACCCCGACGAGACCGTGCTGATCCTGCAGGGCCTGCGCGACCGCTACGAGGCGCACCACCGCGTGAAGATCGACGACGCGGCCCTGCGCGCCGCGGTGGAGCTGTCGACCCGCTACATCAGCGGCCGCTTCCTGCCCGACAAGGCCATCGACGTCATCGACGAGGCCGGCTCCCGCGTGCGCATGCGGACGATGACCCGGCCGCCCGACCTGCGCTCCATCGACAAGGAGGTCGAGCGCCTCACCAAGGAGAAGGAGGAGGCGGTCGCCGAGCAGGACTTCGAGCGCGCGGCGCGCGTCCGCGACCAGGCCGACCAGCTCAAGAAGAAGCGCGAGACGGTCAAGCGCGAGTGGCAGGAGAAATCGCAGGAGTTCAACGGCATCGTCGACGTCGAGGTCGTGGCCGAGACCGTGTCGAAGATGTCCGGGGTTCCGCTCACGCGCCTGGAGCGCGCCGAGGCCGACCGCCTCCTCAAGATGGAGGAGGAGCTGCACAAGATGATCGTCAGCCAGGAGGAGGCCATCACGACCATCGCCAGGGCCGTGCGCCGCTCGCGCTCGGGCCTCAAGGACCCGCGCCGGCCCGTCGGCTCGTTCCTCTTCCTGGGGCCGACCGGCGTGGGCAAGACGCTGCTCGCCAAGTCGCTCGCGCAGTTCATGTTCGGTTCGGAGGACGCGCTCGTCCAGATCGACATGTCGGAGTACATGGAGAAGCACAACGTGTCGCGCCTGGTCGGCGCGCCGCCGGGCTACATCGGCTACGAGGAGGGCGGACAGCTCACCGAGAAGGTCAGGCGCATGCCGTACGCGGTCGTGCTCCTGGACGAGATCGAGAAGGCGCACGCCGACGTCTTCAACATGCTGCTCCAGATCATGGAGGAGGGCCACCTCACCGACAGCTTCGGCCGGCGCGTGGACTTCCGCAACACGGTCCTCATCATGACCTCGAACATCGGCGCGAGCCTGATCAAGAACCGCTCCGGCCTGGGATTCCGGCAGACGGGCGGGGATCGCTCCTACGAGGAGATGCGCAAGGAGCTGATGGAGGAAGTCAACAACAACTTCCGGCCCGAGTTCCTCGGGCGCCTGGACGAGATCATCGTCTTCCGCGGCCTGAACGAGCAGGACATGCGGCAGATCATCGAGCTGGAGTTCGAGCGGGTGAAGCAGCGCTTGAGCCAGCGCGGCATCGCCATCGCGCTGGGGGACAGCGCCAAGGAGTTCCTGCTCAGGATCGGCATCGAGAAGGATGCGGGCGCGCGGCCGCTCAAGCGCGCCATCGAAACGCACGTCGAGGATCCGCTCGCCGAGGAGTTGCTGCGCGGCGCCTACCCCGAGGGCGCCAAGGTGCTCGTGGTGAAGGAGGGCGACCGCCTGAAGTTCACCTACAGTCCGGTGGCCGATCCGACCGTGAGCGCGGACGCGAAGCGTTGAGCCCTGTGCGGCGGGCGTTGACGAAAGAAGGAGCAGGCGTGGTGACAGGAGAGGGGGACGCGCGCATCGGCGTCCGGCGGGTGCTCGTGTCGCCCTGCAAGCTCGCGTCGCCGATCGACCTCCGCGTGCTGCTCGCTGCGGATGTCCTCGCCCGCCGGCGGCGCGCGCACACCGCGCGCGTGGAGGTTGCGTTCGCGCTCAATCACGGGGGCAAGTGGACCTCCGTCGGCGTGCGCGGCATCGAGGAACTACCGGACGCGGTCGGGCGCCGGCGGGAGAAGCTTCAGGCCGACATCGCCGCCGCCGTCGAGCGCCTGGGACTGGACTGCGGCGCGCGCGTGCGCTTCTCGCTCGATCCCGACTTCGCGCGCGGCGCCGAGCGGCTGTTCGCGGTCCTGTTCGCCCGCGGGTGCATCACGCGCGACCGCGTCGTGGCCCCGTGGTGCTTCTCGTGCATGACCGCGCTGGACTCCGACCGCAGGCGCCGGGCGCGGGAAGAGGCCATCGAGGCCGTGCAGGTCCTGTTTCCGCTCAAGGGCACGGACAAGAAGCTGCCGGTCCTGCTCCGGTCGCTGGAGTTCCTCGGGGCCACGGTCGGCGTGGCGCTGCATCCCGGCGACAAGACGCTCGCGCCGCTCATCGGCCGGACGGTCCGGGTGCCGCTCTACGGGCGCGAGGCGAAGGTGTTCGGCGTCACCGAGCAGACGCTCGTGGGGAAGGTCAGGCCCGTGCTCCCGGCGTACGACCAGACGGACTTCGATCTGGCGCAGGCGAATCACCTGGCGGTCGTCGATGTGCTCGGCAACGATGGGAGGCTCAACGCCGCCGCGGGGAGGTATGCGGGCAGGACGGCCGCGGAGGCCCGCGAGCTCATCCGCCAGGATCTGGCCGAGGCCGGCGCTCTCGGCGGGACGGAGGCGGTCACCATCGCGCGGCCGGAGTGCGAGATCTGCGGGCAGCTGCTCGGGGCGCGCGCGACCTATCAGTGGTTCGTGCACCTGGACGCGCTGGGGGGCGGTTTCGATCGCGTGTGGCTGCGCGCGCACGCCTCCCCCGCCGCGTTCCGGCGGGCGCTGGAAGCCGAAGCGGGCCGCGGCAAGTGGTGCGTGAGCCGGCAGTCGGAGTGGGGCGTGCCGCTCCCGGTGTGGTACTGCGGCTCGTGCGGCGAGTTCACGGTCTCGCTCGGCGCGCCCGAGAGCTGCGCCGAGTGCGGCGCGGCGGCCTTCGCGCAGGCGCCGGAGAAGCTCTCGTCCGGATTCCTGGCGGCGGTGTGGCCGCTGCTCGCCGCCGCGCCGGGCGCCGACGAGGACGAGGAGCCGGAGCCCGCGCTGACGACGGTGCTCTTCGGCGAGCAGGAAGCCGAGCTCGCCTACCTGACGCTGCGGACGGCGCGCGGCATCGCATCGACGCAGGAGATCGAGCGCGCGGCCGCCGTGAAGCCGTGCGCGGCGGACGTGCCGCCGCCCGAGGCCGAGCGCGATGCGCTGCGCGTGAGCCTCCTCATGAAGGGCGCGCCGGATGAATGGTACGAGCAGGCGCGCTGTGCGCTGCGCGCGTTCGTCGATTTCTTCGCGCGCGTTGCCGCCCTGAAGGCGGAGCCGCTCCCGGCCGGCGGAGACGCGCCGCTTCTCGAACAGTGGCTCGTCAACGCCTGCCGCCACGGGGAACGGCTTCTGCGGCGGGCGCTCGATGACGTGCGCCTGGGCTTTCTGGGGGAGATTCTCTATCGCTTCGCGCTCTCGCCCGTCTCCGGCGTGTACCTGCCGCGTCTGCCCGCCCGCCCGCCGGCGGCGGCGGCGTTCGCCGCCGCGGAGCTCGCCGCGCGCGTGGTCCCGTACCTGGCGCTCCTCGCGCCGGCCGCGGCGGAGGAGATCCGGCGCGCCGGGTTCCGCGAGGATTCCGGCCCCGGGGGTGCGGTCGAGGACGGTCCCATCGATCGCGCGCTCCTGGGGCGTGTGCGCCAGCTCCTGCGGCTGGAGCGGCTGTTCGACAGGGAGCCCGACCGCGCCGCGCGCGCGCTGATCCGCGGGCCGGCGACCGAGGCCGGGGCGCTGCGCCGCGCCGCGGAGGCGTTCGGCATCGCGACGGTGTCGGCGGCCCTGGCGCGGCCGAGCCTGGCCGGCGTGCCGTACCGGGGCGAGATCTTCGGCGAGGTCGTGCTGCTCGTGCCGGCCGAGGAGAGCAACCTCGATGCGGTCATCGAGCGGCTCAGGCGGCGGCGCGCCGCGGCGCGCCGCGATGCCGCGGAGAGCAACGAGTTCATCAACGAGCTCAAGCGCGTGGGCGAGGGCGGGCGCGCCGACGACGGCGCCTAGCCCGGCGGCCGGGCCCGCCCGCAAGGAGACGCATGCGACAAGGCCTGTTCGTTGCGGTCGTTGCGGTCGCGCTGGGCCTGCCGCTCCGCGGGCAGGACGCGGCGGGCACCGCGGCGCTCAAGGCGCTCCTCGACGCGCCGTCGGAGCGCATCGACCTGTACGCGGGCGTGTTGCTGCTGGGCGCGCAGGCGGGGCGCGCGGTGCCGCCGCACCTGGATTACCTCCTGCGGCTCACGAAGGCGGCCGGCGATGCCATCGCCGCGGGCGACGGCTCGCACGCGGCCTGCCTTGCCGCCGCGGCCGACGTCGTCTTCGGCGATGAGGGCTTTCGCACGGCCCGCGAGGACCTGCCGCTCGACGCCCTGACGCTGCCGCAGGTGATCGAGCAGAAGCGCGGGCCGCCGATCGCGATCGTCGTCCTGGTGCTGGCGGCGCTGCGCGATGCGCCGGCCGCCGCCCAGGTCGCCTGCGCCGCCGGCCGCTATTTCGTGCGCATGGGGCCGGCGGGCCAGGAGCGTATCCTGGACGTCGCCGGCGGTCGCGTCGCGGGCCCGGGCGATCCGCTGCTGCGCGGCGCGCGCCTGGAGGGCGCGCCGGCGCTCAGCACGCGCCAGATCCTCGGGCACTACGCGCTGTGTCTCGGGCGCGCGGCGCAGCGGGAGCGGCGCGATGCGCTGGCCGGCCGCTTCCTGAAGATCGCCTGGCATCTGGCGCCGCAGAATCCGGAGCTGTACGTCGTCGAAGGCCGTCGCGCGCTCGTGCGCTGGGAGCTCGCGAAGGCCGAGCGCTGCTTCGTGCGCGCGCTCAGGCTCGACCCGGTTCTCCGCGACGGGCACGTGGGCATGGCGGAGATTCTCGTCCGGCAGCGGCGTTTGAACGAGGCGGCCTCCGCGCTGGAAAAGGCGTTCGCCGCCGACCGGGATGATCCGGATGCCCTGCGCGTCCGCGGCGAGCTCTTCCTCGCGAAGGGCGACTTCCGCGCCGCGCAGGATCTCTTCGAGCGCCTCACGCAGTGGAGGCCGCAGGACCCGCGCGCCTGGAGCGGGCTGGCGCTCGCGCACATAGGCAGGAACAACAGGGCCGGGGCCCGCGCGGCGCTGGCGCAGGCCGAGGCGCTCGCGCCCGCCGGCGTCGAGACGCAGTACGCGGCGGGCGAGATTCACGCGCACGAGCAGGACCTCGACCGCGCCTTCACGGCGTTCCGGAAGACCATCGAGGTCAACGCCCGCTTCGCGCCGGGGTATCTGCGACGCGGCGCCATCTACGAGGTGTGGAACGTGCCCGGTGCCGCGCTGCGCGACTACCGGACGTGTCTGGAGCTTCTGGAGCTGCCCCGCGAGCACCCCTTCGCGCGCGACATCGGCGCGCGCATAGAGAAGCTGCGCGCGGACCTGGGGGCCGGGGGACCCGGGGGGATACGGTGAGTGCGCGGGACTTATCCGGGGACAGTCACCGATTTCTCGCGGAGAAATCGGTGACTGTCCCCGAAT
>DHGK01000230.1:9697-27878 GCA_002402755.1 Planctomycetes bacterium UBA4800
GCGAAGTCTTCGGGCGAGAGCGCGGGGCTGTAGAGGAATCCCTGCGCCTCGTCGCAGCCCGCGTGCTTGAGGAATCGTTCCTGGGAAAGCGTCTCGACGCCCTCGGCCACCACGGTGAGCCCGAGGTTGTGCGCCATCGCGATGATGGCCTTGACGATGGCGGCCGCGTCGGGATCCTCGTTCACGTTGCGCACGAACGAGCGGTCGATCTTCAAGGTGTGGAAGGGGAGCCGCCTGAGCGCGCTGAGCGATGCGTAGCCCGTGCCGAAGTCGTCGATGGCGAGCTGGACGCCGAGGGTCTTGAGCGTGCCGAGCGCCGCGGCGATGTCGGCGGCCTCCTCCATGAGGAAGTTCTCGGTCACCTCCAGGATGAGGCGGTTGGGCTCGACGGCCGCCCTGGACAGCGCCTTGCGCACCGTACGCGCGATGGTGCCGCGCTGGAACTGGTAGCCCGAGAGGTTGACGCCGATGTCCAGGGAGGGCACGCCGGCCTCGTCCCACGCCTTGACCTGGGCGCAGGCCTGGGAGAGCACCCACTCCCCGAGCGGTACGATGAGCCCCGTCTCCTCCGCGAGCGGGATGAACTTCGCGGGCTCGATGAGCCCCGCGCCGCCGTGCCGCCAGCGCAGCAGCGCCTCGGCGCCGACGAGCGCCCCGCTCTTGAGCGAGACGAGCGGCTGGTAGTGCACGAAGAGCTCGTCGTGCTTCATGGCGTGCCTGAGATTGGTCTCCAGGAGCACGCGCTCCAGCGCGCTCACGGTGAGCTCCGACGTGTAGGCGCGGTAGCTGTTCTTGCCGTCGCCCTTGGCGCGGTACATGGCCGCCTCGGTGTTCTTCACCATGGTGTCGGCATCGCCGGCATCGTCGGGGAACACGCAGATGCCGATGCTCGCCGACGTGTAGAACTCCTTGCCGTTCAGGATGAACGGCGCGGCCAGGGAATCCAGGATCCGCTGCGCCATGACCTCGGGCTCCCTGAGCGGCGACACGTCCTCGATCAGGACCGCGAACTCATCGCCGCCGAGCCGGGCGAGCGTGTCGTCCGGGCCGACGTGCGCCTGGAGGCGCGGCACGAGCGATTGCAGAAGCTGGTCGCCGACGGCGTGCCCCAGGCTCTCGTTGATGTGCTTGAAGCGGTCCAGGTCCAGGAAGAGGAGCGCGATCTTGCGCTGCGAGCGGCGCGCGTTCATGATCGAGAGCTGCAGCCGCGCGTTGAAGAGCAGCCGGTTCGGGAGCTTCGTGAGCGGGTCGAGATTGGCCAGGCGCGTGATCTCGGCCTCGGATTCCCGCGAGGCGCTGAGGTCCTCGAACGTGCCCACGTAGTTGATGCGCCGGCCGTCGGCGTCCTTGACCTCGCTGATCGTGAGCCACGCGGGGAAGAAGTCGCCGTTCTTGCGGCGGTTCCAGAGCTCGCCCTGCCAGTGGCCGGCCTCCCTGAGCGCGGTCCAGATCTGCTCGTAGAACGCGGCGCTGTGGCGGCCCGACTTGAGCAGGCTCGCGCGCTGCCCCGCCGCCTCCTCCTTGGAGTAGCCGGTGATCGCCGTGAAGGCGCGGTTGATGTCGAGGATCATCCCGCCGGCATCCGTGATGAGGATGGCCTCGGCCGTGCTCTCGAAGACCTGGGCCCACAGGCGCAGGCGCTCCTCCGAGGCGATACGTTCCGTGATGTCGGTGAAGGTCACGGCGAAGCACCCGAGCCGGGGCGAGAACGCGCTGACCTCGAAGTGCTTGCCGAGCGAGGGCGCGCGGTACTCGAAGTGCGTGGGCGTGCCGGTCAAGGCGACCTCGAGATACACGTCGATCCACCTGGGATCGAGGTCCGGCATGACCTCCCGCGATGTCTTCCCCACGACCTGGGCGCGGGTCAGGCCCGTGAGGCGCTCGAAGGCCGGGTTCACGTCGAGGTAGCGGTAATCGCAGGGGCGGCCCTTGGCGTCGCGGACGATCTCGTGGAAGGCGAAGGCGCTCACCATTTCGTTGATGATCAGGCGCAGCGGCCGCTCGCTCGCCGAGCCGGACTGCGCGTTCGGCGAGCGTGCGACGACCAGGGCGTAGCGCTGCTGCTCGACGAGCTGGCGGCGGATGATCGCGCGCCCCAGGAACGTGCTGCCGTTCCGGCGGCGGAACGTCAGGGTCTCCGGCGGCGCCGCGGGGTCGATCTCGGCCCCGGATCGCTCCTCCGGCACGACGCCGATGTCGCGGAGGCTCAGGCCGCACAGCTCCTCGCACGCGTACCCGAGCTGCGCCGCGGCCGTCTCGTTGGCATCGACGATGTGGCCGGAGGGCATCTCGGCGATGAGGATCATGTCGGCCGCGCGGTCCAGCAGCGCTCGAAAACGGTGCAACTCCGCTACGGTGGGCTCCTTCATGCCCTGTGCATTGCCTCCCGGTGAATTTCCTCGCGTACGCCGGCCGCCGGCGCGCCCCGGCGCCCATCGAATGAGGGTCCACCTCCAGTGTTACATGGAACATGCCGCGCGGCAGGGAGGCCGGACGCGAGGATGTATCCATCGGCGCGGCCGCGCGTTGTGCAACAAGAAATGCCTTTCACGGACGCGCGGGAGGGAATGTTACCGGCAGGCCGGCCGGCGGACTGCGCGTGCGCGGCCCCGCCGCGAAACCGTTCACGGTTTTCTCGCCGTGTTCGCGTGCACAGACACGTGTCATCTGAAGGAAAAGAAACCACAGAGGCACAGAGAGCACAGAGAAGAGAACGGAGAGAGACCGCCGCACGTGACACGGAGCCACGTAACGTCTCACCTTTCGTTCTCTGTGCTCTCTGTCTTCTCTGTGGTGAATCGGAAAGAGCACCACGAAGGACGCCGGAATCTGATGTACTGAAGGCGGAGATTCGCGTGTTCAGGATGCCCTGCGAACGGTTCCCTGGCCGCGTACAATAGGAAGAGGACGCGCTCCGGCGCCGGAACGCGCGGCACCCGCATGCTGAAGGAACACGCCACGCTCTTCGCCCGGTTGAATCAGTGCGCCGACGCCCTGGCGGCGGGCGCGGCCGCCGGTGCGTCCGCGCATATCGCCTCGATTGCGGCCGCGGCGGCGCCGTCCTGGCGGCAGGACGGCGTGCTGGCGCTGTGCGCCGCGGCGGCGCTGCCGCTGATCGCGCGGTTCGACGGACTGTACGAGTCGCGCCGGCGCGATCGCATCGCCGCGGTCGCCGGCACGGTCGGGCTCGCCGCCCTCAAGACGGCGGTCGTGCTCCTGCCCGCCGGCGCGCTCATCGGGCATCCGGCGGCGGGGGCCGCGGCAGTGCTCGGCGCGGCGGCCGCGGCGCTCGCGCTCGTCGTGAAGTACGCGGCGCTGCACGCGCTCCTGCGCACGGCGCGCCTGCGCGGGTACGACGTGCGGCGCGTCCTCGTGGTCGGGACGAGCGCGGAGGCCGCCGCGTATGCCGGCACGCTCGCCGCGCACGGCGGGTGGGGGCTCGCCGTGGCCGGGCATCTCGACGAGCGCCCGCTGCTCGGCGGGGGCGGCGTCCCCGCCGCATGGCGTCCCGGCGCGGCGGCCGCGCGCGCGCCGGTCACGGCGCTCGCGGACGTGCTCGCGCGCGAGGCCGTCGACGAGGTGGTGTTCGTGCTGCCGAGCGCCTGTCTCCCGGCCGCGGAGCCGTACCTGCGGCTTCTCGAAGCGCACGGCACGTCGTACCGCGTGATCTCGCCGCTCCTGGCCTCGCCGCTCGCCTTCAAGGCCGATCCGGTGCCGTCGCTCGTCTTCGAGGCGACGCGCCTCACGCCCGAGAAGCTGTTCGCGAAGCGCGCCTTCGATTGCGCCTGCGCGTCGTTCCTGCTGCTCGTGCTCGGCCCGGCGCTCGCCGCCATCGCGCTTGCGGTGCGGCTCTGCGACGGCGCGCCGGTCCTGTTCTCGCAGGAGCGCGTCGGGCTGCGCGGCCGGCGGTTCAGGCTGTACAAGTTCAGGACCATGGTGCCGGAAGCCGAGGCGCTCAAGGCGGGTCTGGCCGCGCGCAACGAGGCGCGGGGGCCCGTGTTCAAGATGCGGCGCGACCCGCGCGTGACGGCGCTCGGCGCGTTCCTGCGGTTCTTCTCGCTCGATGAGCTGCCGCAGCTTTTCAACGTGATCAGGGGCGACATGTCGCTCGTCGGCCCGCGGCCGGCCCTGCCGGCGGAGGTCGCGCAGTACGACGTGCGGCAGCGCCGGCGGCTCTCGGTGCCGCCCGGCATGACGTGCCTCTGGCAGGTGTCGGGCCGGAGCGAGATCCCGTTCGAGCGCTGGATCGCGCTCGATCTGGCGTACATCGACAACTGGAGCTTCCTCAGCGATCTGGCGCTCCTTGCGGCGACGATCCCGGCCGTGCTCGTCGCGCGGGGGGCGCGCTGATGGCGGCGGCGCTGAGAATCGCGATGCTGGGGCAGAAGGGCTGCCCGCCGCTCTGGGGCGGCATCGAGCGCCACGTGACGGCGCTCGCGGCGGCGCTCGTCGCCCGCGGCCATCGAGTCACGGTGTACGCGCGCGCGCCGTACCGGCGCGAAGCCCGTGCGCGGGGACTCGCCGCGCCGCCGGGCGTGCGCGTGCGGGTGTTGCCCGCGGTGCACACCACGCACCTCGAGGCGCTGACGCACACGCTCGCGGCGGCCGTCGCGGCCGCGGGCTCGCACGATGTGCTCCACTTCCACGGCATCGGCCCGGGAAGCGTCGCCGCGCTCGCGCGGTTCCTGGCCCCTCGCGCGCGGCGCGTGCTCACGGTCCATGCGCTCGACTGGCAGCGCGCCAAGTGGGAACCGTGGGCGCAGGCGCTGCTCCGGCGCGGCGAAGCGGTCGCCGTGCGCTGCGCCCATCGGGTGATCGCGGTCTCGGCGGACATCGCCGGCTACATCGAGGAACGGTACGGCATCGCCGCGGCCGTGATTCGCAACGGCGTCGATGCGCCCATCGTGCGGCCGCCGGGACCGTGTCTGGCGGCGCTCGGCCTCGCGCCGCGGCGGTACGTCCTGTGCGTCGGGAGGCTCGTGCCCGAGAAGGGGATCCACGTGCTCCTGGACGCCTTCGCGCGCCTTCGGACCGACTGGCGCCTCGTCGTCGCCGGACCAGCCCAGGACGCGCGCTACGCGCGCGCGCTGCGGGCGTCGTCGTCGTCGTGTCCGCGCATCCTGCTTGCGGGCGCGTTCCAGGGCGCGGACCTCGAGGAGCTGTACTCGCACGCGGGCGCGTTCGCGCTGCCGTCGCGGACCGAGGGATTCCCGATCGCGCTGCTCGAGGCCGTCTCCTACGGGCTTCCCGTCGTCGCGAGCGACATTCCCGCCGTGCGCGAGGCGCTCGCCGCGGCGGGCGCGGAAGGCGCCGAGCTCTGCGCGGCGGGCGACGCCGGCGAGCTGGCGGCATGCCTCGCGCGCGTCCTGGCGCGCCCCGAGTCCGCGCGCGGACGTGCGTCCGGGGCGCCCGCCGGGCTTTCCTGGGATGCCGCCGCCGCGCGGACCGAACAGGTCTACTACGAGACGACCGCTTCCCGCGACATGGCATCCGGGGCCCTCGACCCTTATACTTGACCGTGGGCAGACAGTTCGTGTGTCTTTCGGCGAGGGATCCTCGTCCCCGACCGAGATCGCGAGGAGCCGGCATATGCGCACAGTTGTCGCGTCGTGTCTCGTGGGCGTCGCCCTGAGTGCCGCCGATATCGATGGCAGCGGTTTTCTCCTGCGGTGGATGCTGCTCGGCCCCTACGGGCAGGCCGGCGCCGACAGCCCCGGCTGCCCGGCCATGGAGCTCGACTACCTGACCGACGGAACCGTGACCGAGGCCGGCGTCAAGCCGTACCCGGGCCTCGCCATCGACACGAACTACGCGATCGCCGCGAGCACGTCCCTGCTGGTCACCCCCGGCAACCCGCTGGCGAACCCGGGCGGGATCCCGACGTGGTACGACAGCCTTTCCCCCGCGGACACGATCGATTTTCAGAGCGCCGCGGCCTACAACACCGACACCAACTACTGCATGGCCTACGCCTGCGTGTACGTCAGGAACCTGACGGGCGCGGCGATCGCGAACTGCCGCGCGCTCATGAGCAGCGACGATGCGATCCAGCTCATCGTCGGCACGACCACGGTGTGGTGCAACAGCGTGGCCCGCGGAGTGGGCGAGGCGGGGTCCACGCCCGACACGAGCAACGCCTTCACGCTGCCCGCCGGCGTCACGCGGTTCGTGGTGAAGGTGTTCGAGGGCGGCGGCGGGTGGGCGTTCCGGTTGAAGCTCCGGGACGGCTCGGGCACCGCGCTCCTGGGCAACCGGATCGCGCTGACGACCCAGCCCTACGGCCCGTGCCCCACGGCGAGCACGGTCGATGCGTTCGCGGATGCGTGGTCCCGCCGGGCCGTGGTCCAGTGGGACCACTCGTACTCGCTCGTCCAGATCTACGAGGGCGGGCTCAAGCTGGCCGAGACGAACGACTACCTCGCGCAGGAGCTTGTCGTGGATGGTCTGGCGCTCGGGCCGCACGTGCTCGAGTTCCGCGCGTACATCGGCGAGGGGGAACCCGCCTGCGCGGTCGTCGAGAAGCTCGTCGAGATCGTGCCCGTGTGGCCCGTGGATTTCCAGTGCGCCTACTCGGACTTGACCGGGGTGATTGAATTCACCTGGCGCGCCATCGAGCCGTACTACGAGATCCTGAAGATACAGGAGAACGGCGTCGATGTGCTCGGCCTCGCCTACGGCATGGAGTCGGCCGCGCTCGATGCCGGCGCGGTCGGAAGCTATACCTACACGCTCGTCGCCGAGCTCGCGGGCTACGCGAGCTCGGGAATCACGTGCACGGTCGAGGTGACGGGCCCGCCGCCCGAGTTCAGGCGCGGCGATGCGAACGCCGGCGGCATGACCGACATCGCCGATGCGGTGTTCGTGCTGGCGTATCTCTTCGCGCAGGGGGCGGCGCCCGCGTGCCCGGATGCGGCCGATGCCAACGACGACGGCAAGCTCGACATCTCCGACGCCGTCGCCACTCTCCGCTACCTGTTCGCGTCCGGCGAGATGCCATTGCCCGGTGCGCAGACCTGCGGGCCGGATCCGACCACCGACGGCCTGGGCGGCTGCGCGTACGAGGCATGCGACTGACGCGCCGGGCGCGGCGCGCGCCCTTCCGCACCGCCGCCATTTGACCCCGCGGCCGTTCTGTCTTATTGTTGGGGCTTCCGTGCCCGCGGCGCGGGGCGCCTCAAGGGGCCTTCGAGCCGTGCCGAACTAGAGAAGGGCGGGGTGCGTCCATCGCGCGGCTGCGTTCCCGCACAGGAGCGAATGACGGCATGTTTCCGCAGGTTTCGACGAGAGTCAGCTTCCCGCGCCTGGAGGAGAAGATCCTCGACTTCTGGACGGCGCACGAGGTCTTCGCGCGCTCGATCGCGCAGCGCACGGGCCGCCCCGAGTACGTCTTCTACGACGGACCGCCGTTCGCGACCGGGCTGCCGCACTACGGCCACCTCCTCGCCGGCACGATCAAGGACGTGATCCCGCGCTACCAGACCATGCGGGGGAAGCTCGTCGAGCGCCGCTTCGGCTGGGACTGCCACGGCCTGCCCGTCGAGTACGAGATGGAGCAGGCGCTCAAGATCTCCGGCAAGCGCGAGATCGAGCGCTACGGCATCGACAGGTTCAACGAGGCCTGCCGCGGCATCGTCCTCAGGTACACGGCGCAGTGGGAGGAGATCGTCGCGCGCATGGGGCGCTGGGTCGACTTCAAGAACCACTACCGCACCATGGACCCCGACTACATGGAGTCGCTGTGGTGGGTCTTCAAGACGATCTGGGACAAGGGCCTGCTGTACGAGGGCACCAAGAGCATGCCCTATTGCCCGCGCTGCGCGACGCCGCTCTCGAACTTCGAGGTCCAGCAGAACTACATCGAGGTCGAGGACCCGGCCCTCACCGTGCGCTTCCGCTCGCGGACGCGGGAGCACGCGTACTACCTGGCGTGGACGACGACGCCCTGGACGCTGCCCTCGAACGTCGCCCTCGCCGTGGGCGCGGAGATTCCGTACGTCCTCGTCGGCGACAAGGAGGACGGACGGCGCTACATTCTCGCCGAGGCGCGCGTGGGCCTGTACTGGCGCTCGAGCGAGAAGTACGCGATCCTCGATCGCTTCCCCGGCGCGGCGCTCGCGGGCGAGGCCTACGAGCCGCTCTTTCCGTACTTCGCCGCGAAGGAGGCCGAGGGCGCGTTCAGGATTCACACGGCCGACTTCGTCGCGACCGACGAGGGCACGGGCATCGTCCACATCGCGCCCGGCTTCGGCGAGGAGGACCACGACCTGGCCGGGCGGAAGGGCATCCCGGTCGTGTGCCCGGTCGATGCGGAGGGCTGCTTCACCTCCGAGGTCCCGGACTGGCAGGGCGTGTTCGTCAAGGAGGCGGACGATGCGATCGTCCTGCGCCTGAAGGCCGAGAAGAAGCTCGTCCGCCGCGAGAAGTACGCGCACAACTACCCGCACTGCTGGCGGTGCGAGTCGCCGCTCATCTTTCGCGCGATCTCGACCTGGTTCGTCAGGATCGAGCCCATCAAGGAGGCGATGCTCGCGGCCAACCGGGCGATCAACTGGGTGCCGGCGCACATCAAGGAGGGCCGCTTCGGCAAGTGGCTCGCGGGCGCGCGCGACTGGGCCGTGTCGCGCAACCGCTACTGGGGGACGCCGCTCCCGATCTGGAAATGCGCCTGCGGCGAGGCCGTGTGCGTGGGCTCGCGAGCCGAGCTCGAGGAATTGAGCCGCACGCGCCTCGACGACCTCCACAAGCATTTCGCCGACAAGGTGACGATTCCCTGCGGCGCCTGCAAGGGCGTCATGGCGCGCGTGCCGGAGGTGCTCGACTGCTGGTTCGAGAGCGGCTCCATGCCGTACGCGCAGAGCCACTACCCGTTCGAGCACAAGGCCCGGTTCGAGGCGAGCTTTCCGGCCGACTTCATCGGCGAGGGGCTCGACCAGACGCGCGGGTGGTTCTACACGCTGGTCGTCCTCGGCACCGCGCTCTTCGGCAAGGCGCCGTTCAAGAACGTGGTCGTGAACGGCCTGGTCCTGGCCGAGAACGGCCAGAAGATGTCCAAGCGCCTCAAGAACTACCCCGAGCCGCGCGAGGTCATCGACAAGTACGGCGCCGACGCGCTCAGGCTGTACCTGCTCGACTCGCCGCTCGTCCGGGCCGAGGACCTGCGCTTCTCGGAGAAGGGCGTCCAGGACAAGCTCAGGACGATTCTCCTGCCGCTCTGGAACGCGCTGTGCTTCTTCGCCGGCTACGCGAACATCGATGCGTGGACGCCGGACCAGACGGAGGAGCCCGAAGAGCTTCTGGACCGCTGGATCATGTCGAGCCTGCAGCGCCTGAAGCGCAGGGCCGCCGCGGCGATGGACGCGTACGACCTCCAGGGCGCGATCGAGCCGCTCGTCGCCTTCATCGAGGATCTCACCAACTGGTATATTCGCAGGTCGCGCCGGCGGTTCTGGAAGCCGGGCGGCGACGCGGGCAAGCGCGCGGCGTACACGACGCTCTACCGCGTCCTGAAGGAGCTCGCGCGCGCGATCGCGCCCTTCGTCCCGTTCATCGCCGAGGAGATTCACCGCGCGCTGCGCCGGGACGATGCGCCCGAGTCCGTGCACCTGTGCGAGTACCCGCTGCCCGATCCGCGCCACGAGGACGAGGCCCTGGACGCGCTCATGGGCCGCGCGATCGAGGCCGCGGGCATGGCGCGCGCGCTCAGGGTCAAGCACAAGCTCAAGATCAGGCAGCCGCTGGCGGCGCTCATCCTGGTCACGCGCGACAGGGCCGAGCGCGAGGGCCTGGCGCAGCTCGCCGACCTCCTGCGCGACGAGCTCAACGTCAAGGAAATCCGCCTGGCCGAGAACGAGGACGACCTGGTCGACATCGCCGCCAAGCCGGACTTCAAGGCCCTCGGTCCGCGCCTCGGGCCGAAGGTCAAGCAAGCGGCGCCGCGCATCGCGAAGCTCGATCGCGCGGCGCTCAGGCATCTCGAGGCCGGCGGGAGCGTGGAGCTCTCGATCGGCGGCGAGGCGGTCCCGATCGCGTTCTCCGACATCGTGCTCACCCGCACGGAGAAGGAGGGCCTCATCGTCGAGAACTCGGGCACGCTGACCGTGGGCCTGGACACCCACCTCACGCCCGAGCTCATCGCCGAGGGCCTCGCGCGCGAGTTCGTCAACAAGGTCCAGAACATGCGCAAGGACGCGGAGTTCGAGATCACCGACCGCATCGAGGTGCGGTTCAAGGCGGACGCCGAGGTCGCGGCGGCGCTTGCCGCGTACAAGGACTACGTCGCGGGCGAAGTCCTCGCCGACGCGATCGAGCCGTGCGCGAGCGCTCCCGCGGGCGCCGAGACCTGGGACCTGAACGGCCGCGAGGCGGCGATCGCGATCGCGCGCAGGGACAAGAACCCGGCGTAGCGCCCCGGCCGGCAACGACGGGGCCGCATCGAGAGCGGCGGCGCGTGCCGGGGCCGAGGTTGCCGTTGCTGCGGGCGCGGGGGCGTACCCTGTGGGGCGCGGCCCAAGTGCAGGCGATTCAGGCCGTTGCTGCGGGCGCGGGGGCGTACCCCTCCCCTGGCTATTCCGCATGATACTGCGGTTTGGATTTGACAATTCCGCAGCATACTGCATAATAGACAGGCATGAAACTGCGAGAGAGGTTCTACAGCGCGGTCCTCGCCGAGCATCTGGGCGCCTATCGCCAGATGGCGTTTGTCGTCGGTCCCCGGCAGGTGGGCAAGACCACGGTGTGCCGGGGTCTTGCACGGCACTGCCTTGACTGGGACAACGAAGACGACCGGGAGATAATCTTGAAGGGGCCGGGAGCGGTGGCGCAGCATGCCCGGCTCGACGTTGCGCAGGAGTGTCTCCTCGTCCTCACCCTGGACGAGTTCCACAAGTACAGGCGCTGGAAGCTCTTCTTGAAGGGCTTCTTCGATGCGTACCAGGATCGCGTGCGGGTCATTGTGACGGGCTCCTCCCGCCTGGATGTGTATCGCCGCGGCGGGGACAGTCTCATGGGGCGCTACTTCCTCTTTCGCATGCATCCCCTCAGCGTCGGCGAGCTCGCGTGCCGGCGCGTGACGGAAGAGCCGATTCGTCCGCCGCGTTCGATTTCCGGCGCGGACTGGGAAGCGCTCTGGGAGCACGGGGGCTACCCCGAGCCTTTCATTCGGCGCGATGCGCGTTTCTCGAGGCGCTGGCGCCGCTTGCGCGACGATCAGCTCCTCAAGGAGGATGTCCGCGATCTGACGCGGATTCACGAGATCGACCAACTGGTCACCCTCGGCCGTGTGCTTGCCCGACGTTCCGGCGCGCAGATCGTCTTCAGCGCCCTCGCCAGGCAGATCCGCGTCAGCGAGAACACGATACGGAGCTGGATCGCGACGCTCTGTTCGCTGCAGTACGGGTTTCTCGTGCGTCCGTGGTACAAGAACGTGGCGCGCGCGCTGCGGAAGGAACCGAAGTGGTTTCTTCGCGACTGGGCCGGCATCGAGGATCCCGGCAGCCGCGCCGAGACGTTCTGCGCGTGCCACTTGCTGAAGGCCGTCGAAGGTTGGACGGATCTCGGGCTCGGGAGCTTCGAGCTCAGGTACGTGCGCGACCGGCAGCAGCACGAGGTGGATTTCCTGGTTCTGCGCGACGAGAAGCCGTGGTTTCTCGTGGAAGCGAAGCTCGGCGACGACCGGCTCTCGCCGTCGCTTGCGCGGTTCCAGGCACAGACCGGCTGCGCGCATGCGCTCCAGGCCGTCGTCGACCTGGACTACGCGGGGTGCGATTGCTTCTCCTACGCCGCGCCCGTCGTCGTCCCGGCGCGGACGCTTTTCTCGCAACTCCTTTGACGCGTGCGTTGTCGTACAATGACCGTGTTCGGGAGCGGCGAACATGGGAGACCGGCATGACGAGTAGAAGCGGACGTCGTGCGATCGCGGTCGGGCTCGCGCTCGCGGCGGCCGCCGCGGGCTGCCTGTACGTGCTGCACCGCAGGGCGCAATCGCCCGAGGCGCTGCTCGCGCGCGCCGTGAAGGCCTGGCGCGAGGGGCCCGCGCCCGCCGCCGCCTGCGCGATCGCCTACCCGCGCGCCGGCGCCGTGTTCCCGCCCGAGATCCCGCCGCCGACCTTCGTGTGGCACGATGCCGCGCCGGGCGCGGAGGCGTGGCTCGTCGCCGTCGAGCTTCAGGGCGGCGGGGAGGTGCTGTACGCCCTCGCGCACGAGCGGCGCTGGAAGCCGGCCGCGGCGGCGTGGGAAGTCATCGCGCAGCGCTCGCGCGAATGCGATGCGGCCGTGTCGGTCATCGGCCTGGATCTCGCGGGCGCGGGGCGCACGATCTCGGCCGGCCGCACGGTCTTTCGCACCTCCGCCGACCCGGTCGATGCGCCGATCTTCTACCGCGAGGTCAACCTGCCCTTCATCGAGGCGGTCATAGACCCGCGGCGCATTCGCTGGCGCTTCGGGTCGGTCGCGGGGCCGGAGCAGCCGCCCGTCGTCCTCGAGAACCTGCCCGTGTGCGGCAACTGCCACTCCTTCTCGCGCGACGGGAAGACGCTCGGCATGGATGTCGACTACGCCAACAGCAAGGGCTCGTACGTCATCACGCGCACGGCCGAGCAGATGGCGCTCCCGACGAGCGAGATCATCACCTGGGACGACTACAAGCGCGAGGACGGGGAGCTGACGTTCGGCCTGCTCTCGCAGGTCTCGCCCGACGGGCGGTACGTCCTGAGCACGGTCAAGGACCGCTCCGTGTTCGTGCCGCGCCCCGACCTGCGCTTCTCGCAGCTCTTCTTCCCGGTGAAGGGCATCATCGGGGTGTACGACCGGGAGGCGCGGGCGTTCTTCGCGCTGCCGGGCGCGGACGACCCCGCGTTCGTCCAGAGCAATCCGACCTGGAGCCCCGACGGGAAATGGGTGGTGTTCGCGCGCAGCCGCGTGCACCGCCTGGCGGTCGACCGGGGCAACGTGCTCCTCAAGCCCGACGAGTGCAAGGAGTTCCTGGAGGAGGGCGCGCGGTTCCTGTTCGACCTCTTCCGCGTGCCCTTCAACGACGGCAAGGGCGGGACGGCCGAGCCGCTCGCGGGCGCGTCGGGCGACGGCCTGAGCAACTACTTCCCGAAGTACTCGCCGGACGGCCGCTGGATCGTGTTCTGCAAGGCGAAGAGCTTCATGCTGCTCCAGCCGGACAGCGCGCTCTTCATCATCCCGGCCGAGGGCGGCCCGGCCCGGCGCCTTGAGTGCAACACGCCCCTCATGAACTCCTGGCACAGCTTCTCGCCGAACGGCCGGTGGCTCGTCTTCTCGTCCAAGGCGAACTCGGCCTACACGCAGCTCTTCCTGGCGCACATCGACGCGGAAGGCCGGAGCGCGCCGCCCGTCGTGCTCGACCACTTCACGGCGCCCGACCGCGCCGCGAACATCCCCGAGTTCGTCGCGCTGCCGCCCGGGGGGATCCGGCGCATTCACGAGGAGTTCGTCAACGACCGCTCGTTCGTCCGCGCGGGCAACGAATGCTTCAGGAACGGCCGCACCGGCGACGCGATCCGCAACTACGAGGAGGCCTTGAAGCTCAACGCCGCGAATGCGGATGCGCACCAGAGGCTGGGGTTCCTCCTGAGCCAGGCGAAGGGGCGGCGTGCCGAGGGCGCCGCCCACACCGCGAAGGCGCTGGAGCTCGAGCCGCGCCATCCGTACGCCCGCAACGACATGGCGATGGTTCTCTTCCAGCAGGGCAGGTACGCGGAGGCGGCGCCGCATTTCGAGGCCGCCCTGGCGCACATGCCCGAGACCGAGGCGGTGCCGTACGACGCGGCGACGATCCGGCGCCACTTCGCGCGCACGCTCCTCAATCTCGGCCAGTACGGCCGCAGCGCGGAGCTTCTGTCGGAGGCCGCGCGCCGGGCGCCAGGCGATGCCGGGACGCTCTACTACCTGGCGGTCGCCCGCGCGCACCTCGGCGAGATCGAGGAGCCCGAGCGGCTCTACCGGGAGGCCCTCGCGCTCGATCCGCGCGTCGACCTCGCGCCCGCGTTCCACGATCGGATGGGCATCAACTACGCCGCCTCGGGAAGGTTCTCCGAGGCGATCGCGGCCGCCCAGCGGGCGCTCATGCTCGCGCGAGCGGGCAGGCTTGCCGATCTTGCCCGCCGGATCGAGGAGAGGATCGCGCGCTACGAGCGGGGGATCCCGGACGAGCCGGCGCGGTCCTGAACGCCCCCGAGGTGACGGGGAGCTTCCGCTTCGACCTCTACCGTTTCGGCGGGACTCCGTCCAAGGGCGCTCCCACTACGTGCGCCTGCATCCCCTCTCGGTGGCCGAGCCGGGGATCAGGAGCGCCAAGCGCCTCCAGGCGGCCCCTTACGGTTCGGGCGTACCCCGCGCCGCGTGCCAGATGCGGACGATTTCCACAACTTGGCCCCTGTTGCTCAAGCGATAGACAATACGACAGGGCTTCCGGATGACCTCGCGGAGATTGGCATCCCCGAACTCCGGAACAACACGCCCGGACTGTGGAAACTCCCGCAACTGCCCGACGGTTTCAAGCAGCTTTCGCCCGAACATGCGGGCGGCGGCCGGATTCGCCTCTGCGATATAGGAAAGAAGCTGCCTGAAGTCCTGGCGAGCGGTCGGCGCCCACGTCAGCGAGACAGCCATTCGGCGTATTCCCGCTCGATCTCCTCGTGAGGAATCCCCTGCCCCGCATCCAGCTCGGCAAGCCCCTTCCGCACTCCGGCCACGAAGTTGATCCGCTCCTGGATATCTTCCCACGTGCTATCGTCGGGAAGCTCCCGAATGATGTGCAACGCCGTATCCTTCGCTTTCATGCTCTCAGTGTACCACAGGATCTCTCTAGTTGACCAACGTCGTGGGCGCCTGGCGTGGTGTATGCAGGCAGGGATGCGTCAGGGAAGCCGCTGCCCCCGTCTGCACGCAACGCCGGGCGCAAGGGAACCCGTTCCGGCCGCTCACGCCGTGCGTTCGACCCGGCGATACGCGGACGCGGCGTTTCCGGCGAAGACCATCTCCTCGACGGCGCGGCCTTTCGCACGAAAGTAATCGGCGGCGATCGTCTGCACGGTGAGGAGCGAGGCGAAGTGCCCGCAGACGGGCCAGTTGCTGCCGTAGACGAGGCGGTCCGGGCCGAAGCGGTGCCAGATCGCATCGAGCACCGGACGATAGAACGCCTGCTCCGTGGGAAGCTCGCGGTGCTTCCGTCCCGTTCCCTCCACCAGCCCGGACACTTTGACGAAGACGCGCGGATGGCGGACGAGGGCCCCGAGCGCGGCGAGCCAGTCCTCGGGCGGCGCCTTGCCGTCGACGCGCACGCCGGCCAGGTGGTCGATGACGATCGTGAGGTCGGGAATGCGCTCGGCGAGGAACTTCGCCTGCGCGAGGATCTCGCTGCCGCCGACGAGGTCGAGCGCGAGCTTCCGCTGCGCGAGCAGTTCGAGATCGGCGAGCACGGCCTCGTCCTGGATGCCGCGCGGGGGTTTCGGATCGCGAATGCGAATGCCGCGGAAGAGCGGGTTCGCGGCGAATCGCGCGAGGAGATCGGCGAACTCGCTCGTCCCGACCGGCAGGTTGCCGACGAGGCCGGCGATGAAGGGCTCCTTCGCGGCCAGGTCGAGGACCCACTGGTTGTCCTCGACCCAGGGGCTCGCCTCGACGACGATCGTGCCCGTCACCTTCCGCGGCACGGGCTGGGCGAGGTAGTGCTCGGGCAGCGTCGTTCTGTAGAGCACGGCATCGCGCGTGTCGGGCCACGGCACGCCCTGGGGCCGCGTCGGGTCGTAGAAGTGCGTGTGCGTGTCGATGATGGTGAGCGGCGGCTCGGCGCCGCCCGCCGGCGCGCCGCCCCCGGGCGCGCGGCACGAGCACAGGGCGGCGCACGCCGCGCCCCCCGCCACGGAATCAAGGAAACTGCGCCGGTTCATGGCACCTCCACCTCGCCCGCGCTCTTTGTCGCCGCCTGGACGACGGGAATCTCCTGCACGGTCTCGCCGTGCGCATCCTCCATGAGGAAAAGCAGCATGCGCGCCGGCGCGGGGCCGGCCTGCACGGCGGGGACGGCCAGGTCGACGAGCTCGCCCGCGCGGACCTCGCGAAGCACCTCGCCCGAAAGCAAGAGCGAGCCGTCGCGGAAGAACGCCAGCCTTCCCGCGAGCGTGCCGCGCGTCCAGGCGGGCGGCTTCAGGATTGCGACGTTCTCGGTCACGTAGTAGACGGGGCCCGTGCCGCGCGCGAGATGCACGCGCGTGCCGAAGGAGTGCTTCTCGCCGGGCGCGAGCGTGACGTACGGCGACAGGATCTCGCTCTCGATGAGCCACGGCTCGCCGTCGTCCATGGCGACCGTGGTGTCGCCGAGCCGTATCGTCCCCGGTCCGCTCGTCCAGAACTCGACGCTCGCGCCGTCGGGGTACTCGGCGTCGGGCTGCGCCGGGAATGTGTGGGCGAAGAGGTATCCCGCGGCGTCCTGCGTCACGGCCAGCCACTCGGCCGCCACATCGAGAGCGGCCTTGCCGGCCCGGCGCCGGTACTCCAGGCGGAAGAGCCTCCCGCCGGGGCTCGCGATCGTCGAGAACTGCGGGCTGTCCTCGGGCCCGAACATCACCCGGTAGCCCTTGGGGTAGCGGGTGTGCCGGTAGACGGGCGCCCAGGCGCGCAGGTTGCGGTGGAACGCGGCCCCCGGCGCCGTCTCGGCGCGGGCGTCGTGCTGCGTGACCTGCCAGATGCCCCACCGGACGGGCCGATCGGCGATATTCTCCATGGTTGCGATGAGCTCGACCGATGTCGTTCGCGGCCTGAGCCTGATCTCGCGCGTGAAGCGGATTCCGGCGTAAAGGTCCTTCGGGCCCGTGAGCCGCACGGCGGCCTCGCCGGAGTGGTTCGCGAGGACATCGAGCGCGAACGCGCCGCGGTCGGTGCATCCGCCCTTCGCGAACGGATCGGGCGGCCCGGGCCATTCCTCAGGACCGCTCCAGCCCTGCGGCGCCGGCCAGAGCTTGTCGCCGCCGTAGTTGGCCCAGTCGCCGAGCGCGCCCGCGTCTTCGGCCGCGCCGCCCGCGGGCACCGCGAGAACCTTGCCCGCAAGGCCGCGGTTCACCCACAGGTACTCGCACCCGTCGAACCTGAGCTGCACGATGCGGCCGCCGAGCTGCGGCGCGACGACGACATCCATTCTGCCGTTCGTCAATTCGACGCACTGCCAGCCGTTGTACGTGACATCGCGGACGGCGCAGCGATCGGCGCTGCAGCCGACGAGTAGTGCAAGAACGAACGCCGCGCGCATAGTACCTCCTTGTTCCGGGGACAGTCACCGATTTCCCGGGGAAATCGGTGACTGTCCCCGGAAAAGATGCCGCACGGCCTTCGCCGTGCGTTCTCCGTGCCGCGCCTCGACCACGACCTCCGTCTGCGCGTCGCCCAGAAAGAGCGCCTCGAAGAAAACGCCGTCCTTCGTCATGTTTGCGACCGGTCGGCCGCCGACCTTGACCTCGCTGCCCGGCTCGGCGACGCCCCAGAGGTTGGCGACGCGAGGCCAGGGAGGGACGGCGGCGCCGTCCGGGGGTGATGTCTGGACGACCATGAGCGGGCCGCGCGCGACGGCCTCGATCTCGGCCGCGAGCGCCCGGCGCGCCGAGAGCAGCGCCGCGGGATCGCGTGTGTAGTCGCGGAAGCTCCACGCGACGCGCCTGCAGATCTCGAGCGGCCGCTGCCGCGGATCGAGGCGGCGCCCCGCCTCCCCGAGGCGCGCCTTCAAAGCGCGCAGCCTGTCCTCCAGCACCCGGAGGTACTCGAAGTCCTCAAGGCCGTCCCGCATCGTCGACCAGCGCATCGAGCCGAGGTAGCCGTCGCTCCCCGGATAGCAGACGGCGCAGTCGCCGGGCGGCAGGGGGCCGGTGACGCCCGCTTCGCTGTAGGGATCGGGGCCGGTGAAGTGGTTCAGGCCCCAGTGAAGGTAGCCGTCCATGTCGTAGAGGTAGTTGATCCAGTGCAGCACGCGGGTCTTCAGGAGCGGGTAGTCCAGGAACCTGTTCGGATACGCACCGGTCGGGTGGCAGCACGTGTAGAACCAGAGCTCGGCGCCCGATTGCTTCGCCCGCCTGAAGGCCGTCTCGTACCAGTTGGCCAGGTGGCTCAGCTTCGGCACCCAGATCTCGAGCGAGCCGAAGAAGTCTTCGGTCTCGATCGCGTCGATGCG
>DHGK01000328.1 GCA_002402755.1 Planctomycetes bacterium UBA4800
CGAGCACGGCGAGAAAACCGTGTAACCGTTCACGGTTTCCTCACCGCGTGCACGCAGGCGGACGCGCGTCCTCTCCGAGGAAGCACACCACAGAGACATCGAGAGCACAGAGAAGGACGGAGAGAGATCGGATCGCAATGGGCTTGAGGCCGCGCCTCGTCTCACGTTTCCGTCTCTGTGCTCTCGGTGCCTCTGTGGTTTCTTCTCCGTCAGATGCAGCCTGTCTGTGTATCCGAGCACGGCGAGAAAACCGTGAACGGTCACAAAACCGTGAACGGTCACGAGATAGGCTGTAGGCTATAGCCTATAGCCTACAGCCTCCTATCTCGCCGGCGGCGCCGCCTCCCTCACCACCGCGCCGTGCTCCTCGCTCATCACGAGGAGCGCGAAGCGCTCGACCCTGTCCAGGTCGTCCGTGCTCAGCGACGCGTAGTCGAAGCGGCCGCGAAGATCCGTGTAACCGTCCTTGTAGAACTTCACCGCCCCGTCCTTCTGCTTCGCGTACACCTTGACGTACACGGCGCTCAGCGCCTTGCCGTCCTTCTCGGCCGCGACCTTGACCTGGCCGTAGCCCTCGATGACCTGCACGGCGAGCGCGTTCGAGAAGTAGGCCTTCGACTTCTTGACGCCGGCGCCCGCCGCTTCGATCATGACGTTGCGGGCCTGGAACTGCGCCGGAATGTCGAACGTCACCTCGGTCTTCTCCGGGTCGAGAGCGCGCTCCTCGGTCGCATTCGGCCGGATGAACGCGCACTGCCCCGCGTACTGCCCGACGAAGGGATTGCGCGAGAACAGAAGCTCGATGTCCATGAGATAGTAATTGATCGTGCAGCGCGGGAGGGCCTGGTACGCGATCTTCACCGCGCGGCCCTCGACCTCCAGGTCGAAGCTCGCCTCGGTCGCGGCCAGCGCCGACTGGGCCTGCGTCCTGTCCTTCTCGTCGGCGACCGCGCCGGCCTTGCCCTCGATCTCGTCGAGCTGCGCCGCCGCCGCGGCGAAGAGCTTCCGCCAGCGCTCGTGGCCGTACGACGCGTACTTCGCCGCCAGCGCCCGGCTCGCGGCCGTGTCGCCGCTCACGAGCCCGAGATACGTCTTGCAGTAATCGTACTGGAGCCGCGTCGCGAGCTTCCCGGGCGCGACCTGCGCGAAGTGCGCGAACGCGTCCTCGAACCTGTCCTGCATGAGGAGATAGCAGACGAGCGACAGCCGGTCCTCGTCGTCGAGGGCCGGCAGGTAGCTCAAGACGCGCGTGAACGCCATGTACTGGCTGAAGAAGCGGTCGTTGAGAATCTGGCGCGCCTTGCCGAGCTTGTGGGCCCGCGCGTTGACGAGCGGCCAGTACTCGAGGTGCTGGTACGTCTTCCGGATCACCGGATCGATGGCGAGGAGCTCCGAGGCGAGCGCCGCCCCGCACTGGTTGACGAAGCCGTCCTGGTGCGCCAGGAACTCCCTGATCGCGGCCGGCCGGTTGTGCTTGATCGCGTACGACCAGAGCACGGGCTGGAAGATGTGCCGCGTCCCGAGGAGCGCGATCGCCGCGTCGAAGAACGCGGCGTTCTGAACTCTCCAGGCGATCTTCTCGAGGTTGACGCGGCCGAGGTTGTTGGCCTTCATGAACGCGAGGACGTCCTCCTCGCTGCCGTGCTGCGACACGAACTCCCACGACGCGCGGTCGATCTTGCTCGGCGTCGCGACGACGTTGAACGCGAACGGCTGCGCGAAGGCCGCCAGCTTCTCGTCCCTGGCCACGTGCACCGGGTACTGCGGGAACTTGCCCTCGGACGGGAAGTAGAAGAAGTAGTCCGCGGTGAAGGTGCGGTAGGGCTCCAGATCGATCGTCAGGCTCTTTGTCTGCGTTCCCTTGGCGACGGGGATGGCGCCGGCGGGCACCTGCCACAGGACATCGAACTTCCGGCGCGACGAGGTCACGTTCGTGATGACGAGGTTGCAGCCGTAGATCGTGTGGACGAGGAACTCGTCGGTGACGTAGTTGTCGATCTGCTCGTTGCCCTCGTGGCGGTAGCGCTCGCCGTGGCGGTAGAAGTTCTGGCTGACGAGGACGGGCGCCTTCTCGTCGCCGGGCGCCGCCTCCTTGATCTCCTTGTGGAAGATCAGCATGGGGCTTCCCGGCGCGAGCGAGAAGCGCGCGCCGTCGATCGCGCTCTTGTGCTCGGCGGCCGCGAACGGCAGGTCGAGCACCGCGAGCGCGAGCATCATCTCGGGGAAGCTGCGCGACGCCTCGGCGATGTGCGTCGAGAAGAACGCGCCCTCGCCGTGCTTGGCGTAGTCGCGCCAGAACGCGTTCACCGTGATCAGATCTGCATTCTGGGCCTCGATGGGCAGCTTGTAGTAGTTGTTCTCCGCCCACTCCATGGTCTTGTCGAGCTGGCGGAAGAGCTGGCGGACGGCCTTGCGCTTGTCGGCGGCGTCCTCGAGCAGCGCCTCGAGTTCCATCTCCGGCTCCTCGGCCGGCGCTGAAGCCGCGGCGTCTTCCTCGGGGGCGGCGTCCTTCCTGTCCGCGGCCGGGCGGCCGGCGCCGCCCGCGAATCCCCGAGCAGCCACGGCGCCGGCCTTCGCTGCTTGCGGCGCGGCGGCGGTGGCCGGCGCGGGCGGCGCGCCGGGAGCGGCGCTGCGGACGCGGGCGGTGCGCTGCAGCCCCTCGACCATGTTGCGCGCCTCGGATTCCTTCTTCTCCCGCAATTCGGCGCCGGCCACCGCCAGCCCGAACGCATCGCCCGTCTCCAGAGCCCGGCCCTTGAGCGCGGTCGCGAAGAGCTGATTGGCCCGCTCGATGTCGGGCGGCAGGAGGTCGCAGAGGTCGGCCACGTGCCGCGCCATGTGGGGCTGCTCCTCCTTGATCCGCAGGCCGAGGAGGATGCGCTCGACGATGTTGAGCTGTCCGTAGGCCCAGGGCGAGAGGTACTCGCCCAGGTCCGCGCCGAGGAGCCACTTATCGAGGAAGGTCTTGTCCTTCTTGTCGGCCAGCGCGGGCTTGACCACCTGATCGAAGAACGCGGGGTCCTTCTTGAAGAGGAAGAAGTTGAGCTCGTGACAGGCGAACTCGGCGTACTTCTCGCGCCGTTCCTTGTCGGCGAGCTTCGGCCAGTCGGCGACGAACGCGAACTCGCCGAGCGTTGCATTGCCGCTCAGCGTCGCGAAGAGCCGGTAGACCTTGCCGAGCGTGTCGTAGGTCTCGAGCTCCGCGGTCGTCAGGTCGGCGAGCGCCCACGCGCCGTCCTTCGGGACGATGCTCACCGTCTTCTGCTCCGTGAAGTGCTTCTCGGGCTGGAGCCCGGCGATGAGGCGCAGGTCCTTGAGCTTCATCTCGACGGACGGCAGGACGACCTCGCGGTAGACGGTCTGGAAGGGGTCCACGGCGAGGATGTGAATGTGCTGGTGGGCGCCGAGCGCCGCGCGCGGCACCTTGACGGCGCCGTCCTTGTCGGGGACGAGGTTGAGGAGCGCCGCCGCGCCCTCGCCCAGGAAGTCGAGGCCGGAGAAGCCGCCCGCCTCCGCGGCGCCGCCGCGACGGCGGCCCATGCCGTCCGCGGCGCCCTCCGCGCCGCGCTCGGCTTGCCTGCGCCCGAACTCGCCGCCGCCGCGCGCGACCTGGACGCCCGTCTCGGTCGACCTGACCGCCCAGGGGTTGAGGAGCAGGCTCGGGCGCGAGAGCATGATCCCGGGGAACTTCTTCGCGTACTTGCGCTCGAGGATGTAGCGGTACTCATCGCCGATGTCGCGCTCGGTCACGTACAGCGTCTCGGGCTGGAGGCGCGAGATCGCGAAGAGCGCGGGCGGCGCCGCCGCGTTCATGTCGGAGTAGAGCGGATACTCGGGCACGTAGCGCGTGCCGAAGACGTGGACGCGCGTCCACGGGTTCGCGTTCGCGACCTTGACGACGATCTCGCCGGCGCCCGCCGCGACGTCGGCGACCGCAAGCGGCGCCGTCTTCGCGGCCTGGAGCTGCCTGAACTTCGAGAGGAGGTAGCCCTCGCGCGGCTCGCCCTCGGTCACGCGCACCGTGATCCTGGCGCCCGCGTCCTTCAGGACGAGGACGTAGTCGCCGGCGGGCACGTCGTTGATCTTCAGGAAGCCGTCCTCCACACGCAGCGCGCGGAACCAGTCCCTGACGTACGCGGCGCCGCGGTACTCGAGGAGCGCCGCGTCCGCCGCCGTCACTTCCTTGCCCGCGCCGACCCACGGCACGGCGATCGCGTCGCCGGCGTTCGCGTGGCACGCGGCCGGATACGTGCAGAGGTCGCGGCCCATTGCCCACGTGTGCTGCGTGCCTTCCGGCCCCTGCGCCCTGACCCAGTCGATGCCGGCGAGGGCGCCGAGCGTCACGCGGCCGTCTGCATCGGTCTTGAGCGTGACCTTGACCTCATCGCGGAAGTCGCGGTGCTTGAGCGTCAGCGCGACGGGCCGGTCGTTCCTGGATTCTCCGTTCTTGCCGAGGACCTCGATCGCGTAGCCGCCGGTCTCGCGCAGGAGGTGCAGGTCCTCGATCTTGTCGGCGGCATCGATGCCGTTCAGCGTGAAGGCGCGCTCGGCCTGGAGCGTCGCCGTCTCGTTGCGGCTCAGGTTCTTGACCCTGGCAGTGAGGACGAACTGCAGCGCGGCGAGGTTGGCCGGCACCTGGAACTCGTGGACCGCCTCGACGTTCTCCTTGAGCGCGAACGGCCGCACCTCCTTCGTCGCGCTCACGCCGTCGCGGTCGGTCGACGCGATGAGGAGGGCCGTGTCCTCGAGCAGCGAGAGCGAGACGGGCGTGCCGTTGAGCGTCAGGCAGGGCCTGACGATGACCTGGGCCTTCGCGCGCGCGAGGAGCGCTTCGCGCTCGACGTGGATGCCCGCGCTCAGAGCGTACGCCTCGGCCTCGTGCTGGAAGTAATCCAGGGAAGCGAAATTGCCCTGGATGAGGACGATGGGCTGCCGGCCGGGCTGGGAGCTGAACGGCACGGCGATCGTGCCGTCCTTGTCGGCCGTGTAGCGCTGCGTGCCGAGGGCGAGCGACGCGTCCGCGACCTTGCGGTTGGCCTCGTCCAGCACCGTGAAGACGTGGCCCGCGGGCGTCGTCCGGACGAGCGACCTGAGCTTGCCCTTGCGGATGACGGCGCGGCTGCTCTTGCCGTTGCCGATGAAGTCGATGACGTAGACGCCCCGGTCCTTGAGGGCCGGGAACTCGAACCTCCGCGCGACGCGCCTGAGCGGCGGGTCGTCGTAGGTGTAGGTCTTCTCGTCGTTGGCGACCAGGCCGTCGAGGTTGATCGTCGTGTCGACCTCGGCCTTGCGCTCGAGATAGTAGTTGACGGCGTTGAGCTCGAAGACCTTGACGAGCAGCGTCTTGACGTTCTTGACGTGGAGCGTGAGCGTCGCCTGCTCGCCCGGGGCGAAGATCGTCTTGTTGGCGAAGTCGAAGTCCAGGTCGATGCGCTCCTTCAGGGCCTGGTACCTCTCGGGCGGGAGCATCGCGTACCACTTCTCCATGTCGCCGATGCCGTTCACGATCTTGGCCTCGGCGAAGGTGTGGGCGAGGTACTTGTCGTTCAGGAACGCCGCATAGGGCGCGACGTCGTTCTCCGCGACGAAGAAGTGCAGGAGGTAGCTCCGGACGAGCGGCTCGTCGTCGCCCGCGCGCGGCAGCGCCGTCAGTTCGTTGAAGTCGGCGGCGAGGTCCGCCATGGCGCGGCGGTTCTCTTCCTTGGCCAGGTACTCGCGGTTCATGTAGCCGGCGCTGCGCGGGAGCGCGAGATACGTCATGAAGCGCCGCTTGTCGTAGACGCCAAGCGCGCGGTCGTGGACGAGGCGGTGGTGGAGGACGTGCGCCTTGAGCGAGTTGTGCGAGGAGTTGAGCCGCTCGGCGAAGGTCCACACCGTATCGAGGTAGGCCTCGCGCACGGCCGCGTCCTGGCGCCAGTTGGCATCGGGGTTCGGCCTGAGCCGCGTGAGATACGTCCCGACGAAGTTCGACTGGTTGAGAAGGTCGGGCTTGAGGGCGGCGCATTCGTCGAGCTGCGCGAGGAGCAGCCGGCCGTGAATCGGCATGGAGCCGAAGCCCTGGCTGTGCGGCGCGTTCAGGTCGTCGACGACCAGGCGCGCGAGGCCGGGAACGTCGGGATCCGCGAGGCGCGCAAGCAGGCTCCGGCGGTGCTCGGGGCCGAGGTTGCCGGCGGCGAGCCAGAAGAGCGCGCGGTCCTCGAAGCCGTCGACCGTGTTGGAGTGCGCCGCGAATGCGCGCTTGGCGAGTGTCTCGCGGCTGATCGCGGCGGGGTCCAGCGCGGTCGGGAGCTTCGGCGCCTCGCCGGCGATCTCGCGCTGGTGGTTGAAGGCGAGGCCGAGCTTGCGGGCGAGAAACTCGAGCGTGCCCTTGGGGTCGCGCGGGTACTTGAGGAGCGCCTGCCTGTTCTCCATCTCCTCGACAGAGCCCTGGCGATTGTGGCGCTTGATCCACTCCCCGAGCATCTTCTCGGCGTCGTCGAGCCTGCCCGTGTTCTGGTAGTGCAGGCAGTGGAAGTAGTAGTACTCGGGGGTTCCGGGGATGAGCTGCGCGAGCGCCGCTTCCCTGTCCTTCGCGAGCGCGAACTCCTCGAGGTAGCCGAGCTCGCCGGCGAATGCGAGCCCTGCCGACAACGCGACAACCGCGATGATGGCGACACGGTTCATATGAGTTCCTCCTGCGTCAATGCCGCACGGCAATGCCTCTGGGTGATTTGACCGGGAACGGCGGAGAAAGTTCTCGGACTCTTGTGTTAATCGGCTCGCGCGGCCGCGCCGCGGGAGTCTCCCGCGTCCTGCGTGCCCTCGGCGACGCGGGCGAGACGCTGCAGCGCGCGCGTCTTTTCGTAATGGCCTATCTTGGCGCTGTCGACGGTTTCTCTCAGAATCGCAATGTTGCGGTCGTACTCGGTCGTTTTCACGGGAAACGGAATGCCGTCCTTCCCACCGTGGGCGAAGCTGTAGCGCGCGGGGTCGCGGAACGACGGCGGCTTCCCGTAAACGACCTCGGCGATCAGGGCGAGCGAGCGCACGGCCTTGGGGCCGACGCCCTGGAGCTCGAGGAGCGCCGTGAAGTCCCGCGACTGGGCCTCGTGGAGGCTCTGAACGAGCTTCCTCAGGTGCGCGTCGCGGAAGGGGCTCGCGTCCAGGCCGTGGTGGGCCGGGAGGACGAGCTCCGGCCGGAACAGCTTCTCGAGCTCGGCGGGCGCGAGGCGCGAGAGCTCGGCCTGGCAACGCCGGTTATCGGCACCTTCCTCGGCGACGAGGTTCAGGACGGGGAAGGCGGCGCCGGGGGGCGGCGCGTATTCCTGCACGATGCCCACGTGCGGCTCGCACGTGAAATCGGTCACGGTCTCGGAGAGCCAGTGATAGCGTCGCGCGCGGGAGGTCGCGTCGTTCATGCCTTGCTGGACGACGCACCAGTTGCCGAGGCGGTCGAAGAAGAAGGTGTGGTGGTAGAGCTGAAACCCGTCCTGGACCGCAGCCGAGTCGACCTTGGCGACGAGACGGCTCGTCCGGACGAGCGGCGTCGCATCGAGGCCGCTTCGCATGCACGCCTCGGCGATCTCGTCGGGCGTCTTGCGGCTTGTCCGGCCCTTGCCGCCCGCGACCGTGATGCCGAAGTCCCCGCCCAGGCGCGCGCAGGCCGCCTTGAGCGCCCCGCAGGTGACGGTCGTCAGGCCCGAGGCGTGCCAGTCGAAGCCGAGGACGCAGCCGAAGGCCTGGAACCACCACGGATCGGCGAGGCGCCGCAGGACCTCGACCGGCCCCGCATCGAGGATCATGAGGCGCACGATCTCGCCGGCGAGCCCTTCCATGCGCTCGAAGAGCCAGCGCGGCGCGCGGCCGCCGTGGAGCGGGGAGTCGATGGTTCTGCGCTGGGCCATAGGGAAACGCGCCTCGTGTGTGCCGAAACCTACGCGAGCGCCGTCATTGTAACCCGGGCGCGGGGCGCGCGCACGCAGGGGGGCGGGGCCTGCCGGCGCGCCGGCTATGAGGCCCGACCTCGCGCGAGCTGTTCTTGCCAACGCGGTGCGGCGCCACCTATACTTGGCCGCGCGTTGCTCTTTCGGTGTGAAGGAGGTCCGCGAAATGCTCCAGAAGCTGAGAGTGTGGGCGGCACTGGCGTTCTGGGCTCCCGAGCTTCTCCTTTCCCTCGTCGTGCAGCGGGTGCGAACGACGCGCCCCGTGCCCGGGAGAATCACGCGTGTGGGCGGCATCGAGCTTCCTCTGGCCCCCAGTCTTCCGCGGGAGGGCGCCTTCCTTGAGTATCTGACCCAGATCGGGTGCGGGACGTACGAGCCGTGCGCGATCCACCTTGTCCGGAAGCTGCTCCCGAGAGGTGGCGTGTTCTTCGATGTCGGCGCGAACATCGGCTACTTCTCGGCCGTCGCCGCGGCTCGCGTCGGGCCGCGCGGACAGGTTCATGCATTCGATGTCGATCCTCGCTGCGTCGAGAATCTACGCGCGTTGAAGGCGCGCAATCCGCGCTACGACATTCGCCCCGTCCACGCCGCCGTGGGGGCCTCGTCGGAACCGGTGCAATTCGAGCCCCGCGCAAACTGCACCTGGGCGTCGCTCCGGGACGCGACCGGCGGAAAGGGCTCGGGAGAGCGTGTGACGGTGGCGGGAATCACCCTTTCGGAGTACATACTCCGGGGCAACGCGGCGGCGCCCCATCTCCTGAAGATCGATGTGGAGGGTTTCGAACACGATGTCCTGCGCGGGTTGAGGCCGTATCTGGAACGCGGGACGAGGAGGCCGCCCATCCTGATGGAGATCGCCGGCGACTCGTCCTCGCTCAGGGACCTGATCGTCGCGCTTGGGTACGACATTTGTTCCACCGTGCCGCCGTTTCGCTCTGCAAGGAGCTCCGGGCGGGTTTCCAACGTGTTGCTCGTCCCCTCGGGGCGATAGGGCAGTGCGTGCGCGCCATTGCCGCCGCCCTCCGTTCTGCTACCATGGACGGGTTCGGATTCAGACGATCGGAGCGCGCGCCATGCACGACAAGCTGGAGGCCTCTTTCCGCGAGGTCCTGCCCCGGGCGGACTTCTGCTCGCTCAGGCACGTCCGCGAGCACGAGGAGATGGCGAGCGTGCGCCAGGGGGTGGCCGAGCCCGCCTACCTGAGCGACGACGGCGGCGCCATGATCACCGTGATCGACAAGGGCGGCATGGGCTACGCGGCGACGAGCGACTGCTCGCGCGCCGGCCTGAAGCGTGCGGTCGAGGAAGCGTCGTACTGGGCGCGCAAGACCGCGGGCGTGTCCGTGGTCGATTGCGCGGCGCTCGCGATGCCGCACCCACGAGGCGAGTACGCGGGCCCGGAGAAGACGCCGTGGTCGTCGGTGCCGCTCGGCGAGAAGTTCGACCTCCTGCGCGAGGAGTGCGCGCGCCTGAAGACCGACCCGCGGATCGTGGACTGGCAGGCCGTCCTCTGGCACGTGCGCATGGACACGCTCTACCTGACGTCGGAGGACGGCCGCGTCAGGCAGCGCTTCAGCTTCATCGTGCCGGGGCTCAGCGCCACGGCGAGCGCCAAGGCCGAGACGCAGACGCGTTCGTTCGGGGGCCTCCGCGAGAACTGCCGCCAGGGCGGCATGGAGGCGCTCGAGGCCACGGGGTTCCGAAAGGCGGCGCCGCGCATCGCGGCGGAGTCGCTCGAGCTGCTCGCGGCGCCGAACTGCCCGTCCGGGACGATGGATCTCCTGGCCGCGCCCGACCAGATGATCCTCCAGATCCACGAGTCGGTGGGGCATCCGCTGGAGCTCGACCGCATTCTCGGTGACGAGCGCAACTACGCGGGGACGAGCTTCGTCACGCTCGACATGCTCGGGTCCTACCGGTACGGCTCGGACCTTCTGAACATCACCTACGACCCGACGCGGCCCGAGCAGTTTGCGAGCTTCGGCTACGATGACGACGGCCTGCGGGCCGAGAAGGTCTTCATCATCGAGCGCGGAATACTGAAGCGCGCGCTCGGCGGCGGGATCTCGCAGGCGCGCGCGGGCGCGCCGGGCACGGCCAACAGCCGGGCGTCGGGGTGGAACCGGCCGCCGATCGACCGCATGGCGAACCTGAACCTCGAGCCGGGCGAGAGCAGCCTCGAGGAGATGATCGCGTCGATCGAGCGGGGGGTGTACATGCAGACCAACCGCTCCTGGTCGATCGACGACAGCCGCAACAAGTTCCAGTTCGGCTGCGAGTGGGGGCGGCTGATCGAGAACGGCCGCCTGGGTGCGGTGGTCAAGAACCCGAACTACCGCGGCATCTCGGCGACGTTCTGGCGCAGCCTGGCGAAGGTGGGAAGCGCCGTGACGGCGGCGGTCATGGGAACGCCGTTCTGCGGCAAGGGCGAGCCCAACCAGATGATCAGGGTCGGGCACGCGAGCCCGGCGTGCGTGTTCAAGGACGTGGACGTCTTCGGCGGGGAATAGGGCCGATGCAGAAATATTTCTACGAGCTCGTCGATGCGCTGAGCGCGAAGCTTCGCGGCGGGGAGGTTCTCCTCGCGGGCTTCTCGGGCGAGGAATCGGATTTCGTGCGCTTCAACCGGAGCCGCGTCAGGCAGGCCGGGCACGTGTCGCAGGCGCATTTCGGCCTGGAGCTCGTCGCCGGCGGGCACCACGCGAAGGGCTCGCTGAGCGTGAGCCGCGAGAAGAGCGCGGACATGGAGGGCCTCGCGGCGATGCTCGACGGGTTGCGCGCGCAACTCCCGCACGTGCCCGAGGACCCGTATCTCCTGTACGCGACCGAGGTCAGGAGCGGGGAGCAGCACGGCGAGGATCTCCTGCCCGATCGCGGGCAGGCGCTGGCGGCGATTCTCGGCGCCGGCGCAGGGCGGGACATGGTGGGGATCTACGCCCAGGGCGGCATCTGCCACGGTTTTGCGAACTCGCTCGGCCAGCGGAACTGGTTCTCGACGCACAGCTTCAACCTTGACTGGAGCTTCTATCACGCGGCCGACAAGGCCGTGAAGAGCAGGTACGCGGGGTTGGAGTGGTCGGACGAGGAGTTCGGGGGGCGCGTCGAGCGCGCGGCCGGGCAGCTCGCCGTGCTCGCGCGGCCGCCGCGGACGATCGCGCCGGGGAAGTACCGCGTGTACCTGGCGCCGTCGGCGATGGAGGATTTCGTCGACATGCTGTGCTGGGGCGGGTTCTCGCTCAAGGCGCAGCGGACGAAGACGACGCCGCTTCTCAAGATGCTGGAAGGCGAGGCGCGGCTGTCGCCGAAGGTCACGATCAGGGAGAACACCGCGGGCGGCATCGCGCCGAGCTTCCAGGGGCAGGGTTTCATCCGTCCCGGGCAGGTCACGCTGATCGCGGCAGGGTGCATCCGGGACTGCCTGGTCTCGCCGCGCTCGGGAAAGGAGTACGGCCTTGAGCCCAACGGGGCCTCCGGCGACGAGCGGCCCGACTCGCTCGACATGGACGCGGGCGACATTCCGGCGGCCGAGGCGCTCGCGCGCCTCGGCACCGGGATCTGGGTCAACCAGACCTGGTACCTGAACTTCTCGGACCGCGCGGCCTGCAGGGTCACGGGGATGACGCGCTTCGCGACCTTCTGGGTCGAGGGCGGCGCGATCGCGGCGCCCCTGAACGTGATGCGCTTCGACGAGACGATGTACCGGGCGCTCGGCGAGAATCTTGTCGGCCTCACGGCCGAGCGCGATTTCCTGCTGAATCCGGGCTCCTACGGCGGCCGCTCGACGGGAAGCGCGCGCCTCCCGGGCGCGCTGATCGACGACTTCACGTTCACGCTGTGAAGGGCAGGCGCAGCGCGGGCGCCTGAAACGCGCAATACGCATGGGGAAATATATTGCCTTCGGTCGCATCGCGCCCGCCGCGCGCGGCGGCGTGTTGCTGGCGTCCGCCCGCGTTGTGGGGTATCACGGTGGCGGGCGGCGCTGCGGTGCGGCCGGCTCGTCGAGGTTTCTCGCGGGCGCGGCCGGGGCGCCGGAGGGACACACGTGATGCACGCCCTGCGGAGGAGGGAGCATGCCGGGACGCGAGGCCGGGAAGGACTATCCCAGGCAGTTCAAGGGGAACGCGATGGCGGCGCTCTTCCGGCACAGGCGCACGTTCGTCGATTTCGTGGATGCCTTCATCGACCTGCGCGGCGCACGCGGTGCGCTGAGATTCGATCGGGCGGAGATGCTCCCGCAGGGCTTCGTGACGGAGAAGCTGCGGGCGGGCGCGCGCGACGTGCTGTGGCAAGTGCCGGTCGAGGATTGCGGGACGTTTGCCGTGTTTCTGATCGAGCATCAGAGCGCGGTCGATTTCTCGATGCCCATGCGCATGCAGTTGTACAAGCACCGCATCTGGCAGGACCAGCGGGCGGCGGTTTCGGCCCGGATCCGGTGCGCGGAGGGATTCCGCTGGCCGCTCGTGATACCCATCGTGTTCTACACGGGAGCCGCTCCCTGGTCGGGGCCGGTGCGCCTTGCGGACATCCTCGCGCACGGCGGCGATTTCGAGGAACTGTCCGCGGCCATGGAGTTCCTACTCGTCGACGTGGGGTGCCTGAGCGACACGCAAGTCATGGCCCCCGGGAACTTTGCGCGGGCGATCGTACGGTTGATTCGGGCGATGTCATTCAGAGATACGGAGGCCGAGTTCTTCGCGGCGTTCGATGCGCTTAGGGGCCGCGCAACAATAAC
>DHGK01000035.1 GCA_002402755.1 Planctomycetes bacterium UBA4800
GTTCGCCGCCGGTCCCGCGGCGCCGACGAGCATGAAGCCCCGCCGGGGGTTCCGGAAGCGCGCCACATCGACGGGCACGGGCTTGGCCCACCCGATGAGGATGCCCGCGCCGGAGAGCAGCAGCACGAGGGGCAGCAGGATCGAGCCCAGGAGATCGATGTGCGGGATGGGATTCAACGTGAGCCGCCCGGCGTTCTTCGCGGTCGGGTCCCCGAGCGCGAACGCGACCCCTCCGTGCGCGAGCTCGTGCAGGATGATCGAGAAGACGAGAATGGCGAATTCCAGGAGATTGATGAGCTGCATTGAACCGCGGCAAGGATAGCGCACGCCGGCGCGCGCCGCCACGGCGGCGCCGCGCCGGGCGCTTGCAAAGTGCCCGCGCACGTGCCAAAATCTCCTGTTCATCCGCCATCGAACGGAACATGCCGGCATGGGAAGTTACTATCTTGGGATTGATGTGGGCGCCGTGGCGGCCGCCGCCGTCCTCCTCGACGAGGAAGGCCGCGTCGCCGCGGGCGCCTACGAGAAGCACGCGGGCGAGCCCGAGAAGGTGCTGCGCCGCATGCTCGCGCCCTATCCCCGGTCCGAGATTGCCGCGTACGCCCTGACCGGCGCGGGCGCGCGGCGCCTCGGCCTCGCGGGCCGCGTCCTCGATGCGACCGTCGCCCAGATCGAGGCGGTGCGGCGCATCGTACCGGAGGCCCGCAACATTCTCTACATCGGGGGCGGGTCCTTCAGCCTCACGACGCTCGACGGGCAGGGCCGTCTTCTCAAGAACACCACGAACTCCGCCTGCGCCTCGGGCACGGGCGCGTTTCTCGACCAGCAGGCCCTGCGGCTCGGCATCGCGCCCGAGGATCTCGGCCGGATCGCCGCGACCTACGCCGGCCTGGCGCCGTCCGTGGCGACGCGCTGCGCGGTGTTCGCCAAGACCGACATGATCCACCTCCAGCAGGAGGGGTTTCCGGTCGAGGCCGTGGCCAAGGGCCTGTGCCACGGCCTGGGCGCGAGCACCGTCGACGGGCTCCTCGGCGGGACGACGCTGGCCGGCACGACGGCGCTTGTCGGCGGCGTCGCGCTCAACGAGTGCGTCGCCGCAGCCGTGCGCGAACGGCTGGGCGTCGAGGTCGTGGTGCCCGAGAATCCCGAGCGCGCGGGCGCGCTCGGCGCCGCGTTCTGGGCGCGCGAGCATGCCGCGCCCATCGCGTTCGATCCGGCGCCGCTCGACGCCCCGAAGCTTCGCGCGGCCGATGCGCACACGCGGCCGCCGCTCGCCCTGACGCTCTCGCGGTATCCCGACGCCGCCTGCGAGGACTACTTCGTCGACGACCGCGGCACCGAGGTCGCACTGCTCGTGCCCGCGGCGCAGGGACAGCGTTTCCGCGTCGCGATGGGCATCGACATCGGCAGCACGAGCACGAAGGCGGCCCTGGTCGAGGCCTCGGGCAGGACCGTGGCGTGGTGCTACCGCAAGACGGCCGGGGTGCCGCTCAGGGCGACGCAGCACGTGCTCCAGGCGCTGCGCGAACTGGAGGAACGGCACGGCATCGAGCTCGACATCGCTGCGGTCGGCACGACCGGCTCCGGGCGGAAGATGGTGGGGCGGGTGATCGGCGCCGACCTCGTCCTGAACGAGATCACGGCGCACGCGCGCGCCGCCGCGGCGATCGACCCGGCGGTCGACACGATCATCGAGCTCGGCGGCCAGGACGCCAAGTTCACGCAGATGGCCGGAGGCGTCGTCTACAACTCGGTCATGAACTATGTGTGCGCGGCCGGGACCGGCTCCTTCATCGAGGAGCAGGCGCAGAAGCTCAAGGTGCCGATCGAGGCCTTCGCGGACCTGGCGATGGGCGTGAGCGCGCCGGTGACGTCCGACCGCTGCACCGTGTACATGGAGCGCGACCTCGACCTCCTGCTCGCGGAAGGGTGGTCGAAGGCGCAGGTGGCCGCGGCGGTGCTGCACTCCGTGCGCGACAACTACCTCAACAAGGTGGTGGGGGGGCTCGGGATCGGCGACCACGTGCTGTTCCAGGGCGCGACGGCGCGCAACCGCGCGCTCGTGGCGGCGTTCGAGCAGCGGCTCGGCCGGCCCATCAACGTCTCGCCGCTCTGCCACGTGACGGGGGCGCTGGGCATGGCGCTCTTCGCCCACGAGCGCGTGCGCGGGCCGACGGCGTTCCGGGGCCTCGCGTTCGCCGATGTGAAGATCGTGGTCGAGAACGAGCAGTGCACGCTGTGCCGCAACCGCTGCAAGCTCTCCGTGATTCGCATGCCCGACGACGTGGTCGCCTGGGGCCTGAAGTGCGGCCGCGAGTACGACGACGTCCGGCCGAAACCCAAGGATCTGCAAGGCTACGCGGCGATCGCGCATCGCGACCGCCTGCTCCAGGACGGCGGCGGCGCGCCGCACCCGCCTTCGCGCGCGCCCTGGCCGTGGGCGCGGCGGCCGCGCACGGCGCGGATCGGCATCCCGCGCGCGCTCACCATGCACAGCTTCCTGCCGTTCTGGCGGCGGTGCTTCGCCGCGCTGGGGTGCGAGACGGTGCTCTCGGCGCCGACGACCGGCGACACGGTCGCGCGCGGCGAGAGCCTGGTCACCGCGGAATTCTGCGCGCCGGTGCTCGCCGCGCTCGGGCACGCCGACGAGCTGTTCGCGCGCGATGTCGATTACGTCTTCGTGCCGCACCAGATCCGCGAGGCGTGCCCGGAAGGGTTCACGAACGCGTACTTCTGCTGCTACGTGCAGGCCTATCCGAGCCTCGTCCGGAGCGCGCTCCAGGAGCGCGCGCGCGACAGGCTGCTCGCGCCGGTCGTCGATTTCTCGGACACGTCGAACCTCGCCGGCGGGCTCCACGAGGCGCTGCGCGGGCCCCTCGGCGTGACGCGCCGCCAGGTGCTCGCCGCGGTGGAGGCGGGCCGCGCGGCGCAGGACCGCTTCCGCCGCGAGAACCTCGAGGCCGGGCGCGCGGCGATCGCGAAACTCGCGGCGGGCGGCGGCTTCGGCATCGTGCTCATCGGCCGGCCGTACAACGCGCTTGACCGCGGGCTCAACCTCGACCTGCCCCGAAGGATCGCGGAGATGGGACCGCCGGTGCTCGCGATCGACCAGGTCGAGGCGTCCCTCGGCAGGGCGGCGCCCCTGTTCCCGAACATGTACTGGAGCTACGGGCAGCGCATTCTCTCGGCGGCGCACTACACGGCGGCGCACCCCTCGCTCTTCCCGGTCTACTTCACGAGCTTCTCGTGCGGCCCCGACTCGTACGTCCTGAGCTACTTCAAGGAGATCATGGCGCGCGCCGGCAAGCCGTACCTGGTGCTCCAGTTCGACGGGCACGGGGCCGATGCGGGGTATCTGACGCGCATCGAGGCGGCGCTCGAGTCGTTTCAGGCGTGGCGCGGCGGCGGCGCGCCGTCCGTGCGGGCGCCGCGCCGCGCGGCGCACGTCCTTGCCTGCGAGGTGAGCGATGGTCTGCATCGCTGACATGAGCCTCGTTCGCCGGGGCGACGTGATCTTCGTGCCGCCGATGGAGCCGATCGTGGCGCGTCTGACCGCCTCCGTGTTCCGCGCCCTCGGCTACGGGGCCGAGGTGCTCGCGCAGACGCCCGAGACGCTCGCGGCCGGCCTGGCCTGCACGTCGGGCGGCGAGTGCCTGCCGTGCCCCGCGACGATCGGGTCGATGCTGACGACGATCGAAGCCCGCGGCCTCGATCCCGCGCGCGTCGTCTTCTTCATGCCGTCGACGTGCGGGCCGTGCCGGTTCGGGCAGTACGCGACGCTGGCCGACATGGCGTTCGCGCGGCGCGGCTGGGACGGCGTGCGCGTCCTGGCGATCAACTCGGAGAACTCGTACGGCGGGCTCGGCTCCCGCGGCCGCAAGCTCCTGTGGCACGCGATCGTCGTGAGCGACATCATGCGGAAGATCGTGCTGAAGCACCGGCCGTACGAGGACGAGCCCGGCGCCATCGACCGCGCGACGGAGGAATGGACCGAACGCGCGGCCGCGGAGATCGAGACGCCGGCGCCCGATCTCGCGGCCGTGCTGCGCGGGTACGCGGCGGCAGTCGCCGCGACGCCGTGCACGCCGCGCCCCAAGCCGAAGATCGGGCTCGTCGGGGAGATCTACGTTCGCAACGATCCCTTCACGAACAACGGCGTCATCCGCGTCATCGAGGATCTGGGCGGCGAGGTTCTCGCGAGCTCGATCGGCGAGTGGGTGCTCTTCTGCAACGCCGTCGAGGGCTTCCGCACGTGGACGAGCAGCACGTTCCGCCGCGGCAGGCTGACGCAGCTCCTGGAGCGCGCGTGGTTCCTGTCCGTCGAGCGCAAGTACGCGCGGGCCGTCCGGCGCTTCATCGAAGACCGGGAGGAGCCGGACGTGATGGATGTCATCGCCGCGGGCGAACCGTACGTGCCCAGGGAGTTCCACACCGAGACGATCCTGACGGTCGGCCGCGCCATGCTCTTCGTCGCGCGCGACAAGGTCGATGCGATCGTCAACGCCTCGCCGATGTTCTGCATGCCGGGGACGATCAGCGCCTCGATCTTCGCGCGCATCGAGAAGGAGCACGGGATTCCGATCATCTCGACCTTCTACGACGGCTCGGGCGATCCGAACAAGACCCTGGCGCCGTACCTCCATTATCTCGTCGAGCGGGCGCAGGCGGGCGCCGCGGCGCACTCGGCGCGGTGAACGCCGCCCGCGCGGCCGTGTGGCCCGCCGGCGCGGCCGCGCCGCGCGCCCTCACTCGACGACGACCTTGGCCTTCTGCGTCACGGGCAGCGCGCCCGCCTTTCCGGTCGCGGTCACGATGTGAATGCCGGGCTTGGAGAAACGGCGCGTCACGGTTGCGAAGGGCTTGACGTCATCGACGGCGCCCTCGGCGCCGAAGTCGAGGCGTATCGAGGTGATCTCCGCTCCCTGCGGCCAGAGGCGGAAGAGGACCTCGTCGCCGGGACGGATCACGCGCGAAGGCGTGTAGGTGAGAAACAGCGTCGGCATGACGCCCTCGACCTTGCCGCGCGTGTAGACGCGCACCGTCGTGAAATCCACGTCGCGGAGTCCGCGCGCGTCCTCGACCCGGAGGGCGACGGCGTACGTGCCCGGCGCGTCGAACGTCCTTTCGGCGCGCGCGCCGGCGACCGGCGGCCCGTCCGGGAACTCCCACCTGCACGACGAGATCGTCGAACCGAACACGAGCGAGCGCGAGGCGTCGAAGGCGATCTTCTCGCCGGTGAGCGCCGCGACGTACGGGCGCGCCACGGCCATGAGCCGCGTGCCCGCCGCGCGGCGGTACGCCTCCACCAGCCACGGGTAGAAGTTGAACGCCCGCCACGGCCGGTCGGCGAAGAAGTCCTCCGCGCGCAGGAACATGCCCACGTGGAGGTGCGAGAAGTTGCCCGAGCCGCCCTTCCGGCCGACGGTGCCGGCGGGCGCGCCGCGCGCGATCTTCGCTCCCGCGCGCACGGCGGGCAGAATGGAATCCATGTGGCCGTACATGAAGACGATGCCGGCGGCATCCTCGACGGCCAGCGTGCCGTCCTCCGGGTTGGCGTAGAGGACCGTGCCATCGACGCAGCTTGCGACCGGCTCCTTCCCGTCGAAGCCCGCCAGGTCGAAGCCGTAGTTGTGGTGGAAGCGCTGGCCGTCGGGGTCGCCGTCGCGATCGCCGAGGTGGACGGGTTCGTTGTGGCCCTGCGTGCCGTGCGAGAGGAAGCGGTAGGCGGGCAGAGGGAACACGAACCGGTCCGTGTCGACGATGGGCTCGGACGCATCCCAGAGCGAGAAGTGGACGCGCCCGGGAATGTCGGTCCAGGCGGACGTCGTGTCGGCCTGGAGCCTGAGCCCGTCGTGCTCGACCGGCATGCGATACGGCTCGCAGACGAGCGCGAGCTTCGCGCCGTCGATGGCGACCGTGACGTCGGCGCGCCTGACGAGGGCGATGACGCCGTCGCTGCGCTCGACGACGGATTCCAGGGCCAGGCGCCGCTCGCGGCCGTCCTTCAGCCTGACGACGTGCGAGGCCCCGACATCGAGGCACACGAAGCGTTGCGTCGAGTACGAGAGGCGCGCGGCATCGGCGGGCGCGATGCCGCCGGCGGGCGCCGCCGCGGCGCAGATTGCGAGCATCGTTGCGATGAGCATAGCAGTCCTCTCCCTCAGGCCGGCGTGACGTCGAGCTCGATGGCCGACACGGACGCCGGCGGAAAGACCCACGCCTGCCCGGGCGCCAGGTCGAGCTCCTGCGGGAACGTGTGCTCCGGGCGGTAGTCGAAGATCTCGCACTCCGGGTCGGGCGCGAACCACGCCGCGCGCCCGCCCGCGACCGCCATGCCGGCGACCGCGAAGCGCGCCGTCACCGAGCGCGTCCTCCGGGTGTTGACGACGTGCAGGAAGACCTTGTCGCCGGTGCGGCTCGCCGCGACGTCGAGCCCGTCGGGCGCGCGCGTGACGGCGATGTTCTTGGTTCCCGTGTGCCGGCGGTACAGGCTCATCATCATGGCCACGGGCATCAGGAACGATCGCCCGCCGGGCACCGGGATCATGACGGCGTTGTTCTGCCAGCGGGTGCCGCAGAAATCGGCGAGCGTCGAGATCTTGAGGACATCGCCGTTGCGTTCGTGAACGTGCATGACTGCCGCGTAGGCGGCGCCCGCCGCCCAGGTCGAGAGGACCTCGTTGCGGTTGCGGCCGGCGAGAATGAAATGGCACTCGGTCATCGCCAGGGGCTTCCCGTACGGCGCGACGCGCTCGCGCATGTCCTTGATGCGCGCGGCCTGCGCATGGCGCGCGCGGAAGAGGTAGTCCCACGTGCGGTCGGGGTCCTTGCGGTACTGGATGCCGTGGAGCGGCGAGCCCTCGCCGCCGTCCCCGAGGCCGTTGTGGAAGGCGATGTAGTCGAGGTGCTCGCCGGCGATCTCGCACATGCCGGGCGCCCAGTCGTCCTCGCCCCAGCCGATGAGCGCGATGCCGGGGTCGGCCTTGCGCATCGCGCGCGCGAACTCGACGGTTGTGCGCGCCGCGGACTCGCACGTGAAGCTGTCCGAGCCGTACGAGGTCTCGTTGCCGATCTGCCAGAGCTTGATGCCGAGCGGCTGAGCGCGGCCGTGCAGCTTCCGCTCCGCGTTGTCCGGGTTGTTGCAGTAGTCGACCCAGGCGGCGGCTTCCGCGGCATCGCCCGAGCGGACCTCGCCCGACGGCAGCACGGCCCAGCCCTTGCGGCCNNCTCGGCGCCGACTTCCCGGCAGAAGTCGGCGAACTCGACCGTCCCGACCTGGTTGTTGTAGATGCCGCCCCAGAGGAGGTTCAACATGGGCGGCCGCTTCTCGCGCGGGCCGACGCCTTCCCTCCAGCGGTAGTACGAGCAGAAGCACCCGCCCCAGCGAATCAGCGGCGGCGCGAGCACCTTCGTGATGTCGATGACGTCCGACCGCCAGCGTCCGCCCATGAAATCCCAGGCTGCGTCGACGGAGCTGTCCGTGACGCCGAGCGGCTCCATGAACTGCATGTAGAGGTACGGCGAGAGATCGAACCGCGGCGCCGGGTCGACGGCGAGCGTGTCGCGCGCGGCGGGCGGATCCGCCGCCTCCGCGTGCCGGGTCGATGCGCCCGCCGCCACAGCCGCGGCGGCGGTTCCGAGGAAACGGCGGCGGTTCCAGGTCTGGCGCTGCATGCGTTCGTCCTCCGTTGCGGGCCCGCGGCGCCGCGCTCGCGCGAGCACGGCGCATTCCTACAAGGTAACCGTTCACAGGGCAACCC
>DHGK01000351.1:0-12762 GCA_002402755.1 Planctomycetes bacterium UBA4800
TCCCCGATCGTCGGCCTCCTTGACGCCCCCGTCCTGCGCGCGCTATGGTCAGTAGCGTAAGGAGGACGACATGCGCACCCCCCTGCACGTCATTCTCGCCGCGGCGGCGCTGCTTCTCGCGCCTGCGAGCGCGCGCGGCGCGGCCTTCGTCAACGAGTCGGGGCGCGCCCTTCCGTGCGCCGCCGAGACCGACGTGGTCATCGCCGGCGGCAGCACGGGCGCGGTGGCCGCCGCCGTCGCCGCCCGTGAGGGCGGGGCCCGGGTGTTCCTCGTCGCACCGTACCCGTACCTCGGCGAGGACATGACCGCGACGCTCAGGCTCTGGCTCGAGCCCGGCGAGAAGCCCGACACGCCGCTTGCGGAGCAGATCTTCGCCGAGCGCGCCGCCGATCCGCTCGCGCTCGAGCCCGGCCGCCTCGTTCCCTTCACCTACGAAGCGGACCGCCCCTCGGCGGGCGTCCACAAGGACACGGCGCCGCCGTCGCTCCTCAGGGACGGCGCGTGGCATTCAGCGGCGCGCGAGAGCGTCCAGTACGACGGGGGCGTGCGGCTGCTCCTCGATCTCGGGAAGGAGGAGGAAATCGAACTCGTGTGCGTGATGGCCTATCACCGCGCCGACTACCGGCTCGGCGGCATCCAGGTGAGCACGAGCACTGACGCACAGACATGGTCCGAGACCGGTCGCGCCGCCAGCGAGGCTGCCGACCAGGATTCGGTCGACACCCCGGCCGTGCCCATCGCCGTCAAGGTCGAAGCCCGCACGCGCTACCTTGCGCTCACGGCCCAGGCCGCGCCCAACGCCGCGCGCGTGCTCATCGGCGAGATCCTCGTCGTCCGGCCGGGACCGGCGCGCGCACCGGCGCACATCGCCCCCGCCCGCCCGCTGCACGTCAAGAAGACGCTCGATGCGGCGCTTATCGCGGCCAAGGTCGATTTCGTGTACTCGAGCTACGTCACCGATGTCCTGCGCGCTCCCGGCGGCACGCCGTGCGGCGTCGTCATCGCCAACCGGAGCGGCCGCCAGGCGATCAAGGCGAAGGTGATCGTCGACGCGACCGATCGCGCCTGGATCGCGCGCACGGCCGGCGCGCGCTTCCGGCCCTTTCCGGCCGGCACCCACGCGCTCGGGCGCGTCGTCATCGGAGGGAAGCCCCGCGAGGGCCCCGGCATCACGGTCCGCACGGTCTCGCCGCCGTACGCCGAGAAGGGCGCCGCCTACGAGATCCACAACTACACCTTGATGCTGCCGCTCGCCGGCGGCGACTACGCTTCGTTCGCGGCGGCGGAGGAGTCCGCGCGCGGCCTGACGTACGACGCCGGCCAGCAGTTCACATCGGATGCGTTCTTCCAGGTGCCGCCCGACCCCATGCACGGCGAGCTGCCGGCCGGCGACGACGCCGGTCCCGCCGGCATCGACCTGCGCGCGCTCAAGCCCGCCGGCACGCCGCGCATGTTCGTTCTCGGCGGGTGCGCCGATGTCTCGCGCGCCGCGGTCGAGAAGCTGCTGCGGCCGTGCGCGCTGATCGCGCTCGGGACGAGGGTGGGGCGGGCGGCGGCAGAGGAAGCGCGCGCCATCGCCATGCCCGCCGCGCCGAGCCTTCCCGGCGCCAACGCAGCCGGTGCGCCGCGCGGCGATGTCCGCGAGATCCTGACGGGGCTCCGCCCCGCCGGGGCGCGCGACCCCCTCGGCGCGGTCGTTCAGGAGCCGCACGCGCTGCCCGTCCTCGGCGAGTTCGATGTCGTCGTCGTGGGCGGCGGGACGAGCGGCGCGCCTGCGGGGATCGGCGCGGCGCGGCGGGGCGCCCGCACGCTCGTCCTGGAGTTCCTGCACGGCCTGGGCGGCGTCGGCACCCAGGGCGCGATCTCGAAGTACTACTGGGGCAACCGCGTGGGCTTCAGCGCCGAGGTCGCGGGCGGCGCCTCCTGGGAGATCGAGCAGAAGGCCGAGTGGTGGCGCGCGACGCTCGTCTCGGCCGGCGCGCGCATCTGGTTCGGCGCCATGGGTTGCGGGGTCTTCGCCGACCGCGACCGCGTGCTCGGCGTCGCGGTCGCGACGCCCCAGGGACGCGGCGTCGTCCTCTGCAGGACGCTCATCGACGCCACCGGCAACGCCGACATGGCCGCCGCGGCCGACGCCCCCTGCGTGACGACGGATGCGCTCGAACTGGCCGTCCAGGGCACGGGCCTGCCGCCGCGCAGGCTGGGCGCGAGCTACACCAACACGGACTTCACGATCGTGGACGAAACCGATGCGCTCGATGTCTGGCACGTGCTGGTCTACGCGAAGCTGATGGCCGGCGATGCCTTCGACATGGGCAGCCTGCTCGACACGCGCGAGCGCCGCCGCATCGCCGGCGAGGTCACGCTGACGATCCTCGACCAGATCAACAACCGCACGTTCCCGGACACGATCGTCGAGACGTACTCCGACTTCGACACCCACGGGTACACGGTCGACCCTTACTTCACGCTCCAGCACCCGCCCGGCAGGGAAGGCCACCGCACGAACATTCCGTACCGGGCGCTGCTCCCCAAGGGCTTCGACGGCATGATCGTCGTCGGGCTGGGCGTCAGCGTGCACCGCGACGCGATTCCACTCATCCGCATGCAGCCCGACCTCCAGAACATGGGCTACGCCGCGGGCGTCGCCGCATCGATGGCCGCCGCGGCCGGAGGCGCCGTGCGCGCGATCGACATTCGAGCGCTCCAGAAACACCTCGTGGCGATCGGCAATCTGCCCGAGCGCGTGCTCACGGACCGCGACTCCTTCCCCATGCCGCCGGAGCGCATCGCGCAGGCCGTCGCCGCGGCCAAGGAGGACTACAAGGACGTGGCCGTGATCCTGGCGCACCGGGAACAGGCGCATCCGCTGCTCCTCGCTGCCTTCGCAGCGGCGCAGACGCCCGAGGACAAGCGCATCTACGCGCACATTCTGGCGGTGCTCGGCGACCCCGCGGGCCTGGACACGATCCTCGCCGCAGTCGAGGCGTTTCCCGGGCTCGACAAGGGCTGGCGCTACACGAGCCAGGGGCAGTTCGGCGCGAACCTGAGCCCGCTGGACCGCCTCATCTACGCGCTCGGCCGCCTGCGCGCGCCGCGGGCCGTGCCGGCGATTCTGAAGAAGCTCGATCTACTCACGCCGGACAGCGAGTTCTCGCACTTCCGGGCCGCGGCGCTGGCGCTCGAGTCGATCGGCGACCCTGCCGCCGCCTCCGCGCTCGCGCGAACCCTTGCGCTCCCCGGCATGCAGGGCCACGACGTCCCCACGATCGAGCGTGCGCTTGCCAACGCCGAGAAGTGGTCGAATCTCAACGGCACGGAGGCCCGCAACGCGTCCATTCGCGAGCTCATGCTCGGCCGGGCGCTGCTGCGCTGCGGCGACAAGGACGGGCTCGGGAAGGCGATTCTGGAGCGGTACGTCAAGGACCTGCGGGGCCACCTCTCGCGTCACGCCGCCGCGGTGCTGCGGGGCCCGGAGCGCTGACCGGCGGCCGGCGCCCTCCATGTTGTCGTTCTTGATTCACCACAGAGAAGACAGNNAGAGAACGGAACGTGAGACGTTACGTGGCGCCGTCTGAAGTACGGCGGTCTCTCTCCGTTTTCTTCTCTGTGCTCTCCGTGTCTCTGTGGTTTCTTCCGTCGTCGCCTTCCCGGCGCTGCGGCCGGCTCCCGCGACGGAGCCTGCGGGCTACGGGCTCGGCGCGCGCACCGCGGGGGCTCAGCGGCGCTCGACCTTGCGGTAGACCAGGCCCTGGAACACGGCGACCTTGTCGCCCCGCTCGTCCGTGACGACGATCGCGTAGGACGCGATCTTCGGGTGGAACGACTCCTCGCGGGCCTCCGCGGTGAGCGCGCCCTCGGACACGCCCTTGAAGTAGTTTATGTGGGCATCGATGGCCGCGGCGGGGGCGCCCCGGGAGTTCGAGGCCACGCTGAACGCCGCGTCGGCGAGCGCGAAGATCGCGCCGCCGTGCGCGGCGCCGGCGCTGTTCAGGTGCCGGGGACCGAGAACGAGGCGCGTCGTCGCCGTCCCCTCCCCCGCGGACACGAGCTCGATGCCGAGCTCGTGCGCCAGGCGGTCGCGCTCGAAGAACGCCCGCATGCCCTCCATGGCGCCCCCCCGCTCACAGCGACAGCAGATACTCGACCAGCGCCTGAATATCATCCGCGGACAGGGTCGACGTCACGCCGTGCTTGTCCTGGGCATTGCGCGTCCTCAAGACTTCCTCCAGCGTCAGCGCCGAGCCGTCGTGGAGGAACGGCCCCGTGCGCCACATCTCGTAGAGCGTAGGCGTGTCGAATTCGCCCGTCGAGTCGAACTCGCCCCTGGTGCCGACGTCGTACGACCGCTTGTCGGTCAGAAACGGCCCGTTGTGGCACTCGGCGCACTTGGTCGCCGGGCTCTCGAAGAGCTCCTTGCCGCGCCGCGCGCGATCGGTGAGCCCGCCGTCGGGCGCGCGGTACGGACTCGGCGCCGGACGCAGCGACCTGAGGTAGGCGTGCACGGCATCGAGCTCGTCCTGCGACGGCTCGCGGAAGAGAATGTGCACGAAACCCGCGCGCGTCGCGGCCTCCATGCCGGCGCGGACGCCGAGCGCCATCGAGGGCGGCGTCTCGTAGGAGTAGAGCAGCGACTTGGTGTTCTTCGGATTGCCGATGCCGTCGTTCAGAAGGTCCCAGTTGAGCCCGTCGGCGCGGCCGTCGTTGGGGTGGCACGTGGCGCAGCTCAGCCACTGCTGAAAGCAGTAGTTCGCATCGTGGAAGATCAGCTCGCCGCGGCGCACGAGGTCCGGCGCGGGCGAGGGGCCGAGCGGCACGGACTTGACGACGGCGCCCCTGGCGGTGTCGACGAGGTCGACCTGCCCCGAGAAGTACGCCGCGACGGCCAGCGTCTTGCCGTCCGGGCTCAGGTCGATGCCGCGCGGTCCGTTGCCCGCGATGGGGCGCTTGTCGAGCAGGCCGGCCACGTAGAGCGCCGTGAGATCGTTCGCCAGGAGCTCGCGCTGCTTCGGGTCCTCCTTGACCATGAGCCACGTGTTCTGGGCGCCGTAGATGGCATTCTCGTTCTTCGCCAGGTGCTCGCGTCCCGTCATGTCGCCGGCGAGCAGCTTGTGCATGCCGGCGACATCCACCCGCGCCACGCGGTGAACGCCGCCGAGCGAGATCCACAGCGTCGCGCCGTCGCGCGAGAGCGCCGCGTCGAACGGCTCGGCGGCGCCCTGCGACGGGTGGTCGAGCAGCATGGTCGCAAGATGCGCCTTCTTCCGCAGGTCGATGACCGAGAGCGCGTTCGTGTTCACCCAGCCGCGGTCGAGCTGCGTCGTCGGCAGGCTGAAGCGGCCGAGCGTATGGACGACGTAGGCCCATGCATCATCGGGCGACACCGCGACGCCCCTGAGAAGCACCGATCCGGCGGGCAGACGAACGTCCGTGCGGCGCAGTCCCTCGGCAAGCTCGACGATGCTCACCGCGCAGGACGCGGCGGGGTCGGTCGACGGCGTGCGCGGCAACATGTTCGTGACGACGGCGAGCTTCCCGTCGGACGTCGCCGCGACTCCGAAGGGCTCTTCGAGCACCTCGGCCGTGCCGCGCGTCTCGCCGCTCCCGGCATCCAGCACCAGGAGCATGTCGCGCGCATCGTCGGTCACCAGCAGCGACGTCCCCGCAACCGCGATGCCGAGGGGGTTGAACCCGGCCTTGAAGCGCCGCGCGACGCGCCATGTCCCCGCCTCGATCTCGGCGATGGAGCCCGCGGCGTGCTCGACGGCGTAGAGCTTCTTCCCGTCCGCCGACCACGCCAGGCCGGCCCCGCCCGCGGCCAGCGGAACGCTGCAGGCGACGGTTCCCGCCGCCGCGTCCATGATCGCCACGGCGTTCGCGGTGAAATCGCTGACGGCGAGCACGCTGCCGTCCGGCGAGAAGGCGACGCCCCAGGGCGAGCGATGGGCCGCGGGGCCCTCCGCTCCGCCGAGGCACATGCCCATCGCCAGCGTCGCAACGACACGCACGCACATGCTCCTGGCAAGCTCGTTCATGGCCGTTCTCGTCCTCCATGCCACGCGGTGCAACGATGTCAGAGGACCATCGTACTTCTCGCGGCGGCGACATTCAATCCCGCGCGCGCCGGGGTCGCCGTCTCACGCCTGCTCGCCCTCGACCGGTATGCCAACCGCCGTACGTACGAAGGCCTCTCGCAGAAAGCGCAGAGACTCCGTCCGTAGAGACGACCCCCGACAGGGGACCTCTCGCGGGAAGGATTTCGCGCAGAGGGCGCGGAGAACGCGGAGAGCCGTGGGACGACTTGCGCGCCGATCGCCGGGCCGTGTTTTCCGGCGGCGGTCCATCCCCTCGTCCTCCGCGATCTCTGCGCTCTCTGCGAGAGACTCCGTCCGTAGAGACGACCCTCGACACGGGGCCCGGGTCGATCGACCCGGGCCCCGTGAGAGCCGCAACGGGAGTGACGGCTACGGCACGCACGGCGTGGCGCAGGGCGGCAGTCCGCTCACCTGCACCGGGAAGTACGGCTTGCCGTCGAAGGTGTCGATGCCGTCGGCGGCGTACGGCTTGCACGTGTTCGTGGCCGCCGTGATCGTGCTGTGGTCGGGCGCGAGCATCGACTGCTGGCTGAAGAGATAGCCGAGGATCTTGATCGCGTCGGCGATGTCCAGCTTGTTGTCGTCGTTCGCGTCCGCAGCCTTCGCGCACACGGGCGGGGGCTTCAATCCGCCGCCGAAGAGGTAGCCGAGGAGCGCGATCGCGTCGGCGATGTCGACCTTCTTGTCGGTGTTGACGTTGCCCATGAGGACGTTGATCGTCGTCGGGGGCTCGCCGCTGCACGCGTTCTTGTCGAGCGTCACCGTGATGCCGCTCGCAAGCGGCGTCACGCCGTCCGCCTCGCGCAGCGCAACGCCGAAATTCCAGGCGCCGCCGGCCTCGAAGACCTTGGCCATCACGCGGTGGACGCCGGGCGCCAGATCGATCGGCGGGCTGATGTCCTGGAAACCGCCCCAGCCGCGGAGCACGGGCGAGAAGATCACCTGGTTCTCGTCGACGAGCACCTGCAGCGCGTCGTCGCTGCCGGCCGCAAGCGCGATCTCCATCTGCTCCTGGACGCACAGATACGCCACGGCGTAGGCCATGGCGTTGTCCACGTCGGCCGTGACCGCGCCCACGTAGAGGTTGGCGGACTGGAAATCGATCAGCTCGTGCCGATCGTGCCATTCGAACCACGTGGGAACGCCGTCCGGGTTGATCGCGGGATTCACGACCTCGATGAGGCCGTCGGACGCCGCGCCGCCGGGATTGTAGGCCGTCTCCACGGTGTCGCCCGCAGCCGGCATGACGTCCTCCTCGGTGATCGAGACCGCATCGGTCAGGAAGTCCCGCTGCAGGTCATCGGCGGAGACGGGGCCGGCAGCCGGAGTGAACCACTGCGCGTACGGACCGAGGAGCAGCCACGATACGATCACGCCGTCCTTGCGCAGGCCGCCGGTCGTCAGGAGCCCGGTTTCGCCGTCCACCGAGAAGATGATCGGATTGCCATCTTCCGTGACCCTGCCCCCGAACGACACCTCGCTGAACGTCACGGGACCGCCCGCCTTGTACGTCAAAACCTTGCCCTCGGTCACGGCAGCGGGCGCGAGCGTCCACGTGACGACGCCGCCCGCGAAGACCCCGCCATCGCTCACGGTCGTCGCCGTCCAGCCGGGCGGCAGCGTCTCTCTGATCGTGAGCGTTCTGAGCGCCGGGCAGACGGCGTCCGCCTGGCGGATCGAGGAGATCGTCAGCGATACACCCACGACATCGCCTACGCGGTACACGGGCGCCTCGGCGCCCTCGATCATGCCCGTGCCCACCCCGCTCATGGCGCGCAGCACCGTGCACGGCGGGCAGTCGGTCGGCGGCCGCGTCGAGATCTTGAAGCTCGTGAACGGCACGCCCGCCGCGTTCTGCATGCGGACGCCGAAGTTCCAGTCCCCGCCGCCCTCGAACGCCTTCGCCATCAGACGGTGCCAGCCGGCGAGTACTATCTGCGCCGGGGAAATGTCCTGCGGCGCGCCGCCGCCCCACCCGCGCGCGATGCTGTTGATCCAGATCTCGCGGTCGTCGAGCAGGATCTGAATCGAGTCGTCGCTGCCGGACGCGAAGTAGATCTGCTGGTTCGCCGGCACGTGGAAGTAGCACACGGCGTAGGCCATGCACTGATCCTGGGCGTTGTAGAGCGTGGGCGACTGGAGATTGATCGCCTCGTTGGCGTCGCGCCAGTCGACCCACATGGGGAGCCCGTTCGGATTGATGCCGGGCGCCACCCCCCCGCGAAGCCCCTGGGAGAATGCCGCACCCGGCGCGTAGTCCGTATCGACCTCGACGCCGGGACGCGCCTCGACATCGAGCTCCGTGACCGCGCCGTCGGTCAGGTAGTCCATCTGCATGTTGACGACGCCGGGATTCTCGCCGCCGGGGTAGTAGGGGCCGAGAATCGCCCATGTCGTGATGAAGCCGGTCGCCGAGTACGGCAAGTCCGTGAGAAACGCGCTCTCGCCCTCGATCGTGAAGGACACGATGTTGCCGGTCTCGGCCACGCCGCCCGAGAATCCCATGAGGTTCGCCGTCACCGGCCCCGCCGTCGTGTAGGAGAGCTTGGCCGTCGTCGCGAGCTGCGCGGGCGTCAGAGTCCACGTGATCTTGCCCCCCGCGAACGCGCCGCCGCCCGTTATGTTCGCGGCAGTCCAGCCCGCCGGCACGTACTCGGTGATCGTCGTCGCCGCAGCGGCCGCGCACTGGCCCGCGAGACGGACATTGCTCAGGTTGAGGTCGACCGCGAGATTCTGCCCGGCGATGTAGGCGGGCGTCACCACGCCCTCGATCGAGATCGCGCTGGGGATGCCGATGGCGCGCGTCACGACGACCGGCGGGATCTCGCAGCCGCCGGCCGGCGGCGACGTGCTGAGTTCGATCCCGCTCGCGATCGGCGTCCCGGCCGTATCCTCGATTCGCAGCCTGAAGATGAAGGCGCCCCCGCCCTCGAACGTCTTCACCATGATCCTGTTGAGGCCCGGGTTGATGACGACCGGGAACCTGTCCTGGATCTCCTCCGCAACGCCGCTCCCGCGCGCGATGCTGTGGTTCCAGACGCTCACGCCGTTGAGAATGACCTGGATGCAGTCGTCGCTCGCGACCCCCATGTTCCCGAAGATCGCGCTTCCCGTCGTGTTGTTGGCGTAGACGAGCGCGTAGGCCATGGCGTTGTTGATCTCATCGGCCGTGTTGTCGCTGAAAACATCGTCGTCGAAGTTGATCGAATCGTCGCTGTTGTTCCAGGGCAGCCACGCGGGGATGCCGCCCGGGTTCAGGTCCGGCCGGATCGGCGTGGCGATGAGGCCGGTGCTTGCGGCCGCGCCGCCGTAGTCCGGCTCGATCACGTCCCCGTCCTTGGGGAAGTAGGTCAGTTCGCTCACCGTGCCGTCCGTGAGGAAGTCACGCGCCATGATGGCGGTCCCGGGGTTGTCGGCGGGGGTGTACGGATGCGCGAAGGGCCCCAGGATGAGCCATTTCGTGATGAAGCCCGAGGCCGTGAAGCCCGAGGGGTTCGCCGCGAACAGCTGCTGATCGCCCCCGATCGGCACGACCTGCGGCAGCACCGCGGCAGGTTCTTCCAAGACGCCGGAAAACTGCACGACGGCGGTCGAGCCCGCGGGCGGCGTCGCTTTGTACGTGACGCGCTTCCCAACCGCGACCGACGCGCCCGAGAGGTTCCACGTGATCGTGCTCCCGGCAAGCGTCCCGCCGTCGGAGATGCTCGAGACGGCCCAACCCGCCGGCACCGTCTCGGTGAACCGCAGCGCCGTCGGCACGCCGCACGTGCCCGACGCCGGCCGGAGCGCGGCGATCTCGATCGCGACATCGGCCGCCTGGCCGGGCGTGTACGCGGGGAACGTGCTCCACTCCAGCGTCGTCATCTTCCCCGTCGAGAAGATCCGATTCGCGGCGCCCGGGGCATCGAGGCACAGGCCGGGCGGCAGCTCGGTGAGCTTCAGGCTGTAGATCGACTGCTCGGCGTTCAATCCGCCCGTCGAGCCGGTGACGCCGATGAGGCCCGTGAAGGGCGCGTAGTCGGAGAGCTCGAACGAGATGACGCGGCGCATGGGCACCGGAGGATTGCGGTCCGCCGAGCCGATGTCGACTGCCACGAGCGCGTCTTGCACGATCACCTGAATGTCGATCGTGTAGTTGCCGTACATGCCGAATCCGATCCTCGCGGAGCCCGCGCAGGTGGCGTTCTCGGGAGCAACGCCGGGAAAGCAGTCGCCGGCTCCGCCATCGGCGAAGCCGATCGGCGAGTACTCCACGCCCACGTGATTGGAGAGATCCTCGGGACAGAACTCGCACGCGCCGTTGCTGTAGATGTCGAACTCGACGACGATCTGCTGGCCCGCCGTCAGCCCCTTGACGCAGAGCCCGCCGCCCGCGTTGCCGATCTTCAACGCATCGGCGTCCGGATCCGAGCTCTCGATGAAGGTGATGGCCATGCCATCGGCCGGGGTGCCCGACGTGGTGCAGCACACCTTGACCTTCGCCTCGAGCTTGAAGCTGTTGATGTCGATCAGCTCCTTGTAGAACATGCTCGACTGCAGGCCGTTGACGGCCGGCGTCATGACGACGCGCGCATTGGCCGCGTCCCATGTCGCCGCCCCGTTGAGCTGCCAGTTGTTCGCGACGGGGTCGGTGGCAAAATCCTCATCGATGAGGACCTGCGCGGCGGCCGCGCCCGCGAGCGCCGCGAGCGCCGGCAGAGACAGAAACAGCTTCTTCCTTGCACACATACGGATAGCACTCCTTTCTCGAGGACGAAACGGACACCGCCCGCCCTGCCGCCTGCACCCGCGCGCAACGACCGTACGCCCGGTATCAATAGAATCGATGATAGAGGGCTCTCGGCGCCCCCGTCAAGCGTATTCCGCCGCCCGGCCGCTTGCCTGCCCGCCGCGCAGGAGCTACCATGATCCCTCACGCAATTCGGACACGCCCCGAGGCGGGCGCGCGGACGATCATGACCCCCACGGAGCTTCAGGCCGAGTTCTTCGCGCATGTGGCCGAGCCTTTCACGGGCGAGGCGCTCTTCGACTGCCTTCCCGACATCGTCTACTTCATCAAGAACGCCGAGGCCAGGTACGTCGTCGTCAACCAGACCGTCGTCGAGCGCTGCGGGTTCCGCGAGAAGCGCGACCTCATCGGCAAGCGGGCCGACGAGGCCTACCCGCCGCCCTACGGCCAGCGCTACCGCGCCCAGGACGAGGAGGTGCTGCGCACGGGCGAGCCCATCCTTAACCGCCTCGAGCTCCAGCTCTACCCCACGGGCGGGCCGGGCTGGTGCATCACCAACAAGCTGCCGCTCCGCGGGCGGCTCGGCGCGGTCGCCGGCCTCGTCGGCGTGTCCAAGGACCTCCACGCGCCGAGCGAGAAGGGCGAGGACTACCCGCATGTCGCCGACGCCGTGCGCCGCATTCAGACGAGCTTCGGCGAGCCGCTCAAGGTCCAGGACCTCGCCGCGCTCGCGGGGCTCTCGCCCTACCAGTTCGAGCAGCGCATGCGCAGGATCTTCCAGATCACGGCCGGCCAGTTCATCCAGAAGACGCGCATGGATGCCGCGGTGCGCCGCCTCAGGGAGACGGACATGCCGATCGCCGCCGTGGCGCTGGACTGCGGCTACTCCGATCAGAGCGCCTTCTCGCGCCAGTTCAAGCAGACCGTGGGCCTGTCGCCGGCCGAATACCGCCGCGTGAGCCGCGGCACGGCATAGCCCGCCGCCCGCGCCCTCATCCCCTCGCGACCCGCTCCGACACCGGCGGAAGACGGCGATTCACCACAGAGAAGACAGAGAGCACAGAGAACGGAACGTGAGACGTTGCGCGGCTCGGCGGCCGCTGCGAAGCCATCTCTGCGTCCTTCTCTGCGTCCTTCTCTCCGTCCTTCTCTGTGCCCTCTGCGTCTCTGTGGTTTTTCCCCCGCCGTCGTCTTCGTGCCTTCGTGTCTTCGCGGCCCATTCCGTCATTCCGTTTTCGCGCCGCGGCGCCTTCGCGGCGCATCCGATCCTTCCAGGTGCCGCCGCAGGTACCGCGCGGTGTGCGACCGCGCCGCGTGCGCGAGAAGGCCCGGCACCGGCCCCTGGTACACGATCCTCCCCCCGGCCGCGCCCCCCTCGGGCCCCAGATCGATCACGTGGTCGGCGGCGGCGAGGATCTCCATGTTGTGCTCGATCACGCACACGATGTTGCCGCGGTCGCGCAGGCGCCGCAGGATCTCGATCAGCCGCGCAACGTCCTCCATGTGGAGTCCGGTCGTCGGCTCGTCCAGGACGTAGAGCGTGCCGCCCCTGCCCTCGGCCGCCAGCTCGCGCGCGAGCTTGATCCGCTGCGCCTCGCCGCCCGAGAGCGTCGTGCTCGCCTGCCCGAGCGCGAGGTACCCCAGGCCGATGTCGTTCAGGAACATGAGCGGCCGCGCGATCAGCGGGTACGAGGAGAAGAACTCCGCGGCCTCCCGCACGCTCAGCTTGAGGACATCGCCGATGCTTTTCCCGCCCAGCGTCACCATGAGCACCTCGGGCCGGAAGCGCATGCCTCGGCACGGCTCGCACTCGACGAAGACATCCGGCAGGAAGCTCATCTCGATCTTGATCCGGCCCTGCCCGCCGCAGCGCTCGCACGCCCCCTGCGGCGTGTTGAAGGAGAAATGCCGCTCGGTGAAGCCGCGCAGCCTGGCCTC
>DHGK01000351.1:12832-25676 GCA_002402755.1 Planctomycetes bacterium UBA4800
CCTCGCACGGCGACGCCGCGCCCTTCCGGCGGCGCGCGCGCAGGCCGCCGAGCAGCGCATCGTTGACCAGGCTGGACTTGCCCGCCCCCGAGACGCCGGTCACGCAGACGATCGCCCCCAGAGGGAAGGCCGCGGTCACGCCGCGCAGGTTGTGGACGCGCGCGCCCTTGACGACGACCGCGCCCGCCTCGGCCGGCGCCGGCCGCCCCGTGAGCGCGCCCTTTCCGCGCGCGAGGCAGCGCCCGGTCGCCGAGCGCGCTTCGGCCATGAGATCGGCCGCGGTGCCCGCCGCGACGACCTCGCCTCCGCTGCGCCCCGGCCCGGGGCCGAGCTCGATCAGGTGATCGGCGGCGCGGATCGTCGCCTCGTCGTGCTCGACCACGATCACGGTGTTGCCCCGATCGCGCAGGCGCGCGAGCGCGCCGAGCAGCCGCTCGTTGTCGCGCGCGTGAAGCCCGATCGTCGGCTCGTCGAGAAGATAGCAGACGCCGTGCAGGTTCGAGCCGAGCTGCGACGCAAGCCTGATGCGCCGGGCCTCGCCGGTCGAGAGCGTCGCCACGGCGCGGTGCAGGGTCAGGTATCCCAGGCCCACCTCGTCGAGGAACCCGAGCCGCTCCACGACCTCCTTGAGAATCGGCTCGGCGATGGCCGCCCGGCGCGGCGGCACCTCGAGCGCGCCGAGCGCCGCGCCGAGCTTCTCGACCTCCATGCCCGCGAGGTCTCCGATGCGCGCGCCGCCCACCCGCACCTCGCGCCACGGCAAGGCCAGGCGCGCGCCGCCGCAGTCCGCGCAGGGCGCGCCGTCCTTCTCGCCCTCGCCCTCGCACGCCGGGCACATGCCGCGGCGCGAGAGGAACGAGAAGTTGCGCGGCTCCGGCGCCTCGAAGCCCTCGCGGCATTCCGGGCACGCGCGCTCGCGGCTCAGGACGGTCTCCTCGGCGTCCTCGCCGAGAAAGATCACCGTGCCGCCGCCCAGGTCGAGCGCCCGCGCCACGCGCTGCCTGAGATCCCTGGGCGCCTTCCCGAAGCGGCAGGCCACCAGATCGATGTCGTGCGGCACGTAGCGCGACAGGCGCATGTCCGGCTCCAGCGGCTCGATCCGGCCGTCGATGCGCGCCCACTCGAAGCCCTCCTGGAGGCCCCGCAGCAGCACCTCGCCGTGGAACCCGCGCCGGCCGCGGACCTGCGGGATCAGCAGCGCTCCGCCCCCCGCCGCCCGGCGCGCAACCTCCGCCGCGATCGCCTCCTCGCCGCGCGCCACGACCGGCACGCCGCACCGGGGGCAGTGCTGGACTCCCACGCGCGCGTACAGGAGCCGGAGGAACGGGTAGATCTCCGTGACCGTCCCCACGGTCGAACGCGACGCGCCCGCGGACGTGTGCTGCTCGATCGCGACCGTGGGCGGAATGCCCTCGATGTGGTCGATGTCGGGCCGCGAGAGATTCTCCGCGAACTGGCGGGCGTAGGGCGAGAGGCAGTCCAGGTAGCGGCGCTGGCCCTCGGCGAAGATGACATCGTAGACGAGCGTCGACTTGCCCGCCCCGCTCAGGCCCGTGACGACGACGAGCTTCCGCTCGGGTATCTCGATGTCGATGTTCTTGAGGTTGTGCTCGCGGGCCCCGCGGATCACGATCCCGGGCCGGCGCGCGCGGGACGCCGCGCGTTCGGGCGCGGGCGCGGGCCGCAGCGCCTCGCCGGACAGCGCCGCCGCCATGAACGGCGCCGTCGCGGAGCGCGCGCACGCGGCGATCTCCTCGGGCGTTCCGGCGGCGATGAGCTCGCCGCCCTCCTCGCCCCCGCCAGGCCCGAGGTCGATGCACCAGTCGGCGCACTTGGCGATCTCCATGTTGTGCTCGATCACGCACACGGTGTGGCCCGCGCCGACCAGGCGGCCGATGAGCGCGAGCAGCGCGGCGACGTCGGCCAGGTGCAGGCCCTTCGACGGCTCGTCCAGGATGAAGAAGCAGCGCGTGCGGCCGGCGTTGACGATGTGCGAGAGCAGCTTGACGCGCTGGAGCTCGCCGCCCGAGAGCGCCGCGAGCGGCTGGCCGATCCTCAGGTACCCGAGGCCGAGTTCCTCCATGACGCCGAGCGCGGCGGCGACGCGACCCTCGGGCGCGAACAGCTCCCGGGCCTCGGCGCAGGTCAGGTCGAGGACATCGGCGATCGTGTGGCCGCGGTACCTGACCTGGAGCACTTCGGGACGGTAGCGCTTCCCGTCGCAGTCCTCGCACGGGATGTACACGTCGGGCAGGAACTGCATCTCGACGCGCTCCGAGCCCTCGCCCTTGCACGCCCGGCACTGGCCGCTCGCCGAGTTGAACGAGAAGTGCCCCGCCGCGAAGCCGGCGCTTCGGGCCTGCGGCGAGGCCGCGAAGGCCTTCCTGATGTCGTCGAAGAACCCGATGTACGAGGCGGGGTTCGCGCGCGACGTGCGCGCGGGCGGCGACTGGTCGACGAGCGCCACCTCGTCGACGCGGTCCAGGCCCTCGATGCGGTCGCAGGCCCCGGGCTCGCCCTCCGGCGTCCCGGCGCGCGCCATGGCGGCGCGCCAGAGCACGTCCTCAAGCAGCGTGCTCTTGCCCGACCCCGAGGGGCCCGTCACGCAGATGAACGTGCCGAGCGGGAAGGCGCACGTGACGCCCTTCAGGTTGTGGCAGCGCGCGCCGGAAATCCGGATGGCCGCGCGGCCCGCGAGCGGCCGCCGGCGCGGCACCGCGATCTTCTCCTCGCCGCGCATGAACGCCCCGGTGCGCGACCCGGGCGTCTCCGCGACCTGCGCCGGAGTGCCGTCGGCGACCACGCTGCCGCCGCGATGACCCGCACCGGGCCCCAGGTCGATGAGCCGGTCGGCGTTCGCGAGCAGCAGCGGGTCGTGCTCGACGACGACGACCGTGTTGCCCTGGTCCCTGATCTTGCGGAGAATCCCGAGCAGCCGCGCGCCGTCCCGGGGATGCAGGCCGATGCTCGGCTCGTCGAGGACGAAGAGCGCGCCGACAAGACCGGTGCCGAGCGCCGTCGTCAGGTTCACGCGCTCAAGCTCCCCTCCCGAGAGCGTGCGCGACTGGCGGCTCAGCGTGAGGTAGCCCAGGCCCACGTCGCGCAGATACTCCAGGCGCGACGCGATCTCGCCGCACAGGAGGCCGAACGCCCCGTCCGCGCCGCGCGCCGCCTCCGCGAAGACCGGCGCGGCCTGCCCGACCGGCATGTCCCAGATCTCGGGCAGCGTCAGGCCCCGCACGCGCCACGCCAGGGCTTCCGGCCGCACGCGCGTCCCGCGGCACGCCGGGCAGGTCTCGTAGCCCCGGAAGCGCGCGATGAAGACGCGCACGTGCATCTTGTACTTCTTGCGCTCGAGCCGCTCGAAGAAGCCCCGCACGCCGCCGAAGCCCCGGCCGCCGTCCATGATGCGCGCGCGCGCATCCTCGGCGAGCTCGCGATACGGCACATCGATCGGAATCCCGTGCGCCTTGCAGAACTCCAGCAGGCGGCGCCGCCAGGCGCGGCCGCGGGCGGTCGCGAACGGCTTCACCGCGCCGCCGTCGAGCGTCAGCTCGGGGTCGGGCACCACCCGGATCGGGTCGATGTCGATCACGCGGCCGAAGCCGCGGCACTCGGGGCACGCGCCGAGCGGGCTGTTGAAGCTGAAGAGCCCCGGGGTCGGGACCGGCACGACGTAGCCGCATCCCGCGCAGACGCCGCCCTTGGTGAACGCCTGCGCCTCTCCGCCGGCGCGCACGAGCTCGACCTTCCCGCGCGCGATCGAGAACGCCGTCTCGATGCTCTCGATCCGCCGCGCCCGCGACTCCCCGCCCGCCAGGCGGTCGACGACCACGCGCAGGCATTCGCCGCGAAGGTCGGACGGCGCCAAGCCCTCGATGGATGCCGCCTCGCCGCCGCGCAGAAAGCGCGTGAAGCCCTGGGCGCGCAGGGCGTTGACGACGACATCGGGCGCGTCGAACCCGCCGAGCGGCACGGGCGCGACGACGAACGCGGTCCCCGCGGCGCCCTCGAGGCACGCGGCCGCGTCGGCCGCCGTCGACGTGCGCACGGGCACGCCGCACGCCGGGCACCAGGCCTCCCCCGCGCGCGCGAAGACGAGCTTGAGGTAGTCGTTGACGGCGGTGAGGGTCCCGACCGTCGAGCGCGAGCCCTTGACGCCGCGCGAGGGCTGGATCGCGAGCGCCGCCGGAATGCGCTCGATGGCCTCGACCGCGGGCCGCGGCAGGCGCTCCAGAAACTGGCGCACGTACGGCGAGAAGGTCTCGACGTAGCGGCGCTGGCCTTCCGCGTACAGCGTGTCGAAGGCGAGGCTCGACTTTCCCGATCCGCTGACGCCCGAGATCACGGTCAGGGTATCGAAGCCGATGGCCAGATCGAAGCCCGCGAGATTGTGCTGCGCGGCGCCGCGGATCGCGATGCCGCCTGCCCGCCCGTCCCCCTTCACGGCCCGCACGGATGCCGGGCGCTACGAGCGACCGAGACCCGCCTCGTCCTCCAGCTTCTCGACCTCCATGAGCGTGTGGAAGAGGTTCTGGAGGTCTTCCTGCACCTCGACGACCTGCCGCTCGAGCTTCTCGATGCGCTCGTCGTCCTCCGCCCGGCCCGCGTCCGCCTCCGGCTGGTCGGGCAGCGCGTGCGCATCGCCGGCCTTGCCGCCGCGGCGCTTCAGCTCGCCGACGTAGCGCTCGAGATCGGCGATGCCGTTGAAGTTCTCGCGCGCCTTCTTGGGGTCGTGGTGGCCGAGCAGGCCCCAGATGCGGCCGTTGATCGACGTCAGCTTCTCTCTCATGGTGGTGAGCTGGGAGATGACCTTCCCTTCATCGAGCATGAAGACCGTGTCGCACAGCTCGCCGATGAGGTCGGCGGGCTCGTACTGGTCAAGCTCCGCGCCGTGGATGCCGAGAATCCGCTGGATCTTCGTCTTGAGCTCGCTTGAGAATTCCGTCATTGTCCATCAGCTCCATGCGCTTCGCCGTCCCGTTCCGCCGGCTCCGCGGGCGGGATAGGATGCGGCCGCGACGGCCCTGCCGCGTACCGGCACCCCGGCGGCAAAGGGAATATAGTACACCCCATCCGGAGAAAAAAGAATAGCGGAGCCGCAGACGGACGAAAAAACCCGGGGGGCGGACCGGCGGGGGCTCGGCGGGGGCTATTCGCCCTTGATCCGCCACTGGAGCACGCCCGGGTTCTTCAGGATGCCGTCGATCTCGGTTTCCTGGAGCCCGAACTTCCGAAGGAAGCGGCGCTGCTCGATCGCGGTCTTGAGCATGAACTCATCAAAGGCGGCAGCGAGCATCTCGGCCCGCTCCTCCTCGCTGCGAGGATCGCCCTTAATGTATACTGCTGCCATGGAGTCCTCCCGCTGTTCAGATGATTCGGCACGAGGCGCTTCCGCCCTTAGCGATAGTGCTTTCATCCGCGGTGCATATCGAGGCTTTCAGGAAGCGGTTTTCACGCGCGCGCCCGGGTTCGCGCTCCTGGAGATCGAGCCGACGACCCGCTGCGGCGCGCGCTGCGCGTTCTGCCCCCGGGGCGCGCTCGCCCGCCCCGGCGGGGAGATGTCGCGCGACGGCGCCCGGCGGATTGCCGCCGCCACGGCCCCTTCCGCGCCGCGGGCGGTGCTGCTCAGCGGGTTCGGGGAGCCCCTCCTTCACCCCGACCTCCCCGGAATCGTACGGGAGCTGCGCGCGCCGCTCTCGTCCCTCATCGGCGTCGTCACGAACGGCGAGGAGCTCTCGGAGGGCCTTGCCGGGGCGCTCATCGACGCCGGCGTCGATTTCTTCCACGTGAGCGTCCCCGCCGCGACCGCCGCAACCGCCCGCGCGATCGCGCCGGGCTTGGATTTCGCCGCCGTGGAACGTAACCTGGCGAATCTCCTCGCGCGCACGGCGGGGCATCTCCCGGTCGCCGTCAACTTCGTCGTGACGGCCGCCAACCGCGCCGAGAAGGCCGCCGTCGAGCGCGCCTGGCGCTCGCGGGGAGCGTGCGCCGTCTATGCCGGTCCCGTGCACAACCGCGGCGGGTTCCTCGCGCCGGAAGCGCCGGCCGCCGCCGCGCGCGACGACTGCTGGGTTTACCGGCACTGCCTCTTCGCCGCCTGGGATGGAACCGTGCTGGCCTGCTGCCACGATCTTGCCGGACTGGAGGATTACGGGAACCTCGCGCGCGACTCGCTCGCAGACGTCCTCGCGCGCCGCGAAGCCCGGTTGAGGTATACTTTGGCGGGCATCATGTGCCGGCGGTGCGACTTCTACCTGGCGTAGCAAGCGCGAGGAACCGCCGCGCCGAAACGAACGAGCGAACCCCCAATGCCTTCTCCGGAGTTGCTCATGACGACCGCGCGCGCGCAGGCGCTGAACACGCACCCCGGGAGCCCGCTCCCGCTCGGGCCGAGCTTCACGGCCGCGGGCGTCAACTTCGCCGTGTTCTCGCGCACCGCGGCCGGCATGACGCTGTGCCTGTTTCCGCCCGAGCCCGAGGCCAAGGAGATCCGGATTCACCTCACGCCCCACGTCCACCGCACCGGCGACATCTGGCACATTCACGTCGACGACCTGCCCCGCGACTGGACGTACGGCTGGCGCGTCGACGGCCCCTACGACCCGGTCGGGCGCGGGCATCGCTCGAACTGGCACAAGCTCCTGATCGACCCGTACGCCAAGGCGCTCGTGGGCCGCTTCGTCTGGGACAGCCCCGCGCTCCTCGGCTACCGCATCGAGGAGGGCGACGCGTCGTTCAGCACCGAGGACAGCGCGCCCTACGTGCCCAAGTGCGCGCTCGTCGAGGACGCGTTCGACTGGGAGGGCGACCGGCCGCTCAGGATCCCGCTCAAGGAATCGATCATCTACGAGGTGCACGTCAAGGGCTTCACGCGCCACGAGTCGAGCGCTGTCCTGGCGCCGGGCACGTTCCGCGGGCTCCAGGAGAAGATCCCGTACCTCCGGGACCTCGGCGTCACCGCGGTCGAGCTGCTGCCGATCTACGAGTTCGATCCGAACGAGAACGTCAAGCTCGATCCGGCGACCGGACGGAAGCTCGTGAACTACTGGGGCTACAGCTCGGTCTCGTTCTTCGCGCCCAAGGCGTCGTACGCGGCGGGCGCCCAGCCGGACAGCGCCGCGCGCGAGTTCAAGGAACTCGTCAAGGCGCTCCACCGCGCCGGCATCGAGGTCATCCTCGACGTGGTCTACAACCACACGGCCGAGGGCGACCACATGGGCCCGACGTTCTGCTTCCGCGGCTTCGACAACACGATCTTTTACATGCTCGACGGGAACCGGCGCTACTACCGCAACTACTCGGGCTGCGGCAACACCTTCAACTGCAACCACCCGCTCGTGCGCGACTTCGTGCTCGACAGCCTCAGGTTCTGGGTCGTCGAGATGCACGTCGACGGCTTCCGCTTCGACCTGGCGTCCATTCTCGGACGCGCGCAGGACGGCAGCGTGCTCAGCAATCCGCCGCTGCTGGAGCGCATCGCCCACGATCCGATCCTCGCCGACTGCAAGATCATCGCCGAGGCGTGGGACGCCGCCGGCTTGTACCAGGTGGGATCGTTCCCCGCCGCGCGGCGCTGGGCCGAGTGGAACGCGCGCTACCGCGACGACGTGCGCCGGTTCGTGCGCGGGGACGGCGGCCTCGTGCCCGCCATCGCGACCAGGATCGGCGGGAGCTCGGACCTGTACCAGTACGACGGCCGCTCGCCGTACCACAGCATCAACTTCGTGACCAGCCACGACGGGTTCACGCTGTGGGACCTCGTGTCGTACAACCAGAAGCACAACGAGGATAACGGCGAGGGCAACCGCGACGGCATGAACGACAACTTCAGTTGGAACTGCGGCGCCGAGGGAGAGACGAAGGATGCCCTCGTCGTCACCCTCAGGCAGCGCCAGATGAAGAACTTCTGGACCGTGCTCATGACCTCGCAGGGCGTGCCCATGCTGCTCGGCGGCGACGAGTTCGGCCGGACGCAGCGCGGCAACAACAACGCGTACTGCCAGGACAACGAGACGAGCTGGCTGGACTGGACGCTCCTGGAACGGAAGCACGAGGTCTACCGCTTCGCGCGCGAGGCGATCCACTTCCGCCGCCGGCACCCCGCGCTCATGCGCCACAGCTTTCTCGTCGGCCGCGCCGACGGCACGAGCGCCGAGGGCGACATCACGTGGCACGGCCTGCGGGTCGGCGAGCCGGACTGGTCGGCGGGAAGCCGCCTCCTCGCCTTCATGCTCCTCGGCGCGCCGCATCTCACGCTCGCCGAGGAGGAGGACGACGACATCTACGTGTGCTTCAACATGAGCGTCGAGGCGGCGACCTGCGAGCTGCCCTCCCCGCGCCCGGGCCGGGCGTGGCGCCGGGCGATCGACACGAGCCTGCCCTCGCCCGACGACATCGCGCCGCACGGCACCGAGCCGCTCCTGACGACGCAGGACCGCTACCGGGTGCATGCCCGATCGAGCGTGGTGCTCGTGGCACGCTGACCAGGAGGCACCCTCCGCCGTCCGCGCTCAGAACAGAGCCACGAACTCCCGCACCGGGAACTTGAGATCCTCCCCCGCCCGCCAGATGAGGTGCAGGTACTGGACGGGGAAGAACCTCCTGAGCGACCGCACGGCGAGGTCCTCCGGCCGGCCGTGCACCAGGCTCAGTCCGTGGACGATCGCGATGCCGTACCCGAGCCGGACGTACCTCACGATGAGATCGGTGTTGCCCATCGCCATGCGGATCTTGAGCTTGTGCCGGCCGCTCCGGAAGGGCGCATCGATCAGGCGGCGCGTGTCGGCCGCCTTCGAGTAGGAGATGAACGGGTACCCGGCGATGTCCTCAAGCGTGATGCTGCGCTGCGATGCCAGCGGGTGGCCGCGCGGCGTGATGAGGACCATCTCGTAGGGACGCACGGGCCGCGATGCGACGCCGGGCCGTTCGGGGTCGACCAGGATTATCCCCACGTCGACCGTGCCGTCGACGACCGCCTGGATGATCTCGCCCGTGCGCAGGTTCTCGATGGCGATCTCGACCGAGGGAAAGCGGTGCGTGAACAGGTCGAGCTTCTCGGGCAGGATATGCATGGCGGTCGACTGGTTGGCGGCGATGTTCAGGACGGCCGGCGTCGTCTTCCTGAGGCCCTCGAAGACCGCGTGAATCCGGTCGACATCGGCGAAGACGCGCTCGGCGTGCTCCATGAGGAGCTCCCCCTCGCGCGTCAGCGCGACCGGCCGCGCCCGCCTGAGAAGCTGGGCGCCCAGTTCGCGCTCGAGCGTCTTGACCTGCTGGCTGATCGTCGGCTGGGTCAGGTGAAGCAGGCGCGCGGCCTGCGTGAACCCTCCGCTCTTCACGACCGTGTAGAACCCGCGCAGGCGGTCCAGGTCCATAGAGACCTCCTATCATGGCTGATAGAAATTATTCATTTCTATTATAGTTCGGGGCGTGTTAGAATCGCAAGGCTCTCTCATCAAACGGGAGAGGCCTGAAGGAGAAGACGCCGTGTGGCGGAAAATGCTGCGCGCCAAGATTCACCGGGCAACGGTCACCGCGGGCGACCTCGCCTACGAGGGCAGCATCACGGTCGATGCCGAGCTGCTGCGGCTTGCGGGCCTCGTGCATTTCGAAGCCGTCGACATCTACAACGTGACCAACGGGAACCGCTTCGAGACCTACGTCATCCCCGGCGAGCCGGGCTCGGGGGTCATCCAGATCAACGGCGCGGCCTGTCACCTGGCCGGGACGGGCGACACGATCATCATCGCCAACTACGGCTACTTCACCGACGAGGAGGCCCGCAGGCACCGGCCCAGGGTCGTGCTCGTCGACGCCCGGAACCGGGTCAAGCGTATCGAGCCTCCGGAGCCGAGCGGGAGCGTCGAGCACGAGGCTATAGGCTATAGGCTATAGGCTGGAGAGAGCCGAAAGCACCTTTGCGGGTGCCCCGATCCTATGTCCCCGCCGTCCTCCTCACGCACACCCCCCGCTCGATGAGCGCCCGCTTGAGCGCCGGGATCGGGAAGGTGTCGAAGTGGACGATCGACGCGACCAGCGCCGCGTCGGCCTTTCCCGCGGTCAGGACCTCGGCAAGGTGCTCCGGACGCCCGCCCCCGCCCGAGGCGATCACGGGAATGCCCACGGCCTCGGCCACCATGCGCGTGATCGTGAGCTCGTAGCCGGCCTCCGTGCCGTCGGCGTCGATGGAATTCAGGCAGATCTCGCCGGCGCCGAGCGCCTCGCCGCACCGCGCCCACGCGACGGCATCGAGTTCCGTCGCCGCGCGGCCGCCGTCGATCTTGACCATGTACCCCGACGGAAACGCGCGCGAGGCTCCGGTCGCGAGCACATCCATTCCCAGGACGACGCACTGGCTCCCGAACGCGCGCGCGCCCTCGGCGATCAGCGCGGGCCGCCGCACCGCCGCGGAGTTGACGCTCACCTTCTCGGCGCCCGCAAGGAGCACCGCGCGCATGTCCTCCACCGTCCTGATGCCGCCGCCCACCGAGAACGGAATGAAGATTCGCGCAGCGACGTTTCTGACCACATCGATCATGATGGCGCGCCGGTCGCTCGACGCCGTGATGTCGTAGAACACGAGCTCATCGACACCGTCGCGGTAGTAGCGCTCGGCCATCGCCACGGGGTCGCCGATGTCGACGTTGCCCTCGAACCGCTCGCCCTTGGTGACCTTGCCGGCGCGGACATCGAGGCAGACGATCACGCGCTTAGCGAGCACCGGCGCCTCCGTCCCACGCGAGGAAGCGGGCGAGGAGCGCGAGCCCCGGCTCGCCGCTCTTCTCCGGGTGAAACTGGCAGGCGATGAGGTTCCGCCTGCCGACGATGCTCGGGAACTCGACCCCGTACTCGGTCGTCCCGAGCACGACCGATTCGTCCGCGGGTGCGACGCGGTAGGCGTGGACGAAGTAGAACCGGTCCTCGGGCGCGACGCCCACGAGCACGGGATGCGGCCCGAGGACCTTCACGGTGTTCCACCCCATGTGCGGCACCTTGAGGCGCTCGCCGCCGGCGCGCATGTCGCGCGCGAACGGCACGACGTTCCCGGCCAGGAGGCCGAGGCACTCCGCGCCGTCCTCCTCGCTGTGCGAGAACAGGATCTGGGCGCCGAGACAGATGCCGAGAAACGGACGGCCCGCGGCGACGACCGCGCGGATCGGCTCGCACAGCCCCCCGGCGCGCAGGTTCTCCATGGCCGCGCCCGCGGCGCCGACGCCGGGAAAGATCACGCGTTCGGCGCGCGCCACGGCGGCCGGCTCGGCGGTGATCTCCCAGCGCGCCCCGAGGTGATCGAGCGCGCGGGCGACGCTGGCGAGATTGCCGGCCCGGTAATCGATGACCGTGACGGCGCCGTTCGTCGCGTTCGTCATGGAGGCGGCTCTCCGGTCCTTGACCGCGCGGGCACGCCCCGCGCAACCGGTCAAGTGTAGGCCGCCCGCGGCGCGCGCGCAACGGACGCGGGGCGCCGCTCCTTGACAACCCGCCGCAGCCCTTCTACAGTCGTCCTACCATGACCGCGATGCTCGCCCTCGCCACGCTTCTCTGCGCCGCCGAGCCGCCGCGGGCCCAGGTCACCGCCCTCACGGAAATCCAGGGCGGCTTCCAGGGGCTCGTGCGCGACGGCGGGGGCTTCTCGCTGGTCGTGGGCGATCAGCGCGTGCCCGTGCAGGAAGTGGTGCGCGCCGTGCTGGCGCCGCCGGCGGCGGGCCCCGTGTCCAGACCGGCGGTGATCGCGATCTTCCCGGACCGCGGCGAGCTCGCCGGCGACATCAAGGACGCCGCCGAGGAACGCCTCACGATCGCCAACCCAATCCTGGGGGATGTGCGCCTGCCGCTCGACGACCTGCTCGCTCTCGTGTTCCCGCGGGCCTTCCCCACCCTGGCCGCGAGCGAGGAGTTCAGGGTGCAGGCCCGCACCCCGCCCGCGGCGGACATGCTGTACACGACCGAGGGCGGCACCGTCGAGGGCATCGTGCAGAGCATGAGCACGGACGCCATCACGGTGCAGTCCGCGGGACTCGGGACCACGGCGTTTCCGATCGCCGGGATCCGGGGCCTCGCCCTGGCCCAGATCGATGCGTACCGCGCGCCCGCCGCGCTGCGGATCGGCGCCGTGCTGCGCGACGGCAGCACGCTCTGGGGCGCGCTCGCCGGCGGCGACGCATCGAAGCTGAAGGTCGAGGCGGCCTGCGGCGCATTCGACATTCCGTTCGCCGCCGTCGCCGAGCTCCTCGTCGCCGGCGGCCGGTGGACGATGGTCGCCGACCTCGCGCCCGAGGCCGTCGAGGAGCGCAGCTACCTCGGCGACAAGGCCTGGTCGTTCCGGCGGGACGCGAACGTCATGGGCGGCCCGCTCAAGGCGCGCGGCGTGCGCTATCACCGCGGGCTCGGCGTCCACTCGTACTCCAAGCTTTCGTACCGCCTCGACCGGAAGTACGCGCGCTTCGAGGCCTTGGCCGCGGTCGATGACTGCGCGGTCGACGAGAATCTCGACACCCGCTTCGGCAACGTGGTCTTCAGGGTCGCGGTGGACGGCCGGGAGCGCTTCGCGAGCGGCGAGGTCTCGTGGAACGACGCGCCGCGGCCGGTCATCGTCGACACGACGAACGCGGCCGTGCTGGTGCTGGAGGTCGACTGGGGCGCGGGCTTCCACGTGCGCGACCGCGCGGACTGGCTCGAGGCGCGGCTGCTCGCGGCCCCACGATAGCGCGAGGCAGACATGGCAGGTCCGACGATCTCATCGGAGTACGACGGAAGGCAGGACCACATTCGCGGCCTGGCGCTTCCCGCCATCGAGGTCTTCGAGAACAAGTACCCGGACAGGGACTACGAGGTCGAGCTC
>DHGK01000351.1:25687-49525 GCA_002402755.1 Planctomycetes bacterium UBA4800
GTACGCGCCCGGCAAGTGGTGCGCCGAGATGAAGTCCTTGAAGCTCTACATCACGGCCTACCGCACCGTCGGGATCTTCCAGGAGCACGCCGCCAACAAGATCCTGGAGGACTTCGTCAAGGCGGTCGCGCCGCGCCGGGCGGCGCTCGAGGCCCGCTTCAACCCGCGCGGCGGCATCGAGACCGTGGTGCGCTGCGCGTGGCCGTAATCGGGGGACAGTCACCGATTTCCGCACCCACGGCAGTCAACCAGTCCAACGACGGTTCTGCGGAAATCGGTGACTGTCCCCCGATTACCGTCCCCGGATTACCTCTTGGGCGCCTGATCCTCGGAGAGCACGGGCATGTGCTTGCGCCAGTACGTCGTCGCCGAGACGTATGCCATGGCCAGCGACCCTACCATGGTGAGGAATATGCTCACGGAGATCACGCTCTGGATCACGAAGCCGAGCACGGGCAGAAGGCTTGCCACGGGAATGGCAAGCTTCTCCACGTTCGGCGGAAGGAACTTGATCCCGAGCACCTTGAGGACGACCAGCGCCACCACGGCGAGCGCGCCGAAGAACGAGAGCATCGGGAACCACTGAGACAGTCCCTGATACTCCCAGCCCCCGCTCTGGCTCCACGTGATCACCCACCCGAGCTCGACCAGCAGCGCTATGCAGACGACGAGCTTCTCGGCAAGCGGCAGCCTCTTGATGTTCCCGGCGATGTCGGGACCCGGAGCCGCCGGCGCGGGAGCGGGCGTCGCCGCGGGCTCCTGCGGAGCCGCGGGGGTCGGGGGGGTCTCGGGATCGGTCTGATGTTCGGTCATGGTTCTTTCCTCCTGTCGTTCGTAATCCGGGGACAGTCACCGATTTCCGCACCCACGGCGGTGAACTAGTCCGGAGACACCGCTGCGGAAATCGGTGACTGTCCCCGGATTACGGTCCCCGGACTTCGGTCAGATCTTCGCCCCGCAGCCGCCGCAGAACTTCACATCGGCCTCGAGCTTGGCGCCGCAGCTCGGGCAGAACTTCTTGGCGGCGGCATCGGACGCCGGCGCCGCCGCGGCCGGTGCCGCCGCCTTGGCCGCCTTCGTGTATTCTTCGAGCACGACGTCTATGTCGGGCAGCATCTTGCGAACCGCCTCGTCGAGCGCGAGCCTGAGAATCTTGCCCTTGTCGTCCTCGCTGATTTCAAGCTCCGCCTCCGCCTCCGCGCCGGCCCCCAGGATCTCGATGCCGAAGGCGCCCACGGAATCGATGCGCTTGTACTCGCCGAAGTGGCCGGCATCGACCTTGCCGGAGGAGGGATTGACGAGCTTGAGATCCACGCCGCACTCGGCCACGATCTTCGTGTCCTTCTTCTTGTAATCGAATCCGCCGATGCCCAGAAGCGGTATGTTGCCCAGGCCGAACCCGCGCGACGCCTTCTCGGCCTTGACGCGCAGGTTCGTCACCTTGCCGTAGAGGAGGTAGTCGACGCCCCGCACCTGGCCCGCCTTGGCGAGCTCGTCGGACTTGACGATTCCCTCGAGATTCTGCTCCGTGAGAAGCTGGTCGAGCTGGTCGCGCTCGATGACGTCGAAGCGCCTGGTCTGAAACGCGAGGGTGCCGAGCTGCGCGCCCGCGAACTCCTCGAGCCTTCGCGACCCGCCCTCGCCGATGATCTTGAAGTTCGGCACCCCGACCCGCGGCTTGGCCAGGCCGGGAGGAGGCGGCGGGTACACCCCCACGTGGAGCGTGAGCTGATCGCGCTCCGCGGTCTCGCTCGACGACGCGCACCCCGAAAGCGCGATCAGGCCGAATGCCGCGAGGGCGCACGCGACACAACCGACGAATGCATGCTTCATGGACTTCCTCCGTGCAATGCGTGACTTCTGAAATACCGTCGATAACCTCCGGAACGACCGGAACTTACCACTGTCGCCGGCTCATTATGCCCGCGGCCCCCGCCGGAGGCAAGAGGCTCTCCGCCGGAATTCCGCGGGCGCCTCGGCCGGCCGTTCACCTCCCTGGAATCCCGGCGCCGCAATTCGTGCAGAACCGGCCGTCCCGGGGCAGCGCGGCGCCGCAGCTCGTGCAGAACTTCGCGGCCTGTTTCGGCGGCTCTTCCGCCTTCTCGGGCGGCTTCTCCTCGGGCGTCGCGGGACCGGCCGCCGCCGCCGGCGGCGGCGCCACTGTCACCGGCGCCGCCGCACTGCCCGCTGTCTTGGCGGCGGCGGCCGCGTCGAAGCACACCGACGTCACGGCGTCCGTGTTGATCCAGAACTCCTCCTCGAACGCTGCGCCGGCGAACTGCGTTCGAAGCGCATACTTGCCCTCGGGAAGCTTCCGCGAATCGCCGAAGACGCCGCGGGCAACTTCCCGCCGCTGCCCGTCGAGGACCCCGTAGCCCGAGGGGCTTCCCAGGACGGCCGCGCGCAGCTCCCGGGTCAGATCCGCCGCGCGCGCCACCGGCCAGTAGGTTCCCTTGGCGAGACGCGCCATCTCGGCGAGCTGACTTCTCCAGTCCTCGCGATTGATGTCGAAGCCCACGATGTGCAACGTCACGTTCCGGACGCGCCCGAACTCGGCGGCGGCGGCCAGCGGATCCTGCCGCGGCAGCGTGTCCTCGCCTCCGTCGGTGAGCAGCACCACCGTCACGGGGCCCGCATCCGTCGTACCGGCAAGATCGCGCGCGGCCTCGCGGAGGCTCAGCGCGAGCGGCGTCTTCCCGCGCGACCTGAACGACCGGAGCTTCTCGATGAACTTGGCGGAATTGAGCGGCGCCATCGGGATCTCGATCGCCGTGTCCTCGCTGGCCCCGGCATCGAGGGCCGTCTTACGGTGCCCGAAGACCCGCAGGGCGACGGGTGAGCCGGCGGGGATCTCCTTCACGATCGACTCGACGGCCTCGCGGGCGACCTGGAACTTCGCTCGCCCATCGATTGCATCGAGCATGGACCCCGAGGCATCGAGCACAACGTAGAAGCGTTTCTCCGGCTCCAGCTCGACGGAGGTCCGGAGCGTCCCCGATCCTCCGCGCGCCACCTCCTCGACGAGCCGCGGCGTCGCCCGCGTCAGGAAGAGGAGGGCGAAGCTCGTGTCGAGCTTCGGATTCTTCTGGTCCTTCGATACCCAGGAGCCGTCCTCTTTCTGGACGTCGACGAGATACCGGGCCCCCTGCGGATACCATTCGTGCTCGCCGATGAACTCCGTGTCCAGGATTCGCCCCACGCGTTCGAGCGAATACAGATAGTAGAAGTGCCAGTCCCCGCTCTCGGGATTCTCCGCGACGCTGAAATACCGGCGCAACCACGCCAGGCCCCGCTCGATGGCTTCATCGTCGCCGGGGTCCTTCTCCCCAAGCTGGAAGCGGTTGATCGCCAGCGCGCAGATTCCCGCGCAGGTCATGCTGCCGTACGACGAACCGGTCGTGTAGCCCCAGCCGCCGTCCTCCTCGTTCTGGCGCTCGCGGTAGGCGGCCAGGCAGCGCTTCCAGGTTTCGGGCGGAATCCGGAGCCTGCTGCGGGCGGCCGAGTGCATGCCGAGCAGCGCGAACTGGGACGAGGAATTGTCGCCGTTCTGGCCCGTCTCCCACGCGGTCAGGCGCGTCATGTCCGCGCCGGCAGGACCGGAGCCGTCGAGCGCGCGTCCGCCCGAGACGCGCAGCGCGTGCGGCTTCTCATCAAGCTCGCCGAAGACCTCCTTCGGAATCTTGGCGGAGTAACCCCACGATCCCTCGGGGCCCTGCGCCTCGAGGAGATACCGCGCCGCCGTCTGGAGCTTGGGAAGGAACGAGGGGTCGCCGTACGACTCGATCAGCATGGAGAGGACGCCGTTCTCGTAGCAACCGAGCTCCTCGACGGGTTGCGCCGCCGCGATGCACTTGCGGATCGCCGTGTCGATCGCGGGATCCTTGTGATGCGCGCCCGCGTGGACAAGGGCGAGGGCCATGGGAAGATCCTCATCCTCGGAACCGATGGCCGCCCGCCGGCTCTTCACGTTCTTCAGCGCGAGCTGCCACAGGAACGCGCTGCCGCGGTCGATGGCGCGGTTCACGTCCTCGGCCTCGAGGCCCACGCCCTCGATGCCGCGCGGCGTGCGGTCGCTGCGCGCGCGCACGCGAGGAACTTCCTTCTCGCCCTTCTTCGCGGTTTTCGCCGCCGCGGGCGGCGCCGGCGGCTTCTTCGGCGGAGCTTTCGCCGCTTCCTCGGGGGGAGCCGGCGCCTTCGTTGCGTCTTCCTTGCCTTTCTTCTCGGGCGCCCTGGCGACTTCCTCGCCCGGCGCCGCGGCAGGCGGCGCGGCCTCGATCGGCGGCAGGCCGATGATCTCCGCCTTCGACACGCCCGCGTACGCCAGACGCGGCGCGCGCTCCGCCGCGGCGATGCGAAAGACGACCTGGAACGACCGCTCCTCGCCGGCGGGGATCCACACGAGCGCGCCCGGCCTGCGCGGCCCGCGCTCGCTCACGGCATCGGGCGGGCGCTGCGATCCGTCGGCAGCCGCGTACTTGAGCTGCTCCGGCGCCTGGAAGAACTCGCCGCTCTTGCCGGCGTTCTTCACGGTCACGTCGAGGATGAGGAACCGATCGCCGTCCGCATCCACGCCGGCGAACCGCTCCGCCGCGGTCTGCTCCGTGACCGACACGAGGAAGAAGTCGTCCTTCAGAGACGCGAGCGCCTTGCGCGGCGGTGCGGGCGGCCGCGCGCCCTCCAGCGGCAGGACAATGCCGGCGGGCTTGAGGATCTTCGACGACCCCGGCACCTGGGCGTTGGGAAAATCGCAGCGCAGCTCGAGCGACGTCCACGGCTCGGGGGCCAGAAACACCGCCAGGCCTCCGGTGAACAAGTCGGGCAGGAAGCGGGGCTCGGCATCGAGCTCGGTCTCGGGCTCCGCCGCGCGGCTGTAGACCCCGTCGATGACGAGATGCAGATACCGGCGCGACTCCTTCCAGTCCGCCACGGTGCCCACCGAAGCTTTTGCGCCCGGCCGCGCCTTGGGATCGAAGGCCGTCGCGTCGGCCTGCGTGACGAAGAGGCTCCGCGCCCGGAGGTCGACAGCGACGAAGGTCTCGCCCGCGGGCGCCGTGCGCCCCGCGAACTCCGCGGCCTTCCGGACGCCGAACACCGCGGCCTCGACGACCTCGTTCTTGGCCGGGCCCGCGGCGGGCTGCTCCTCGGGCAGCGGCCCGCCGGCGAGCAGCGGAATCTCGCAGAATCCGTGGACGAAATCGTAGAACCTGAGCGCGAGATGCTTCGGGAGCGCGCGCGCATCCGTCTCGTAGATGAGCCGTCCCTCCGCGGTCGCGCCCGCGTGGGGAAGATCGAGCTGCCCGAGGCTCAAGGCGCCGGGCACGTCCTCCGACTCGCGCGGGCGCAGGACGGCGCGCCCATCCGCCACGAGGTAGAGATGGTCCGCGAGCCGCGGAATCCGGTACGCCACGGGAACCTGCTGGTCCCTGACCACGGCGGGCGTGAGAATGTTCCGCCAGAGCGTGTCGATGACGAGGAAGCGCCGGCCCTCGGGGGCGCGTGCCGGGCCGAACGCGCCGACCCAGGCGAGCGAGCGCACCTCGATGGCCGCGGCGCGGTTCGCGCCGGTGAATCCGGCCGCGACGAGCCTCTCCGGCTCGATGCTCCGGAGCGGAGCCGAGGCGTCCGCTGCGGGCGGCGCGCCCTCCGCGCGCGGGCGCGCGGGAGCGAACGCGAAACGCCGGAGGATCTCGGCGCACGCCGCCGAGGGTACATCCGGGGGCGAGAGCTGCGTCACCGTGCCGCGCGCGCCGGCGGCGGCGAAGGCGACCGTCGCGGCGGCGCCGCCGCCCGGCGGCGCGAGAAAGACCTTGCGATCGGACGCGAAATCGCGCGCGCCGCCGCCCCTGCCCGAAACGATGACCGCCCGGACCTTGGGCGAGCTCGCCGCCCACGCGGCCGCTTCGGCCGGGTCGGCATCGGCAAGAATCACGATGCCGTCGGCGGCCGCGGCCGCCCTGGGCACCGCGACGGCGAGGGCCGCGCCGGGCTCGACGAACCCGAGCTCCGGCACGGCGCCCGCGCCGGGAAGCTCCATCGATGGCGCCCGGCAGGCAATGCCGATGAACGCGGTCTTGACGCCGCCGCGCTCGACCACGGCGAAGTCCTTCCACGGGGTGTCGCTTCCCGCGGGCAGACGAAAGCTCGCCGACACGAACTGCACGCTCTTGCGGCCGATCGCATCGGCCAGCGCGGCCGGGTCTCCCGCAAGATCGCGGTGGGCGAGGTTCACGACATCGAACGGCACGGCCTCGACGAGCGCCGCGGCGCAGGCGACGCGCTCGCCGGGCGCGGCGCCCTGCGCCAGGAGCGCGCCGCCCGTGGACACGATGATCGCATCGCCCTCGAGTCCGAGCGCCGCGAGAAGACGCTCCCTGCCCAGCTCGGCCGCGGTCTGCTCGCCGAGATCGCAAAGGTGGACGATGGGAGGCGGAAGCTCCGCCGCCGCGCCCACGCACGCCGCGCTCCATATCGCGCACGCGGCCGCGGCACGCAGCGCCCGCCGCATCTTCGCTCCACGGGGTATCGGTATGCAGCTCACTTGTCGCCCCCCTTGACCATGTCGTAGACATCGATGGCCCCGCCGAGCACATCGCCCATCGTGGCGAGCGCGCCGCCGGTCGCTTCGTAGCCCATGACTCCGAGGGTGTTGCCCGCGCCGCCCATGGGCCCGCCGGGATTGTCGACGCCCGTGATGCAGGCCATCCAGGCCATGGCCGCCTTCGGGTCGCGCGGGTTCCCGAACATCATGGCGTTCTGCCACGCGAGCATGCACTTGAGATTGCTCAGGTTCATCTTGGTGATCTGGAGATACTCCATCGCCGACTGGCCCTCGCCGGCGCCGCCCCGGCCTATGGTCGCGCCGGTTGCGCGGTCGATGCTCCACCAGGTCGCGGCGCCGTCCTGCCGCGGGAAGACGAGCGCCCGGCCGGCTTCGTTCCGGGCGATGGCCCAGGCCCCGAGGCGCTCGGGCCGCGCGCCCGCCGCGGCGCCATCGTCTCCGCACCGCGCGGCCACGGGCGCGAGCCCCTCGAAACGGGCGCGCTGCGACTCGGGGTAGGCTCCGCGCGCCATGGCGTCGGGCCGGTGGCGGCGCAGGATGGCCGACTCGAGCACCGTCGACGCGGCGCCGAGGATCATGTTCGCGCGCGGCGCCGCCGCGACGCCCTCGCCGGCGCGCGGAAGCACGCGTACGCGGTCGAACGCGACGTCGAGGGCGACCCGGAACGTGGCGGTCTTGGACTTCTCGTCGGCCAGGAACTGCGATGCCTGCAGAACGGCCGCCGGCCCCCCCAGGAAGGACAGCGCGCGCTCCGAGCACAGGACGCGATCGGCGAGCGCGAGGCGGCCGAGCTGCCACTCGTGGAGCATGTTCGGGAAGCGTCGCGCGCGCGGCGGATCGTCGAACCGTCGCGGGTCGTCGGACAGCAACGCGCGCGAGAGGATCGGCGCATTCTCCGTCACGGCATCGAGCGACAGCCATGTCATCGTGGCGGGCCCGAGGGGACCGGGGCAGACGAGGATGTCGGCGGTGTAGACCGGGCTCAGGTCCCGCCGCAAATCGCCGTAGATGAGGCGCTCCTGGCGCGCGGGCTTCTCGCCGGGCAGCGCGAGCTCGATGCTGAGCACGAGCTCGCGGATGCCGGTCTTGGCCCGGGGTTCCTCCTCGCCGCCGAAGAGCCCGCCGAGCCCCCTCCCCGCCGCCCCGCCGATCTGCTTCGCGCTCTCCACGCGGCCGTCGGACGCCACATCGTGGATGGCGCCGTCCAGGTCGAAGACCTTCGATCCCATCCAGTCATCGCCGGCGCGGAAGATCGCCTGGAACTGGCGAAAGCCGCGCACGCGGTCGTACCACTGCGCCGCCGTCCACTCGACCGCCGGCCGCGCCGCGGCCTTGGGATCCACGGGGACTATCTCGAGGCGCAGCGGCCGATCGACGAGCGCGCCCAGCGCGTGCGCCCAATCGATGAGCACCGTGGGCGTTCCCTTCTCTCCCTCGGGGCCCGCCGTGAGCGTGAGCCGCACGCCGAGACGAGCGACGAGCTCGGGCGGCGGCCCATCGCGGCGCGGGGCGCCGGCAAGGCGCGCGGCGTCGGCGACGGCCTCGTCCGGTCCGGGCGCGAGGACGCGGGCTGCGCCGTCGATCTCGATCTGGACCAGAACTCTTTCCGCGGCCCCGGCGCCGAGGACTCTCTTCCAGGCATCGAAATCGTGCCACGCCGCGAGGTCGCGCCCGGCCAGCGCGCGCTCGATACGGGCGGCCTCGGGCACGGCCGCATCGAACGCCTCGTCCAGGAGGCGCCGCCACCGTGCCGCGCCGCGGCGCAGGTGAATCGCGCGGTTCCCCTCCGGAATGCCGAAACGCCCGAGGAGCGGCGGCGGCGGCGGCAGCTTCGAAATGTCGACATCTTCGCCCGCGGGAACCGTGCGGCGCCGCGGCTCCTCCGCGAGGAACCTCTCTATGACCGCCGCGACTTCGGCCGGCGTGCGATCGAGGGCGACGAGCCTTCCGCGGTGTCCCGCGGCCCCCAGGAGGGCGCGCAGAAGCTCGGCACGATCCCAATCGCCGCCGGCGGCCGCGGCCAGGACGCCCGCCGGTCCGCGCACGACGCCCCGATAGGGCTCGTAAGCGATCTTGTCGCGCACGAACGCGGCCAGCGTCTCGGGATCGGTCCCGACCTGCATGACGACGGCCGCGGGGCTGAACGGGCATCGGTCCGGCCGGAGCGCCTCGGCGCGAGCCGCGCGCGCGTAGCTCTCGTACCGCTCGACCGCTTCCCTGGATGCGCTTATCGGGGCGTCCGCAGCCTGGAGGGAACCGAAGACAACCAGAGCGGTCAAGAGGACCGTACAGCGGGTTCTCGAGGCGCTTGGGGGGGACATTCGCATGGGAAACCTCTTCTCGCATACCGGCCGCCATGGATGACGGCGCCGATCAGACCATGGACCACTCGAGAAGGCATCCAACAGTCTCGATCTCCTGTAGACGCGATGATCATACATAGGCGATCCGGCGGCGTCAACGCACATGGCGGGCTGCATTCCCCGCCGTGCGGCCGCCGTGAGTGCGAGCGTGCGCCCGGCCGCGCACGGGACGGCGATTGACTGCCGCGAGGCCGCTCGGTACCATATATGCCGATCAACGCGCGAACGGAAGTTCCATCGGCTCTTGGGCCGATCCCGCCGGAGGCGGCGTGGATTGCAGGCGTCCGGGAGCCGGTGCCGGACCTCGTCCGCGAGACCCGATCGAGGGAGGAAGAGACCATGCGCTCGAAACTCTGCGTGCTTCTGTCGCTCGCATTCGTTCTGCCGGCCTGCGGATCGAGGGAGGACCCGGCGGCCAAGAGCGTCGTCGACCCCGCCGCCAAGGCGTCCGGCATGGACGTGAGCAAGCCCTACCTGACCGAGAAGAAGATTCAGGGCGTGATCGCGATTATCAAGGAGAAGCCCGAATTCTGGGAGACCTGCAAGGGGGTCACGCCCCTCACGGTGAACGCGGAGATGGAAGCGGTGGCGAAGAAGTACGGGTTCGCGAACTTCCAGGACCTCTCCGCGAGCACGTACCGCGTGAGCATCGGCATGATGCAGGCCCAGATCGCGAAGCACGCGAGCGAGATGGAGGCGGCCCAGGAGGGGATGGACGAGGATGCCGACACCCCTCCCGAGGTGAAGAAGATGATGCAGGACCAGATGAAGGCGGCGATGTCGATGGGGCAGGACCTCAACGACGCCGACCAGAAGCTCGTCGAGAAGTACCTCGGCCAGCTCGAAGCGCTGCACGAGTAATCTGGGGACAGTCACCGATTTCCGCAGAGCTAATCTGGAGCTAATCTGGGGACAGTCACCGATTTCCGCAGTAACGTCTTCGGACTAGTTGACTGTCGTGGATGCGGAAATCGGTGACTGTCCCCAGATTAGCAATCGGTGACTGTCCCCAGATTAGCCCCCAGATTAGCGCGTTCGGTGCGTGTACGACCGCTTGCCCGGGCCGTAGTCCCCGACCGCGTGGCCCGCGCCCCTGAGCTCGTACTTGTAGGTCACGATGCCCTCGAGCCCCACCGGACCGCGCGCGTGGATCTTGTTCGTGCTGATGCCGATCTCAGCGCCCAGGCCGTACCTGAAGCCGTCCGCGAAGCGCGTCGAGGCGTTGACGAAGACCCCGGCCGAGTCTATGTAGCGGCAGAAGTGCACGCCGGCCGCCTCGTCCTCGGTCACGATCGCGTCCGTGTGGTGCGAGCCGTAGCGATTGATGTGCGCGACCGCCGCGGCCATGTCCGCCACCACCCGCACGCTCGCGATGAGATCGAGGTACTCGGTCGACCACGCATCCTCCGCCGCCGCGGCGGCCTCGGGAACCAGCTTCCGCGTCTCCGGGCAGCCGCGCACCTCGACGCCCTTGTCGATGAGCGCGCGAACGACCGGCGGCAGCAGCCGCGCCGACCCCTCGCGATCGAAGAGAATCGTCTCGGCGGCATTGCACACGGCCGGGTAGTTCGTCTTGGCGTCGACGACGACGCGCAGCGCCTTGCCGAGATCCGCGTCCTTGTGCACGTAGACGTGGCAGATGCCGTCCGCGTGGCCGAGCACCGGAATCCGCGTCGAGGACTTGATCTGCCGGACGAGCTCCTTGCCGCCCCGCGGAATCAGGAGGTCGACCTCCGCATCGCACGCGAGCAGTTCCTGCACCTCCTCGCGCGTGCTCAGAAGCTGCAGCGCATCGGGGGGCACGGCCGGGGAGGCCGCCAGCCCCTCCCGCAGCGCCGCCATCAGCGCGGCGTTCGTCGCCTGCGCCTCCTTGCCGCCCTTCAGGATGCCCGCGTTGCCGGCCTTGAGGAGGAGGCTTGAGACCTGCACGACGACGTCCGGACGCGACTCGAAGACGACGCCGATGACGCCCAGCGCGCAGCTCACGCGCCTGAGCACCAGACCCTCGTCGAGCTCGATCGTCCAGAGCACGCGGTTGGCGGGGTCGGGAAGCCGGATGACCTGCTCGATGCCCGCGAGCACGCCCGCGAGCTTCGCGTCGTCGAAGACCAGGCGCGCCCTGAGCGCCGCCGTCATCCGACCCGCCGCGACCAGCTCGTCCGCGGCCGCGCAATCGCGCGCGTTCGCCGCGAGGATCTCGCCGCGGCGCCGCCCGAGCGCCGCGATCATGCCGCGCAGCGCCGCGTTCTTGTCGTCCTCCGTGCACCCGAGGAGCGCGAGGTACGCATCGCGCGCGGCCCCGGCGACCTTGCGAATCCCGCCGCCTGCCGTCATGGCTCCCTCACAATATGACGAGGTTGTCGCGCGTCACGAAACAGTCGTAGTTGGGCTCGCGCGTGAGCGAGGCCACGGCCTTGCTGTGCTTCCCGATGAGCTGCCGCGCGGCCGCGGCTCCGTGGTTGGCCATGCCGCGCGCGAACTCCTCGCCCTTCTCGTCGGCGATCGCCACCACGTCCCCGCGCTCGAACTCCCCGTCGATCGCCACGATGCCCGCAAAGAGCAGGCTCGCACCCCGCTCCTGGAGGGCCTTGCGCGCGCCCTCGGTGACGACGGCCCGCCCGTCGAAGCCCCGCGCGAACGCGATCCAGCGCTTGCGGCTCGAGAGCTTGCGTCCGGGCAGGAACAGCGTGCCTTCCTTCCTGCCGCCCAGAACCCGCCCGAGAGCTCCCGGCGACATCCCGCCCGCGATGACGCCCACGCCGCCCGAGTCGGTGACGATGCGCATGGATTCCAGCTTCGTGCGCATGCCGCCCCTGCCCGTCGCGCTTGCGCCGCCGATACCATCGCCCGCCAGGGCGTCGACGTCCTCGACGACGTCGATCAGCTTCCCGCCCTTCTCCGGCCCCGGCGCGGCGTACAGGCCGCTCACGTTGCTCAGGACGACGAGCGCCTCGGCGTCCATCTTGCTCATGACGAGGGCGGACAGCTTGTCGTTGTCGCCGAACGAGCGCCCGGCGCGCGGCGCGACCTCGATCTCGGCGGTCGAGACCGGATCGTTCTCGTTGACGATCGGCAGGACCCCGTGCGCGAGCAGCGCGCTGAACGTGTTGCGCAGGTTGAGGTAGCGCGTGCGCGAGCTGAAATCCTCCTCGGTGAGGAGGAGCTGCGCCACGGGAATGCCGAAGCGCCGGAACGCCTCCTCGTACACGCTCATGAGCAGGACCTGCCCGACCGCCGCGCAGGCCTGCTTCACGGGCAGGACGTCGCCCGCGGCGCCGATGCGGCTCCGTCCGAGCCCCACCGCGCCCGACGTGACCAGGATCACCTGGCACCCGCGCCGCCTGACCTCGACGATGTCCTCGATGATCGCCCCGAGCCGCCCGATGGCCAGGGCGCCGCTCTCGTGCATGACGACGTTGGTGCCGAGCTTGACCACGACCCGCGCCGCGCGCCCGAGCGCCCTGCGCGCGGCCGCGGCGCGCTTCTTGAGCTCGCTGCTCATGGTTCGCATGCCACTCCGGGTTCGCCCGGGTCGTAGCCGGGCACGAGTCCCTTCTCGGTAAACGCGATACCATAGATTCGGCCGACCATGCCGAAAGGATTGGGGCTGCGCACGATCTTCCAGTTCCTCGACAGCGCGTCCTCGAGGGCGAAGGGCATGCGCGACTCAAGGAGCAGCGTCGTCCGGTAGGCGTCGAACCGCGGCCTGCAGACGGCGTCCTGGAGGTCCATGCCGAACACCAGGCGGTTGATGAGAACCTGCGCCAGGCCGGCCGTGATGTGCGAGCCGCCCGGCGATCCGATAATCATTGCCGGGCGCTCCCCGTCCATCACGATCGTCTGGGCGATGCCGGTGCTGCGCGCCTTTCCCGGAACGATCGAGTTGGGCGTCCCCGGCACGGGGTCGTAGCCCTGCATGCAGTTGTTGTACATGAACCCCAGGCCCGGCGTGAACACGCCCGAGCCGTAGCCGAGCGAGTGGCAGAACGCGCAGGCGTTGCCCCACCGGTCGGCCGTGACGAGCACGGTCGTGTCCTTCCCCTCGGCCGCGGCGCGCCGCTCGCGCGCGTCGAGCATCCCGACGATGTACTCCGGCGACAGGAGATGCGCGGCATCGACGCGCTCGAACTCCGGGTCCGCGTGGAAGCTCGTGCGGTCGTGCTGGACCGCGCTGAATATGCGCCCGAGCTGATCGACATACTCGCTGCTGTTGAGCCCCGCGCGCGCGACGCCCTGGAGCGTCGCCGCGGTGAGGCACTGCAGCAGCGCCGCGCCGCCGCCCGGCAGCGGCGTCGAGAGAATGCGCCGGCCGGCGAACTCGCCCTCGATCGGCGCCTGCCACCTGACCGTGTAGGACTCCAGATCCTCGCGCGTTACGAGGGCCCCGTTCGCCTCCCAGTCGGCGGCGATCGCCGCGCCGATCGCCCCGCGGTAGAACTCATCCGGCCCGCCCTCCGCGAGCCGGTCATAAGTCGACGCGAGCATGTCCTGCTTCACGATGTCGCCGGCCTTGGGCGGTTCGCCGTTCGGGAGCCACAACCGCGCGCCGTCGGGCGTGCAGCCCAGGCGATCGCGCGTCGCCACGCGGCCGAAGAGCCCGGGGCGGCGCCAGAAGTTCGCGAGCTGCGGGCCGACGACGAACCCGCGCCGCGCGAGCGCTGCCGGCCCGGCGAAGAGATCGCTCCACGGCAGCTTCCCGTGGCGCCCGTGCACGGCGGCGATGCCCGCCACCATGCCGGGCACCGTGATCGAGCGGTACCCGACATCGTTCTCCTTGGTGGTCAGGATGTACCCGAACCCGTCCGGCGCGGGGCCGATCAGGATGTCCGCCCACAGGTCGTTCCGGGCCCTGAGCCCCGCCCGGCCGAAGAACGTGATGCTCTCGACCTTGCCCTCGCGGGCCGCGTACAGGATCGCCGCCCCGAAGCCGCCGATGCCGCTCCGGTGCGGATCGACCACGCCCTGGGCGAGTGCGCCCGCGATCGCCGCGTCGAAGGCGTTGCCGCCGGCCGCGAGCATCTCGCACGCCACCTGCGCGGCCTCGCTTTGCGGGGCCGCCACCATTGCGTTGCTCATATGCGCTCTCTCGAAAACTCCGCCGCGGGCGCTCCTCCGGCGCGCCGGCGCCGCCCGCAGCGGGCGATGGTAGCCGCGGGCCGGGCCGCGGGCAATGGGACGAGCGGCGCGGCCGCCCCTACAGCGTCAGCAGGGGATCGCGCATCGTCACCCGCATCTTGAGCGAGTTGACGCGGATCACGTCCCACGAGGCGCGCATGTCGCTCGGGTCGCGCGCGAGCGCGATGGCGCGCGCGCGGATCGCGGCGCGGGTGTTCGCGGGAGGCTGCGTCATCGCGAGGGCGCCGTCCTCCTCGTCGATGAGCGACGGGATCTCCCCCGCCGCGCGAAGCTGCTGGTAGTAGCCGCCGCGGCGGCTGATCTCGTGCAGGCCGAAGTTGAGCTTGGCGCCCGCGAGGTACAGCGCCCGCTGCCGCGCGAACTCTTCCCCGTCCTCGAGCAGCGGCGCGAACGCGCGCACTCCCCGGGGCCCGAGACACAGCCGCACCGTCTCGCGGTCGATGCCCGTGAGCGAGGCGTCCTCCGGAAGGCGGCGCTTGACCTCGTCGAAGAGCGCGCCGTAGGCTCCGTAGCGCTTCCAGTCGCCGTGGGAGAAGACGAGCCCGTCGAGCAGCATCTTCTTCGTCGCCCAGTCGACCCGGCCCCAGAGCGACGCCGGATCATCCTCGATGCGCTCCAGCACGTCCTTCCACAAGCGCAGGACCTGACCGGCGAGGCTCTCCTCGGGGGCGCCGGCGAAGTGCGACATCGCCCGCCCGAGGTACAGGCGCTGGATTTCGAGCGCCGTGCGGGCGCGCGTGTCGCGGTTCCGGAGGCCGGCGTGCGGGCCCGCAGCGGACACCCGCCGCCACGACCGCACGGGATCGCACAGGCGCGCCTCGGGAAAGCGCACGCCTTCCTCGAGCATCGTCAGGACGAGCGCGGTCGTCCCCATGCCGAGGAAGCGCGCCGTCTCGCACATGAGCGAGTCGGCCCCCGCGACGCACAGGCGCTTGCGCTTCCTGAGCAGGCTCAGCGGCTCGCGCACGAACGGCTTCAGGTCGAAGACCGCCTTGCCGCGCTGGCCGAGCGACACGCCCCACATGCGCCTGAGCCGCGAAGCGCGCGCCGAGAGGCGCAGCGGCGCCGTCGCGCCGTCGAACTCGATCGCGCCGCCGCCACTGAACACCTGGCGCGTCGCCAGGAACGGCGCCAGGTCCGGCGTCAGGTTCCTGAGGACGAGCCGCCCCAGCACCGGCTCGGCGCAGGCGACGAGGACGTGCCTGACGAGGCGATGGAGCCCCTGCCACAAGGGCCCGAGGCGGGGCAGCGGCAGGCGCGCGACCCAGCCGCCGGCTCTCAGGATGCCGCGGCAGACGGGATTCCTTCGCGCGCGCAGCGTCCGCCTGACGGCGGTGCTCAGCTTGAGGGCCGCGTGCGCGGCGAGAAAGAAGAACGCATCGACGCACGCCAGGACCATGCCAAGGAGTCCGGCGGCCGCGGCGCCCGCCAGGGCCCAGCCCCACGGGTCGCGCCACGAGACCCAGTAGTTCTCCTGGCTGCCGAGTGTGCGGCCGGGCCAGTCGGTGTTGCTGCGGCCGAACACCACGCGGCCGGGGTGGCCGTGGCGCCGCAGCGTGCGCTCGGCGCCGGCGGCGACGCGCCCGAGCAGGATCTCCTCGGCCCGGACGTACCTCAGAATCTCCCGGGGGTCGGTGCATTCCGGCGTCGCCAGCTCGAGGACGGGGTTGTCGCGCCGCTCGCGCCGGCTCTCGAACGACACCGCCCCGCCGTTGGCGAGGAAGTACCCGCCGTTCTCCGCCTCGCATGCCGGCCCGAGCTTGAGGATGGCCTCCTCGACGGAATTGAGGAGGAGCCACCGGGGCGGCGGCGAACGCGACGGAATGAACGCGACCAGGTACTCGGTCTCCAGGCCGAGCACCCGGCTCCCGCGGTCGAGCGGTGAGCTCCCGGAGCGCGTCGTCACGCCCGGCTACTCTCCCCCGCGGCCCGCGCGGAAGTGGCGGAGGTACGCTTCGGGCGCGTAACGCGCGTCGTCCAGAATACGCTTGACCCCCCGCGACACGACGCGCCCCCTGGGAGGAGGCGCGATCTCCTTCAGCGTTGTCTTGTTCGCCATTCTCTTCTCTTCCTTACGCCGTGCTCCGCGTCCCCGCACGGGACGCGGACACATGGTCTCCTCTGCGGCGTCAGCGGGGCATTATAGTCGCCCCCTCCCGGAGCGCAAGGGGGTACCGCCAAAAGATGCGTGAGAGCGGCCCGGCCTGCCCCTGCCGCGGCGGGGAAGGGACCGGAAGGCCGTGCGGGGCCGTTTCCGGGGCTCCGGGGCTCCGGGGAAGGCCGAGGCGGGCGGGATGGGTCTTTGGAAGGCGCGCCAACGCAAAGATCGTGCGACAGTCGGGTTCCACGGGACGGGTGACACTGCGGTCGCATCCCTCAGAGTCGAATCCGCTCTTCGACGGCGTTCTTCACATAGACAGGTCCACCGATCGGCGCACGGCCGGCGACGGTGAACCGCCAGGCGCCAAACAGTTGTGCATGATTGTCGTTACCCGACGTGTCCATCACGAGAGCGCCCTTCACGTGCTCGAAGCCGTAGAACAGAATGCTCCGATCGTCAGGAGCCAAGGGCTTCGGCTCGTAATCGCGGGAGTAGAGAGCGCCTTTCTTGATGCTGAAGGCATCTATGTCCCCGAAGAGGAGCGCATCGATCCTCCAGTTCGAGTTCCCCAGATAATACCCGGACCACGATGAGGGGAATGCGGATGGCTTCGTCGCCCGACTGCAGATCTGCTTGCCGTCGACGTACAATCGGAACACGTCTTCATCCCAGACCGCCGCGATCGTTACCCACTCGTCCAGCGGAAGCGAACAGGCAAAGACGTTGTCGTTCTTCACTCCCGTGAAGCACGCCACGAGCGTGCTTTCCGTGCCCGTATTGCCCACGAACACCGCACCCGTATCGGCTCCGAAATCCCATGCGCGCGACCACGCGCGGAAGTCATTCATCTATACCATTCGTTGGCGATCTCGGAACGACGGCTTGAGGTCAGAAGGTGGGCAGGAATGGCCTGGCGGCGGACGGGCAAGTCGCTCTTGATCAGGTGAAGGGCCTCGAATAGAGTGAGAGGCGCAGCGGAGGTCATCGCATGATACGACGAGTGCGCTCGTGCATTCTGTGGGGAACGCTGTCGGTGCTGGTGGGCTGCGCCACGAAGTGCGGCCAAGAGGTTACGCCGAAGGCCGGGCAAGTGAAGGTCTTTGACCTTGGCGACGGCGTGAAGCTCGAGATGGTGTGGATCGAGCCCGGGAGCTTCGTCATGGGAAGCCCGGAGAAGGAGCAAAGGTCCGCAAGAAACGATACACAGCACCTGGTGACGTTGACGAGGGGCTGCTGGCTTGGGAAGTACGAGGTGACGCAAGCGCAGTGGGAGGCGGTGATGGGTAGCGGCAGCAATCCATCCAAATTCAAGGGCGGGAATCTGCCGGTTGAGCAAGTGAGCTGGGATGACTGCCAGGAGTGCATTCGGCGGTTGAACGCGAGACTGTCCGGAGAAGGCGGAGGCTTTCGTCTGCCTACGGAGGCGGAGTGGGAGTACGCGTGTCGGGCGGGAACGACGGGCGCGTACGCGGGAGTGCTTGGTGACCTTGGGTGGTATGACGGGAACAGCGGAAGCGCGACCCATCCCGTGGGAGAGAAGCGAGCGAACGCATGGGGCATCTACGACATGCACGGGAACGTGTGGGAGTGGTGCGAGGACCGGTGGGGAGACTACCCGTCTGGTAGTGTGCCTGACCCGACGGGGCCGTCAACAGGCTCGAACCGCGTCTGTCGCGGCGGGTCGTGGTGCTGCCTCGCCGCGTACTGCCGGTCCGCGCGTCGCTATTGGCTCGAGCGGGGCGATCGCGAGGATGCGCTGGGCTTCCGCCTCGCGAGGACCAGTCCCTCCACCCCCTCCACCAAGTGAGCGGCAGCGAACCGAGAGGGAAGAGGGGACTATGGCCATGAAGCGTAGAGCAAGCGAGCGGAGCGGAGCCGGTTGCCGTGGCGGCAGCCCGGCACACCGGCGGCTCGCGGCAACAGCTTCGGGTTTCGAGTGGTTCGGGAGTGAGTAGCCTGTCCCTCCAGAACACCGCATCCGCCGCCGCCAGCGCTGCTGCTCGTCGGCCATTCTTGACCCCGTGAATACGCGCGCCGACAATGAGAGGCGCACTGGAACGATCTGTCGTGCAGGAGGTGGTCGAGTGCTTGGCGCGAGGTGGGCGCGGGAAGCTGTAGGCATTCGTTGAGGGCTACATGAGTACGACCTACGTCGCATTCCGAGTCCCATGGCCAGCGTCGCTACGCTCCGACCTGTCCGGAATGCGCCGGAACCGGTGTCCGGAATGGAGCGGAATGGCTGTCCGGATTGGGCGGAATACGCACGGCGGAATTCGTCAAGGACGGATTCCCGCGGAGAATCCGTCGTCCACTATCGCGGCGCGACTCGCGCGGTTACGGGGAACGGGACAGACTCGTTGACGCCCTTTCTCGTCGCGGCAGCCTGCGTCACGGCGCGCGCGTCGATTGCAGCTCGATCCCCACGGGCCCGCCTTCGAGCGGCGGGAGGTCGAGCCTGAGGCTCCCATCGCCGAGGGGCGCGTACTCCGTGACCTGCGGATAGACGCGCCGAACCTGCCACGCGCCGGCTCCCGCGGGAAGCCTTCCCGTATCGATCCTCACGTCGAAGGTCCCGGCGGCGTTCGTCCTCGCGGCCGCGAAGATGAGCACGCGGCCGGGCTGCGTGTAGTGGGCGGCATAGACGCCCTCGCCGGCGACCAGCCTCTGCGCCCACCAGGGCATGGCTTCCAGAAGATGCGCGAAATCGATGGTCTCCAGGCATCGCCAGAACGGCGTCAGATGATCCCAGTCGGCCGCCGTGATCGGATGGCATCCCCACGCCAGATTCCCGCTGCAGATCTGGATGTCGCTCAGATTGATCGCGGCCATGGCGATGTTGTAGTCGTCGCGCGACGTGTCGCGCATGCCATACATCTTGAACGACGTCCCGGTCAAGAGCGGATTGTAGCCGTCGCGATACGCCTCGGGCCCCGCCCGCTGGAACGCCTCGCCGATCATGCGGCAGTCGTAGAACGGCGCGAGGAGCGTGATCGGAGCGCCGCCCCAGTTCTCGAGGCCGAACCGGGCCCCGTGCCGCGCGAACACCTTCTTCACGCGATAGTAGAGGCGATACGTGATCTCATCCTGGGTCAGGCCCTCGGCATCGGCCCGAGCCTTCAGGACGCCCTTCATGCCCCACCCGTCGAGCCCGAGGGCGCCGTCGACGTAGAAGCCGTCGATCCCGTACCTCCGGCACCACGAGTCGGTCAGCCAGGGGAGGACCTCCTGCCACCGGCCGGCGCCGGCGTAGAACGTGAAGTCCTGGAGGTCCCAGTTCTTGTCGTAGAGCGCCGCGAGGTCTTCGTACCGGAGCAGCGGATTGCGTCCGGGCACGATGCCGACGTAGGTGATCACGGCGATCCCGCGCCGGCGGCAGTGCTCGATGGCGCGCCGCATCTCGGCGTCGTTGATGACGAAACCCTCCCGCCGGCGATAGTCGTTGCCGGCCCAGGTGTGATGCCACACCATCGCCTCGGTCCCGTGGGCGGCATAGTCTTCGATCTCGGCGTCGGTCGGGTATTCCTGCGCGGACGGGCCTTCCCGCCAGAGCCCCACGGGGCCCATGGTGTAGCGGATGAAGTGCACCATTCGCTTCGTGAAACCGATCGGATTGAGCGGCTGCGCCGGAAGCCAGAGCGTCGCGAAGCGAAGCGTCGGCGAAGAGGCGGAAACGACGACGCCGTGCGCGCCGCCGCCCGCCCCCGCCGCCGGGCCGACGATAGTCTCCGGCTCGCAGGTCTGAATGTACACGCCGGCTCTGCCGTTGTGGCGGAGCCACGTCCTTGCGCCCTTGCCCTTCACGATGTTCGGCACATCGCCGGCCTCGCCGGCGGCGGGCGCCGCTCCGTCCTGGAAGGCAAGGGAGAAGCGCGCGTGGACATGCCGCGGCCGGAGGCCGGTCACGGAGACGCGCCAGAACCACACGGGGTGAATGGTGAAACGAATCGCCACGCGAGCTTCCGCCGCGGCCCCCTCGGCATCGCGGAGCGGCACGGTCATCGTGATGCCGGTCTTCTCGGCCCCGAGCTCCGCCTCGCCTTGCGGGTCCGGCCGGAAGACCCTGCCGTCGTCCGCATGCGCTTCGATCCACGGCATGGGGCCGGCCAGAAGCAGGTCGTCGCCGTAGAGCCCGGCATTGACCCTCCCCGAGACGAGGCCCGGCCCGCGCGACAGCTCCGCCCGGCAGCCCGTCGATCTGCAGGTCCACAGAATCCGTTCGGGCGTCGCCTCGATCGTGTTGGCCGCCTCGACATCCGCGGCGAACTCGGCATCGAGCCCTGCGGCCAGCTCGGCCGCTTCCCGGAGACACCGCTCGCGCCGGTCCAGTTCGGCGGGCTCCACCAGTTCGCACTGCCGCACGGACTTCACCGAGACCGTGCCCGCCGATCCGACCAGGAAGAGCCCGCCGGCCGGGTCCGGATCGGTGAAGGCGAGCGTCAGACGTCCGCCGATTTCGACGTCGATTTTCTCGTCGACTTCCCGGACCCGAAGGCGATGCCATCCGCTCGCAAGCGGCGGGAAGCGCACGTCCGCTATGAGCTTGTCCTCCGACTCGTTGGGCCGGGGAGACGGCGTGGATTCTCCGTCCAAGGCCCGGGTGACGGCGACGCTCCGCACGATGGCGCGGCCGCCGAGCATGTCCAGCACGAGCGCGAGCTCGCCGAACGCGTCCGTCGAGCGCAGGAGAAGGATCGCCGGGAGGTCGTGCTGCAGGAGCTCGAGCTCGATCGTGTCGTTCCGGCACGGGATGCCGGCGCCGAGCACGGTGCCCTTGATCCGGACGGCGCCCGCCGCGAAGCCGAGGCTGTCGGCCTTCTGCTGCAGCTCCCACCCCAGGATTCGGCCCGTGCGGCGGGCGGTGCCCACGAAGTACTGCCACTCGCGCAGGGCCTGGGGCGCGGCGGCGGCGCTCTCGTACACCGGGACGGCGACGAGCTCGGCGCTCCGAACTGACTGCATCGAGAGGATGAAGGCGAGCGCCGCGCCGGCCCACGGAAGCCGCACTCGTGTTCTCATACGGCGCAGGATAACTGCCCGCCGCGGGGATCGCAACCGGCGGGCCGAGGCGTCGCGTTCGCTTCTTGACGAGCAGAGGCGCCGGGTGATAGAACGATCGAAGGGCGCGGCGTCGATGCGCAGCACCGCGCCGCCCGGAGCCCGCCGGAGCGGGTTGCACCGAGTGCGGCGCTGCGCGCCCCGGGAGATCTCGATGCATCACCGCGACCGCGTGCTCGTCTCCCTGTCCCACGAGGCCCCCGACCGCTGCCCCTTCCAGGCGAGCTTCGCCCCCGAGTTCGCCGACCGCCTGCGCCGTGACCTCGCGCTCCGCGGCCGCGGCGCCGACCACAACCCCCACGGGGGCGGCAACTCGTACGAACTGGAGCGGGCGCTCGACCAGGACATGCTCCTGACGTCCGTGGGATGGGCGAACTCGTACTACCGGGAGGCCGGCGACTACACCGATGAGTGGGGCGTCGGCTGGAAGTCGATCGAGTACTCGACGCGCTTCGGCACGGGCCGCTATACCGAGATCGCCGGCCACCCGCTCGCCGGCGACGATGCGATCGCGTCGTACCGCCCGCCCGATCCCGAGCGGCCCGAGCTCTACACCGAGGCCGCCCGCACCATCGCGGAGTTCGGCGGCGAGTACTGGATCGTCGGCGTCGCCGTGACGACGGTCTTCGAGTGCGCCTGGGCGCTCCGCGGCCTGCCCGCGCTCCTCATGGACATGGCGGCCGAACCGGATCGCGCCGAGGCGGTCCTCCGGATACCGTTTCGCTATCACCTCGCGGTCGCGCGGCGGCTGGCGGCTCTCGGCGCGGACATGATCTGGCTCGGCGATGATGTCGGCATGCAGACGGGCATGCTCATCGCGCCCGAGACCTGGCGCCGCTTCCTCAAGCCCAAGCTCGCGGCGATCGTCGCAGAGGTCAAGCGCGTCAATCCGCGCGCCTACGTCGCCTACCATTCGGACGGCGACGTGCGCCCGATCATCGGCGAGCTCATCGAGATCGGCATCGATGTCCTGAACCCGGTCCAGCCCGGGTGCATGGACCCCGCCGAGATCAAGCGCACGTACGGGCGCGCGGCCTCGTTCTGGGGGACGATCGACGAGCAGCGGACGCTCCCCTTCGGGACGCCGGCCGAGGTCGCGGCCGAAGTGGTCGAACGGGTGCGGACGGCGGGCGCCGGCGGCGGCCTCATCATCGGCCCGACGCACAACGTCCAGCTCGATACGCCGCTGGAGAATTTCCGGAGCATGATCGAGGCGATCCGGACGACGCCGTGCAGGTGAAGGCCGAGCCGCGAGAGGCCGCGTGAGACGCGGCGGTCAATGGTAGCATCGGAAACCACGCCCGTGCGGGTCGTGCCCCCGCCGGCATGCGAGGCGGCCGCGAGCTCATGGAGGAGGGCGTGCTCGTCACCATCGCGCGGCGGCCCCGCGCCGCCGTGGTGCTGTACCGGAAGGTCCGGTGAGAAGCTCGAGCCCGGCGGCGCGAGGTCTCCGGCCGGAACGTCATGCTCCCGCATCGGTTGACATGGCGAAGCCTCGCGGCGAGCAAAGGCTGGTACGATCCGGAATCGGGAACGCCGTTCCGCTTCTGCGACGCCTACTGCCCATCGGATCCGTTGCTCCGGAGGATCTGCGACGCGCGCGTATGGAGCGTCTATCGCCGGGCGGCGCCGTCGCAGCTCTTCACCGCCGACTACATTCGCTCGAAGCCCGGCGCGAAGCCGTATCCGCTGGCGATCACCCCGGATAAGAGGCTGTCGGTCGCCGACGTGTTCGCGCTGATCCGCGACCACTACGAAGGCACCGAGTTCGACATGACCCGCGGGGTCGATGCCGGCCCTTACGGCGCGCCGCTTCGCTGGCGCCCGTTGAAGTGGAAGGTCGACGGCGTCGACTACGCCTGGGACCGGCCGATCTCGACCCAGCAGACGGCTTTTTCGAGCCTGACGCAATCGCGGGCGCGGCTTCCCGATCCCATCGGCGGGCTGCTCTGGTTCGGCATGGACGACAGCTATACCACCTGCTACGTGCCCTTCTATTGCGGCATCGACGCCGTTGCGAAGAGCTTCACGGCGGGCTCGATCGAGCGCTATTCCCCGGAGTCGGCGTGGTGGGTGTTCAATCTCGCCGCGAACTACGCCAATCTCAAGTACTCGTTCATGGTCCCCGAGCTTCAGGCGGCGCAGAAGGACATCGAGTCGACTCTGCTGGCCTTGCAGCCGGCGGTGGAGAAGACCGCGGTCGATCTGGCGGCCGCCGATCCGAGCTTGATGACCCGCTATCTGACCGATTACTCGGCGATGCACGCCGAGTCGACCGTCGGCCGCTGGCGGGCGCTCACCGAACATCTCATCACGAGATACAACGATGGCTACATCCGCAACGAGCAGGGCACACACACCGAAGTCGGCTATCCCGAGGGATGGCTGCGCCGGGTCATCAAGGAGCGGCCCGAGCAGTATCGCCTGCCTGCGGAAAAGGCGGCTCGGGAGTAGCAGTTTCCCGGCTTCCCGGCAGGCGCGCGTTGGCCAAGGCGAGACGCGATGCGATACGCCGTGCGCTCGTCGCGTACGGTTTTCGTAACCGTTCACAGGGCATCCCGAACACGCGGATCTCCGCCTTCAGCACGTCACATTCCGGCGTCCTTCGTGGTGCTCTTTCTGAT
>DHGK01000061.1:0-1509 GCA_002402755.1 Planctomycetes bacterium UBA4800
GTTATTGTTGCGCGGCCCCTTACTCAGCCGGCCTCCCATTCGCGCTGACGCCGAACGCCCGACAATAAGCACTCCATCGACATGTCACCCGAAACACGACTATCATGCGACGACAGTAGTCTTACGCATGCATCCATGGAATCCCTTGGTTACTCATAGATACGGGTAATGGTATCGTCCGTGTAGCCTTCCGGTGGACGTAGGGGCTCCCTCGGCCAGGGGGAGTCGTGGCCCGACACATGCGGGTCATAACCTCCTCCGCCGCTCCGATTGCTACCGGCTGGAGCGACCCGTCGCCGGGTGGGAATTGCACCCACTGAGAATCGCCGCCTTTTCACGGCGCACAGTTTCTTTACCACACGAGCTATAGTTCATTCGGAGAGAGAAACTCTCTGCTTACCGGATCGAACACGAAGAAGGGCCCCATGTCGTCCAGAGCTTCCAGAACTCTTCTGAACTCGCATCTGCTGCGTTCATTCATGATGATCACATTCACGGGCTCCCCCGAAAAGACGTAGCGAATACTGCCCGAGGCCCCTGCGTACGTCACTGCCCTCTGGGGCGGTATCCTTTTCGCAAGTAGTTCCATCTCCTGCCTGATCCTCTCTACGTCGTGGGCAATCCATTGGTCTCTGCCTTCCATGGAAGACATTTCAATCTCAAAACCAGGGATCCGTGCAAGCCGCATCGCTATCGTCAAGAAAGGCGCAATCGCTGGAGGGCCTCCGATCACCAAGATCTCTTCGGTCAACTCTCCGAGCCGCTTGCCGTTCGGAACGCGACAGGCAATATACGTCGTACTCATCTTCGTGAACCACATGACTTGAACTTCGAAGCCATGCCTTCCATGCGGTCAGGACCGGCGCCGTCACACGCCTCCCGCCCCGCTCCCAGTCTCTGACTCGTAGGTGGTTTCAGCAGCGGACAGGAGGTCACGGTATCCATGCTTTGTCCGGCCACAGTCCGAACGTAAAAATACCGTATGCAACACCGCTATCATCTTCAGACCAGACGTGACGGTCAAGCACGTTGTGGCACGCCGGAGATTCGTCTCTCCCGAAGACGCCGGCGCGCGCGCTTGCATTCCTCGCGGCATGCATTACCTTCAATGCATGGTTGCGAGCGCATCGTCTCCGGCGCCTGTCGCAGGACACCCTCTGGAAAGGACACTCTCATGATGCATCGGTTCTCGGGAAGTAGGATCGTCGCCGCCGTGGCCGCGGGGCTCGCGTCCTCGCGCCTGTCATCGATCGCCGTGCTCGCCGCCCTCGCCGGCCTCGCCTCGGCGGGCGCCCCGCCTGAGGCGGCGGTGCAGGGCCTGTACGAGGGAACGGGCACGACCCCCGCGGGCGCGTTCGCAATCGAGGCGCGCGTCGTCGCCCAGGGCGGCGGCAACTACAAGGTCTTCGTGCGCGCGACGCCCGCCGGCGGCGCCCTTGCCCGCGTCGAGCTGTCCGGCAAGACCGCCGCCGACGCGGTCGCCTTCACGGGCAAGGCCGGCGAGGATGT
>DHGK01000061.1:1581-3738 GCA_002402755.1 Planctomycetes bacterium UBA4800
GACGGCAAGGACTTCTCGCCGATCACGCGCGCCAGCGGCGCCGAGTGGTATCTCGGCGAGATGCGCATGCACGGCTGGCCCGTCTGGGAAGTGCCGATCTACGTGATCTCCGAGAAGGAGCCGGCCGAGTGGCCGCGCAAGGACAACCCCCTTCCCGCGGGCTGGGCGCTCAGCAAGGAGCGCCGCCGCGCCGACATCGTCATCGGCATCGACACGGACGGCTCCATTCAGATGCCGGCGGGCGGCATCAACTCCGTGCGCGAGTTCGAGGGCGGATTCGACATGCACGTCGAGTTCATGACGCCCTTCATGCCGCGGGACCGCAGCCAGGGACGCGGGAACAGCGGCGTCTACCTGCCCAACGGCGACGAGATCCAGGTGCTCGACTCGTTCGGCGACCCGACGTACCTCGGCGGCGGGTGCGGCGGTCTGTACCACTACAAGGATCCGGACTGCATGGAGCCGATCGAGAGCCTCGCCGGGCAGCCGGAATCCAAGTTCACGCTGGCGTCGCTGCCGCCCCTGGCCTGGCAGTCGTACGATATCGAGTACCGCGTCGAGAAGAAGGACGGCGCCTACGCCGGCAAGCCCCGCGTCACCGTGTATCACAACGGCATCAAGATCCACGACAAGGCGGCGCTGCGCCAGAACGCGCGCAAGGGCAGGTTCCACTTCCAGGACCACGGCAACCCCGTGCGGTACCGGAACATCTGGGTGCTGCCCGTGGCGCCGTAGCCGGCGCCGGAGGAACACGATGGCATCGCGCCGCAGGCGGCGAACGACACGGGTGGCCCCGACCCCCACCGAGGCGGTCCTGGAGAGCATCTCGGACGGCGTCTTCACCGTGGACATGGACTGGCGGATCACGTCGTTCAACCGCGCCGCCGAGCAGATCACGGGAATCCCGCGCGCGGAGGCGCTCGGGCAGCGCTGCTCCGAGGTATTCCGATCGAGCATGTGCGAGGCCGAGTGCGCGCTCGGGCGAACGCTCAAGACCGGGAAGCCGATCATCGGCAGAGCGGGGTTCATAGTCGATGCCGAGGGGCGGCGCATTCCCATCAGCGTCTCGACGGCGGTGCTGCGCGACGCGCGGGGACGCGTCGCGGGCGGCGCCGAGACCTTCAGGGACATGAGCGAGATCGAGGCCCTCAGGCAGGAGCTGGCGGGCCGCGTCCGGCTCGGCGATCTCTCGAGCCGAAGCCCCCTCATGCAGCGGGTCTTCGACATCCTCCCGGCCATCGCGGCGAGCGCGAGCACGGTGCTCATCGCCGGCGAGACCGGCACCGGCAAGGAGCTGGTGGCGCGTACCATTCACTCCCTGAGCCCGCGCCGCGACGGCCCCTTCGTGGCGGTCAACTGCGCGGCGCTTCCCGACACGCTGCTCGAATCGGAGCTCTTCGGCTACAAGGCCGGCGCGTTCACGGGCGCGGCGGCGGACAAGCCGGGACGGTTCGCCCTCGCGGCCGGCGGCACGCTGCTTCTCGATGAGATCGGGGAGGTGAAGCCGCCCCTCCAGGTGAAGCTGCTCAGAGCGCTCCAGGAGCGGATGTACGAGCCCCTCGGCTCGACGAGCGCCGAGCCCTGCGACGCGCGCATCATCGCCGCCACCAACCGCGATCTGGCCGCCGAGGTGCGCGCCGGCGCCTTCCGCGAGGATCTGTACTACCGCATCAACGTCGTCCGCGTCGAGCTGCCGCCGCTCCGCCGCCGCAAGGAGGATCTCCCGCTCCTCATCGAGCACTTCGTGGCGCGCTTCAACCGCCTCCAGGGCAAGTCGGTCGCGGGCGTGACCGCCGAGGCGCTCTCCCTCATGATGGCGCACGACTGGCCGGGCAACGTGCGCGAACTCGAGAACATAATCGAGCGCGCGTTCGTCCTGTGCGGCGAGGGTCCGATCGCGCTGGAGCACCTGCCCGAGGAGCTGACGTGCCGCGGCGCGGATCTCGGGCCGGCCGGGAGCATGCGCACGGCGCGCGATTCGCTGGACGCGCACGCGATCCGCGCGGCGCTCGCGCGCCACGGCGGCAACCGGCTGGCGGCGGCGCGGGCGCTCGGCATCCACAAGAGCACCCTCTTCCGGAAGCTCCGCGCGCTGCGCATCGAGGTCCCCGAGCGCGATGGGCGCTCCCGCCGCACTGCGGACCCCGGCCCGCGCGC
>DHGK01000278.1 GCA_002402755.1 Planctomycetes bacterium UBA4800
CCTGGGGGTCGGCGAGCATCTCCTTTCGCGGAGCTGTCGCCGGCATGCGGCCGGCGCGCCCGAGGTTCATTGTACATCGCGTCGCGGCGCCGCGCGCTCAGCGCGGCTCCGGTCCCGTGATCGGGCGGACCGCTATGTCCTCGAAGGAAACCTCGCCGCCCTCGGCGAAGAAGCCGAGGCCGCGGCCCGGCAGATCGGGCGCGATGCCGATGAGCGTTCGCCTGCCGTCGATGCAGACATCGAGGATGTCGCCCCAGAGGACGGCCTCGATGCGAAGCGGCCGGTCGAGCCCATCCACGGCGCCGATCGCCGGGCTGCCCGCAACCCGCACCTCGTGTGTTGCGGGGAGGAACCGAAGCTCGCGGCAGGATCCATCGGAGGCGAGCCGGAACCGAAGGCCGTAGGCCGCGACGCCGGCGCCGGGCGCCGCGCGCAGGGTTACGAGGAGGTTCCGGGGCATCTCGTCGATGACCGCGGGCGCTCCCGCGCGCGCCGTGCGCAAGGCGATCGGCGCTGCGTCACCGCCGGCGCTCGACGAAAGGCTGACGGGCTCGCCCGCGGCGGGCGCCATCTCCGGCAGGAAGCGCGTGCCGAGCGTGCCGTCCGCGTTCTGAACGACCTCGCGAAACACCGCGCGGCCGCCCCAGCCGCGGTCGGCGAGCCATGCCGTCACGATGCGCCGGTCGTCCTTGTAGGCGGCGGTCTTCGGCACCGCGAAGAGCGGGCCGTCGAAGCGATCGAACGGCGGCTTCTCCCACGGGCCGAGGGGAGCGCGCGACATGCGGTACGACCCGTTGAAGAGAAGGTAGTACCAGCCGCGCCAGCCGAAGTGCTCGGAGCACTCGAGCGCGCCGCCGGGGCCTTCCACATGGAAGGGCTCCTCTTCCTTCCAGGCCTGCAGGTCCCGGGACGTGAAGTGCGCCAGGCAGCCGCGGCCGCCGTCGCGAAGCACGCTCGATACGAGGAGGTGGAAGAGCCCCGTCCGGCCGTCGCGGAAGACGTGCGGATCGCGGAAGTCGCGCGTGTAGCGCGGCCCCGGGCTCAAGAACGGGTTCGGCAGCGTCTTCGTGAAGCGCACGCCGTCCGGGCTCGTCGCGAGGCTCAGGGCTTCGCTCCGGTCGGCCGCACGGGTCGCGTAGAACCCGTGGAACACGCCGTCGTTGACGAAGACCGATCCCGTGCAGATCGATGCCTCGCGCTTGTCCGTGATGGGAATCGCCAGGGGCTGGTGCTCCCACCGGACGAGGTCGGCGGACACGGCCTGCGCCCACTGGTGGGCGCCGAGTCCGTTCTTCGCGGAGTGGTGTCCGCGGTCGAGGAGATAGTAGAAGCGGAAGACGCCGTCGTGGTAGAGCGGGAACGTGTCGCCCACGTTGAACTTGTTGTGGGGCCGGAAGTACTGGAGCGGCCGCGGCGCGCCGAGGATTCGCGCGCGGGCGGCGGACACGGCGGCGCCGCCGCCGCTCAGGGCCTCCACCTCGGCGTCGGTCAGGGCGCGGTCCCACAGCGCGGCGTGGTCGACGAGCCCGCCGAAACCGGACTCGACGGCGCCGTCCCGCGACTGGCCGCCGATGAGACAGGGCTCGCGGTTTCCTTGCCGCAGCCTGCCGATGGGAAAACCCTCGTCGAGCCACACGCCGTCGGCGAAGAGCTGGACCTTCGCCCCGTCGTAGCGGGCGATGAGATCGTGCCAGAGGCTCGGGCCGATCATCGACAGCGGCGCCGTGACCTGCGTCATGCCGCCCTCCGTGCCGAGCTCGAACCCGAGGACCGTGTCGCCGTCGATGCGCGTCGAGAAGAAGTTGTAGACGAGGCGTTCGTGGCCGCCGTACTTGGAGAAGAGCGGGCAGTCGAAGCGGCCCGAGGGATCGCGAAGGCGCAGGCAGACGGTGAGTGCGTCGGAGGCGAGGTTCAGCTCGCCGGCCGCGCCCTGGCCCGCCGAGAGCCGGCCGCCCGAGAAGCGCGCGGCCCGGCCGTCGCCGCCGCGGCGGAGCGATTCCGCGCGCTCCGCTTCCCCGAGTGGCACGCCCACGTCGACGGCGCCCTCGGCCGCGAGGGCGCTGTCGGCCCCGGCGCCGTCCGAGAGATCGGCGAGGTGCCAGGCCGCGACGGCACCGTCGAGAATCCGCCGGGGATCGTTGCCCGCCGGCCCGATGTACTCCTTGGCGATGACGACGTTGTCGAAGCAGACGACGTTGACGGGGTTCTTCGTCCAGGAATCGGTCACGTAGCTCTCGAGTGTGAACGCGTTGGCCCACAGGGCGGGGCTCGTGCGCCAGTTGATGCCGCGCCAGTGGCCGCGCAGCTCGCCGTCGATCCAGAACGCCTGCTCGCCGTCGGGCTTTCCCGGCGTGTTGTGCACGAGCATGAACTCGGCGCAGATCCATGCGCCGCGGCGAATGTCGGGCTGCGCCGCCGGCCGGAAGGCGTTGCCCCAGAACTTGCCGTCGGGGCTCTTCGCCATCTCGTGCCAGTAGCTGTAGAAGTTCCAGCGGCCGGGCGGCGGCAGCCGGCCCCAGTCGCCCCACGGCTCGAGCGCCGTCGAGAAGCGCTCGTCCCCGGCCGGCTTCAGGCCGGCGCCGCCGAAGCCGCTCCAGCGGTCGCCGCCCGCGAGGCCCTTGTTGGCCCGCAGCGTGCAGAAGTGGTGCACGTAGTCGCACCCCGGGTCGAACTTGACGTAGAAGCGGAAGAAGAGCGTGTCGGCGGACGCGAACCACTTCGTGACGCCGCCGCCCGTGTTCTTGCCGAGCGTCGCCGTGACCCTGAGCGTCTTCCGGCCGAGGCGGGCATCCTCGGCCGAGAGATCGACGAGCGCGAGCACCGCGCCGGCATCATCACGGGCGCTGTCCCACTTCGTGCCGTAGTCGCCGCCCTCGAAATCGTCGGCGAAGATGACGGAGGGGAGCGCGGCGATGCCGCGGTCGGCCGCGAACCTCGCCGCGCAGCCGTCGCCGCGGGGGAGCGTGCTGGCCGGCGCGACATTGTGTGCGCCCTTGGGATCGCCGCCCTCGGCGGCGGCGCGGACGCACGCGGCCGCGAGCACGCAGGACGACACCGTGACGACGCAGCGTACGCGGAGCGTGCGCATGATTCCTCCTCGGCGCTTGCGCGCGCGGCCGTTCTCGCGGCGCGCGCGCGGAGCCGCAGCGTCTATCGCCTGCCCGCGCCGCCCCGGCGGCGCTCCAGCGGGCGGAGCATTCCGTCGTCGGCGAGCGCGAGCTTCCTTCCGCGCTCGTCCTCGATCCGCAGGTAGAGCCCCCAGCCGCCATCGGCCTGGGAGACCTCGACGAGGAGGCGGTTCTCGCCGGCGGCGAGCTCGACGAGCGCCGAGTCCTGGTCGGGATCGGCCGGCCTGAGCGCGAGCGCGTTGATGACGAGCGCGCCGTTGAGCCACACGCGCAGCGCGTCGTCGCTTCCTGCGAGGATCTTGACCTTGCGCGCGCGGTCGGAGCGGACGATCCTGAAGGCGTACGCGGCGACGGAATTCGTGCGCTCGGGCAGGGCCTGCGCGAAATCGACGAAGCTCGCGCGCGACGTCTGAAGCGGCCGCGCGGCGGCGGCGGTTTCGATGGCCGAGAGCGCGGCGGCATCGAGCGGCAGGAAGGCATCGGTCGCGTTCCACTGATGAGTCGTGGGGCTGAAGCGCCAGGCGCGCACGAAGTCGCGCGCGGGGCTCAGCGAGGCCCAGTTCGCGGCGGCCATGAGGCCCTCGGAGTCCGTCACGCGGAAATGCGCGTTCGAGGACGCGCCGCCGAGGATCTCGGCCGCCGGGAGGAAGAACTCCTTGGGCGCGTCGCCGTCCCAGAAGGCGCGGTGATCGGCGGTGTCGCCGCCGGCATCGATGCCGAGGAAGCGCAGGCCGTTCGGCGCCGAAACCCTGAGCCCCTCGGGCTCCTCCGAGTACGCGATGCGCGGGCCGTCCGCGTCGCGGAAGGCGCGGTTCTCGAGCGCGAGCCAGCGATGCGCCCTGAGGGCGGTTGCGTTGTGGGGCGCGAAGCGCGCCGCCTCCGCGGGGTCGATGGCGCGCGGGCGGCCGCCGTCGCGCGGCGGCGGCTCGACGAAGGTGAAGAACCGGTTGAAGTGGTCGAAGCCGCGCGACATGATGTCGAAGGGGTCGCGCGAGTGGGGGAGGTCGAGCGTGTGGCCGGTCTCGTGGAGCGCCGCGCCCATCGTGGTTGCAGCCAGGCCCCAGAAGGTGCCGCGCCCCGCGCTGTCGTCGTGGACGCGGTCCCCGTCCACGGGGCGCGCGTCGCCGAAGGCGCGGAAGACATCGGCGAGGTTGCTCGGCCAGGTGAAGATCGAGCCGCCGCCGAAGAGCGCGAAATCCCCGCCGCCGAGTGCCGTGTGGCCGCGGACGCGCCGCGTGGCGGGATCGAAGCGCGTGTACGCGGCGATCGCCACGTTCTTGGCCGCGGCGTGGGGGAGCGCGCGGCGGATCTCCTCGTACATGCAGCTCCACCACGCGCCGTCCTCGAGGGCGTAGTAGGCCTCCGCCGTGCGCTCGCCCTTGTGCACGTGGACGTCGACGCGGCCGTCCGCGGTGAATTCGAGGTTGAAGGTCGCGCGGCCCATGCCCGCGTCGTTAAGCGTCTCGGCCGTGAAGCACTGGAAGAGCTTGAAGGCCGTGTCGAGCTTGGCGGCGAAGTCCCGGGGGTCGCCGTCGATCGTCGTCTGGTAGGTCGTGTCGCCGCCCGAGTCGGTCAGGTAGAAGACGCGCACGACGCGCGGGTTTGCCTGCGGGCGGAAGTCGAGCGTGAGCGCGAGCTCGTGCGCGCCGGCGCGGAGGAGCAGGCGGTTCGGGCCGGGGACGAGCTCCGTGAGCGCCTTGAACTTTCCCTCGTGGACGAGCGCCGGCAGGTCGCGGGTCGGCCGGTCGGACGAGGTGTTGACGACGCGGAGCGGCGCGACCGCCTCGGCGTCGATGGCGCCCCTGAGGAGCGGCACCGGGTAGGCGATCGTGTCGCCGTCCTTGAAGTTGAGGACGCGGAGCGGCGCCGCGGCGCGCTCCTCGGCCGCGCGCGCGGGCGATCCGGCGAAGGTAAACGCCGCGGCGATGCCCGCGGCGACGGCGATCGATCGTGAGAAGCGCATCATCTCTCCCGTTGCCCGCGATGTGTCGTGCTGCCGGCCGGCCGGCGACGTCGATGGTATCCGACGCGGCGGGCCCGATCAACGCGCGGGCGCAGACGAGGGCGTGCGTGCGCCGCCGTGCGGCGCGACGGAGCGCGGTACGGCGGATTCACTTTGCCGCGGGCGCTTCTTCCAGAAGCCAGCGCCACACGGGCAGCGCCTTGACCTTGACGCCGCTGCGCGAGAAGCTCTGCTCCGCGCCCATTGTCAGGATGAGGTTCTCCTTGATGCCGAAGTAGCGCGCCGTCGCCGCGAGCGGCTCGATCTCGCGCCGCAGCGTGTCGGCATGGCTGATGTCCATGCACACCTGGATAGCGAGGACGCTCCTGCCGCGCGCGTCCGTGGCCACGAAATCGACCTCCTGCCGCGTTCGGCGGGTGAGGTAGTACCGCACGCGGGGGTAGCGGCGCAGCAGATGGATGAACACCATGTTCTCCAGGGCGCGGGAGTACGATCCGTCCCAGACCATGCTGTTGCGAATGGCCAGCGCCCAGTCGATGCAGTAGACCTTGCGATAGTTCCGCTCCTGCTCCTTGTGGGAATCGGAGTGGATCGGCGCCATGAAGAGAAACCAGGCGTCCTCCGCCCATGCGATGTACCGGCGCACGGCATCCCTGCTCGTCGCGTTGCCGTGCTGCTTGAGGAAGCCGTAGGCGCTCTTCAGCGTGCAAGGACGGCCCATGCTCGCCAGGAGATGGTGGTAGAGCTGCAGGCACTGCGCCGGCTTGCCGACATCGAAACGCTGGATGATGTCCTTCAGGACCATCGTGTCGAAGTAGTCGCGAAGCAGGGCCTCGCGGGCGTGTTCGTCGACTCCCGGCATGGCGGGGTATCCGCCCCACGCGAGGTACGCATCGAAGCGGCGCCTGAGCAGCGCGTGCCCCCGCGAGGAACGCAGATCGATGTCCGTGCCGGTGAAGCGCAGATACTCGCTGAACGAGAGGGGATACACCGTCGAGGACACCGCCTTGCCGCGCAGGGCGGTCGCCACATCGTTCCTCAGGAGCTTGGACGAGGAGCCGGTGACGATGACCTTCCAGCGGCGGTTGCGCGAGAGATCGATGACGTAATCCTCCCACCCCGCTATGCGGTGGATCTCGTCGAAGAGGAAGACGAGCGGCGTGCGCAGGCCGTAGTCGGGGTTCCTGCGCAGGAACACGCGTTCGATGCAGCGGAGATCCGCCGCCGTCATGGCGCCGAGAATGGGGTTGTCGAAATCCACGCGGCATACCTGCGCCGGGGAATCGATGCAGCCGCGCGCACGGAGCTCGTCCACAAGCTGGAGCGCGCGGAAGCTCTTTCCCGCGCGCCGCGCGCCGATGATCGTCGACACCATGTAGTCGACCACGCTGACGCGGCCCTCGCGCGGGACGTACGGGGGCGCGCCCAGCTCCTGGGAGTCGCTCAGCTTGCGCTGGAGTTCTTCTTCGATCATGGCGGAGGCCTCGATGTATCTTGTGTATCGGCTAATTATAAGCCCCAAAATCGCATTTTGCGACTGACTTTTAGTCGCAAATCGACTTTCCGGCCTCCGGATGCCGCGCCGGCGCGGTTGCGGGCGGCGGCCGGGTGCGGGTACGATGCCCGAAGAGGCGGGGCCTCGGGCGGGGGCCTCGCCGACCCTGTCGCGTGGAAGGAAGGTGCTGCATGCAGGTCGAGTGCGATCGGCGCGGGTTTCTCAAGCGGTCGGCGCTGGCTTCGGCGGGGGCGGCGGCCGCGCTGAGCGCGAGCGCGGCGGCGGCCGCGAAGGGAGAGGCGGCCGCGAAGGGAGAGGCGGCGGCCGCGCAGGGGCGGGACGCGGCAACGGGCGCCGCAGGGATGCCGATGGGGCGCATTGGCGCGCTTCGAATCAGCCGGCTGATCTCGGGCGGCAACGTCTTCAGCGGGTGGACGCACAGCCGCGATCTCAAGTACGTGTCGTCGCTCGCCAAGGCCTACAACACGGACGAGAAGGCGCTCGCGACCCTGGAGCTCTGCGAGGAGCACGGCGTCAACACGATCATCGCCGGCGCGAGCCACCTCATCCAGAAGCACTGGAAGGAACGCGGCGGAAAGATGCAGTGGATCGCGCAGACCCATCCGCGGCCCGAGGATTTGACCGGCGACATCGCGCGGGCGATCGACGGCGGAGCGTGCGCGGCGTACGTCCAGGGCGCGATCGCGGACCGCTGGACCAAGGAAGGCCGCGTGGAGCTGCTCGGGAAATGCCTGGAGTTCATTCGCTCGCGCAAGGTTCCGGGCGGCATCGGCGCGCATTCGCTGGAGGTCGTCAAGGCCTGCCTGAAGGCGGGGATCGCGCCCGACTTCTACATGAAGACGTTCCACCACGACAAGTACTGGTCGGCGACGCCCAGGGACAAGAGGATCGAGTTCGACGTCGACACCAACAGCGCGACGGATCACGACAACATGTGGTGCATCTACCCGGAGGAGACGATCGAGGTCATGCGCGCGGTCGAGGCGCCCTGGATCGCCTTCAAGGTCCTGGCGGCGGGGGCCATTCCTCCCCAGGAGGGCTTCACGTTCGCGTTCGAGAACGGCGCCGACTTCATCTGCGCCGGTATGTTCGACTTCCAGGTCGCCGAGGATGCCCTCATCGCCAAGCGGGTGCTCTCGCAGGTGCGGAGGACGCGGCCCTGGCGGGGGTAAGGTCAGCGCCCTGATCCTCTCCACGGATCTCCGGGGAGCTTCGAGATCAGCGAGTCTTGCACGAGTGCTGCGGCAGACGCGGGGTCGTAGTCGACTGCCGCGGGGATCAGCAATCGGATGTCTTCGAGGAAGGCTTCGTCACTCAGCTTCCCGGCCAGGTTGGCCTCGAACTCCGCTCGTGATGGGATTGCGCCATCGCGCTCCATGTAACGCCTGAAGCACTCCATGATCCGCATCGGATCGACCTTGGCGCACCGCAGCGCATGCCAGAGGTCGTAGAGGTCGCGGCCCTTCTTGCGCTGGTAGAGCGCGCGCATCTTGGCGCCGAGCAGTTCATCGGGGTGATACAAGGGAAGCTCGGCCGACCCGCGGAACCAGGGGTTGTCGATCGCGAATGTCCGCCGTATGACACCGAGAACGGAGAAGTGCTCCCGCGTGTTGATCTCGATCTTCAACCGCATTCGTGACACGGGCTCGAACGTGGACTCAAACCGATAGAGGAGCGTGAACCGTCCCTCGCCTTGTTTCCATCGCGGATTTCCAAGCCACGGGTCGATCGTCTCGCGAATGGCGCCGACGAGCCCGCCGATGGGACCAGCCTCGCGCTGCACGAGGTCGATATCCTCCGAGTAGCGTCCGGGATGATCGGAGACCAGCTTGTGCAAGGCCGTGCCTCCGCGGAACACCAGGGCCTCGCCGGCGGCGGGCCGTTCGAACATGGCGACAAGCGCCCGCGATAGAACGAGATCCTGCTCGACCTGTTCGTTGGTCGACCACGGGACACGGGCTCGCCACGCGGTGATGCTCGCGCGGGGGATCAAAGATCGAGCTCCAGATCAACGTTCGGTACGACATGCCAGCGCTTGTCGACCTCGGCTTCCGCCGGCGTTCCGGGACGCAGCGGCACGGCGCGCGGCCGGCGCGCGCGCAGCCATCTGGAAAGAGGAACGGCCCTTTCGTTCTCTCCGACCAAGTCCAGCAGGTAGCCGAGCCGCTGGACATCGGGGAGGCGCACCGTGGGCGCGATGCCGACCAGGGCGTCGGCATCGATGCGCTCGGCCAGCTCGGCGAGGACCGTCGCCGCGTTGCTCAGGTGACCGGCGGCAGCCTGATAGCGGACCAGATCGAACGCGGTGGTCTCGGGAGTGGCAACGCGCATGCTTCCCGTTTCGGTCTGCACGTCCATCGCGGGCATCCGCGCGACGTTGCGGCACATGCAGAATCGGAGAGCCACTCTGCCTGCGCGCATGTCGCGGGTAGGCTTGCCGGTCACGACCTGGAAAACCATGGGTTGTTGATGGGCGGCGCCGTGGATGGCGGCGGCGCTCAGCAGTCCGACGTAGTAGGGCTGGCCGATGTGCCGCATGAGATCGTCGATGAACCAGCTTGCCGGCGGCGAACCGGCCGCGCGGTACTCGGGGGGCACCACGACATAGAAGCCTCGTTTCGGGCTGACGATTCGGCCTTGTCTCTTGAGCCTTCGCAGGGCACTCTGGGCGGCAACGAAACCTCGGCCCGTTTTCACCTGCGCTTCTTGCCTCGCGAAGGTGTAGCGGCCCTCCGACTGGAGCTTCTCCACCCAGCGCGCCATTTCCGGTCTGGGTACCATGTTGGCATCTCTCTTCATGAACTCGGTCATGCAGCTTGCTCACATAAGTTAGCGCAAAGCGACGTTTTTTGCAAGTGAATTGCACGTTTTTGGGCCGGCGCCGGCCTCAGCGCCATTTCGCGCAATCCTCGCGCCATGCCTCGTGGAGCCGGGCGAGCTCGGCCACGATGTCGGGGTGCGCCGCGGCGGCGTTCCTCGTCTCCGTGCGGTCGAGCTCCATGTCGTAGAGCTCCCACACATCCTCCTTGCCCCACGAGACGAGCTTCCACCTGCCGCGCCTGACCGCCTTGCCGTTCGACCATTGCCAGAAGAGCAGCCGGTCGGCCGGCGCCTCGCCCCTGAAGGCGGGAAGGAGGCTCTTGCCCTGGAGAGGCGCGATCTTCTTTCCGTTGAACTCCGCCGGGTAGGTTGCGCCCGACACGTCGGCGAAGGTGGCCATGAAGTCGACGAAGTGCCCGGCGTGGGGGCGCAGGCTTCCGCCGTCCTTGATCACGGCCGGCCAGCAGGCGATGAGAGGAGTGCAGATGCCGCCCTCGTGGCTGTAGTTCTTGTAGAAGCGGTACGGCGTGTTGCTGACGTTCGCCCAGTCGCGGCCGAGCGACTTCCACCGCGTCATGCTGCCCGTCGGGCCGCTCCCGGCGATCTTGACGACCTCGGCCGAGCCGCCGTTGTCCGAGCAGAAGAGAACCAGCGTATTCTCCGCGCGGCCGAGCTCCTCGATCTTCGCGAGCACGCGGCCGATGTTCCGGTCCAGGCGGTCGATCATGGCGGCGTAGACCGCCATCGTGAGGTCCTCCTCGCGCTTCTCGTCCTCGGAGAGCGCGTCCCAGTCGCTGAAGGTCGGGTCCGAGAGAGTGCTGTGCTCGCCGGCGATGCCCAGCTCGCGCTGCTTGCGGTAGCGCGCGTCGCGCGTCTTCGCGTAGCCGCCCATGTACGTGGTGCGGTACCTGGCGATGTCCTCGGGCCAGGCCTGCAAGGGATCGTGCGGCGCGTTGTAGGCGAGGTAGAGGAAGAAGGGACGCTCGTCGCCCTTGCACGAGTCGAGGTACGCGAGCGCGTGGTTCGTGAAGTAGTCCGTCGTGTAGAAGTCCTTCTCGGGCGGCGTGTACGGCGCGTATGTCTTTCCGTCGATGCACCAGGCGCGGTCGGGACGCTTCTGGGCGGGCTTGCCCTCGCCCTCGCGCTGCTTCCCCGGGTTGAAGTAGTTGCAGGCGCCGTCGCGGAGCCCGAAGTAGCGGTCGAATCCTCGCTCGAAGGGGTTCTCGGTGCCATGGTGCTTCCCCGCCATGAACGTCCGGTAGCCGGCCGTCCTGAGGACCTCGCCGAGCGTGACCGCGTTGCGGATCTCGCCGCCCGTGCGGTCCATGCCGCACTGCTGCGCGTAGACTCCCGTGAGCAGGCACGCGCGCGAGGGGAAGCACTTCGCCGTGTTGTGGAACTGCGTGAAGCGCACGCCGCGCCGGGCCAGCCGGTCGAGGTTCGGCGTCGCGACCTCGCTCCCGTAGCAGCCGACGTCCGAGAACCCCAGGTCGTCCGCCATGATGAGGACGATGTTCGGCCGGAGCGGCGCCCCGTCCGGCGCGCCCGCGAGGCGGAGCGGCGCGAGCGCCGCCGCCGCGGCCGAAAGCCCGAGCATCTTCAGGAAACCGCGGCGAGTACGCATGGTCGATTCCTCCGGTCGTCTTCGGCGGCCATCTGCCGGCGCGCCGTGCTTCCCCGCGCTATTGGTCCAGATACCTCGTCACGAAATCACGGGGTCTGCAGATGTCGAGCCCGCGGTATCCATTCGCCGCGAGCAGATGATGATCACCGGTCACGATCACCTTCGCCTTGCCGGTCAGAGCGCATGCCACGAACTCATCGTCGTCCGGATCCGTACGCACGGACACCGCGAGACGCGGCGCGTCGAAGAACTCGCCGTGAACAGGATGCGATGCGGGGGCCCCCTGAAGAAGATCCCCGACACGAGCACGTTCGTATCGAGAACGATCCTCACGCGCCGCCCCGCACTTTCTTCACGGCGGCTGCAATGTCCGATCGCCGCATACCTGCACGACGGGCCTGTCTTCTCGCGGCGCGCAGGAGCGCATCGAAATCCCGCATCGCCGGGGGCGAGATGTTCTTGAGGATGACGACGTCATCCTCCCCGAGCACGATGAAATGCGAACCCGCTTTCAGGCTGAGCTTCCGCCGGATGCCCTCCGGAATCACGACTTGTCCCTTCGACGTCATCTTGGTCGTCGCAAAAGCCGTCATTGCGCGCTCTCCGCTGCCGTTGTCGAGAATCTTACCAGTAAGACGATTGTACTCGCACATGCGCGGCGGCGCAACCACGGAGATGCGGCGCGTACGATGCCGATGCGACGTTCACCGGTTTCGACTGCATCACGCACGCGGCGCACTGTCGGGTCATCGCGCAACACGCCGCGCCGGGCGCAGCCCTTCCATGGCCGACAACGCCGGGGCCGCGTGGTTCCGCTGGCTGGAGCGGCAGCCGGCGGCCGTGCTCGGCCAGCTCCCGCCTCGGATAGAGCGATCCTGGGCTTCCAGCACCAGGCGCTCTCCCGTCTCGCGCGCGACCGGCGCCTTGTAGGATCCGTACCTGTCGAGGCACCACTCCCACGTGTTCCCGGCGACATCGTGCAGTCCGAAGGGATTCGGCCGGTAGCTGCCCACCGGCGCCGTCGCGGGGTAGCCGTCGTCCAGCCACGCTTCGTACGGCTGCCTGAGCTCGGGGGGCAGCACCCGCCGGGTGGCCGTGTCGCACAGATTGGCCGCCCCGGCCAGCGTTTCCTTCTCGCGTCCCGTCCACCACGGGGTCGCGGTTCCCCCGCGGGCCGCGTACTCCCACTGGGCTTCCGTGGGAAGCTCCAGGCCGAGGCGGTTGAGGATCTCGCGCGCCGCGTCCCAGGTCACGCTGTCGACGGGATGGAGCGGCGTGATCCGCGTCTCGCCGTAGAGCGCGCCCGCCGGGACGTTGCTCGGATTCGATCCCGCGACCCGCAGCCACTGCGCCTGCGTCATCTCGTACTTCGAGAGGAAGAACGGCGCCAGCGTGACCTCGTGGACGGGCATCTCGTCATCCAGGGCCGCGGCATCGATGTTGTCGTCGCCGTCGCGCTCGCCCTGCGCCGGCTTCCTGGCGCCCATCTTGAACGCGCCGCCGGGAAGGAGAACGAAGACGAACCCCATCTCCTCGGCAGGCGCGAGCGCGCCATCGGCGCCGCGCTCGGGCGGCGTCCCCGTCTCGATGTGCGCGAACTCCCACAACCCCGAGCGCGGGTCCCGTCCGAGCGGCACGAGCCCTATCTGGGGTTCGATGCGCAGGCCCCGGTACGCAGGGCAGACGCTCTCATCGGCGATCGATTCCACGGCCCGGCGCCACGCCTCCTCGTGCGCCTCGATCGTGTCGCGGCGGATGGTCGTCGCGACGCGCAGCCGCTCCTTGACCGACGCGACCGGGCCCTTGAATGGATCCGGATCGGCGAACCGCTCCAGGTCCAGGCATTTCTCGAAGAGATCGAGAAGCCGCTGCGTCCGGCCGGCGGTCATGTCCCGGCGCCTCCCCCGAGCTGGTCGAACAGGATCGTGCGCGCCGCGCGCCACCCTCGTTTCACCGTCCTCGGATCGACATCGAGAACCGCGGCGATCTCCTCGATCGACATGCCGCCGAAGAAGCGCATCTCGACGATGCGACCGAGCCGCTCGTTGGCGGCCGACAGGTTCTGCAGGGCCTCATCGAGCGCGACGAGGTCGACGGCAGGCGCCTCCTGAGACGCCGCCTCGTCGAGGAGCGGCGCCTTCCAGATCGCGCCCTCGCGCTTGAGCGCCGCGCGATCGCGCGCGTGGTTGATGAGCACGCGGCGCATCATGGTGGCGGCGATGGCCAGAAAATGCCCGCGGTCCTTCCAGCGCGCCTGGTCCTGGTCGACGAGGCGCAGGTAGGCCTCGTGGACGAGCGCCGTCGGCTGCAGCGTATGATCGGCCCTTTCGCGCTGCATGAACGCGACGGCCCGCGCGTGCAGGTCATCGTAGAGGACGGCCATCAGCCGGTTGAGGGCATCCGCGCTGCCGTCGCACGCTTCGGCGAGAAGCTTGGTGACCGCTTCCCTGAACTCGCCCATGGCGCCTCATTGTAGCCGCGGCGGCCGCGCGAATCCACGGGAAGACAGTCAGTCGCAGGAATCGAGGGTCGGCCGTCCGGCGTGTCGAACGCGTATGCGCGATCACACCACGTCAGGGCGAGGATCGCCGATGGAGCCGGCGTAATACAGGGGCAGGAACGTGAGCCGCCGCTCCGGCAGGCGGGCGTAGGCTCCCGAGTAGAGGACGAGCCCTTCCGGGCAGCCGGCGTAGGTAGCGAGCATCAGGCGGAGACTGCGCAGGCTTCCGCCGGCGCCGGACTTGACCTCGACGGGCACGATCCGCCCGTCGCGGACGACGAGGTAGTCGACCTCGGCGCTGCTGCCTCGCGCCTCCCGCGTCCAGTAATACAGATTCGGGGAGTGGCCGGCGACGAGTTCCTGGGCGACGAATTGCTCGGCGAGCTTGCCGCGGTACATGGCCAGAAGGTCGTCCTGGCGGAGTTCCATGTCGGCGGGCACCTGGCAGAGACTCTGGAGCAGGCCGATGTCGAGCAGCGCGGCCTTGAAGCGCTTCTCGTTGGCGCCGGCCCCCAGCGGAAGCCCCGATGGATCGCACGAAACGTTCTTGTGGATGAGCTGTGCCTTGCATAGGAGATCGAAGGCCCGCCGGTTGGTGGGGCCCGACCGGCTGTCGTCGAGCCGGGTGTACTTGATCTGCCCGCTAGCGTAACGAGCCGCGTTCAGGAGCACGCTGTCGAGACATGCGCGATCGACGCGGGGCCTGTACTTGGCGAAGTCGTCCCGGTACGAAGCGATGATCTCGCGTTGCGCCTTGAAGGCCTCGATCATGGATTTCGTGTCGAGATACGCCTTGACGCTCTCGGGCAGGCCCCCGACGAAGAAGTAGGTCCTGAGCTCGCTCAGGAGCCGGCGCTGGATGTCTGCATCGACCTCGGAAGGATGCCGCGCGGCATGCTCCGCCGCGACCTCGTTGCCGGCGGCGAGCAGGTACTCGCGGAAAGTCAGGGGGTAGAGGTACAGGTACTGGACGCGGCCGACGGGCACCGATATCTCGCCAAGGGCGAACTCGAGCAGCGATCCCGCCGCGATCACGTGCAGCTCGGGCATCTGCTCGTGGAAGTAGCGCAGCGCCATGACGGCTCGCGGACAGGCCTGGATCTCGTCGAGGAAGAGCAGCGTCCGGCCGGCGATGATGCGCTTCCCGACATCAAGCTCGAGCCGGCGCAGGATGACCTTCGGGTCGAGGTTGTCGCCGAAGTGGACGTGCAGGTCGCGGCGCTTCTCGAGATCGAACTTGGCCAGCGACTCGAATTCCGCCGCGGCGAAGTGCTCGACGAGCCAGGTCTTGCCGACCTGCCGGGCCCCGCGCACGATCAGCGGCTTGCGCCGCGGCGAAGATTTCCATTTCACTAGCTGGTCCTGGGCACACCTGAACATGGCCGATAACTCCTGAAACACACGCAATATTAGAAAGGCACGCAACAATCTAACACGCTCTGGCAGAAAGTCAAGGATGATCGGAAATTCCGTTGTTTGCGGGCGCGCTCCGTGCGGCGTCCGGCCGCCGCGCGAATCCAGCCGGGAAGATGTCCCCTCCGCGCCGAAAGCCGTGCGTCACAGGTTGAGAGTCGGAGGCCGCCCCGCGAGGCGCGGGGGCACGCGGCTTCCGGCGGGGACGCCCGGTGAAGGGTCGTCCCTGTTCGTTGGCAAGGCAAGGCGAATGCGGGTTCCGGTCGCGGATCTGTCCGGGCGGGCGGCGGTGACGACCGAGCCCGCATGCGCCGTCGAGAAAGCTCCAAGGAGGTGTCCAATGAAAACGTTGCATGTCCTGTGTTTCGTTGCAGTGACTGCGCACGCGTTCGCGTCGCTCGGTGCCGACCTGCGGGTCCCGGCCGCCTACTCGACGATACAGGCGGCGGTGGACGCCGCCGTCGACGGCGACACGGTTCTCGTGGCGCCGGGCGAGCATCGCCTCGCGGCGGCGATCACGTTTCGGGGGAAGGCCATCTCCGTGAGGTCCGAGGCCGGCCCCGCGGCGACGATCATCCGGCCCGTCGTCGGCGTCGAGACGAGGCTCTTCACGTTCGAGAGCGGCGAGACGGAACTGTCCGTCGTGGAAGGGTTCACGCTCACGGGAGGGAATGCCGGCTGGGATTCGGGAACCTCCGAATGCAGCGGAGGGGCGATCCTGTGCCTGGGAGCGTCGCCCTCGGTTCGCTGCTGCATGATAGTCGACAACGCGGCGAACAAAGGGGGCGGCGTTGCCGCGTACACCTCGGGAGCGATGCCCGCCGCGCCGGTGTTCACGAACTGCGTGATCGCCTGGAACCGCATCTACGTATCCGACGCATGCCGCGAATCCGAGATCTGCATCAGCGATGCCCGCGGCGCGAATGTCTACGGCCAGGGCTTCTACGGTGTGGAGTCGGCGGCCGCGTTCCTCAACTGCACGATACTCTCGGTCAACGCACCGTCGGTCTATGCGGGACGTTACTCCGCGCTCTCGTTTCTCAACTGCATCCTCTGGTGTGCCGGGGATGCTGCGGTCGCGTCGCTGAGCAGCGCCTATGCCCCATCGATAACATACTCGTGCGTCAAGGCGCCCGTGGTCCCGGCCGGCGACGGCAACATCAATGTCGACCCCCTCCTCGTCGACTTCCGCCCGCCGGCTTCGTCGCCGGCCGTGAACGCGGGTATTGCCGCGTCCGGCGTCCCCGCGGTCGACCTCGACGGCAACGCGCGGCCGTGCTGGGGCGGCATCGACATGGGGGCGTTCGAGTACTGCGGCGCCGAGCCGCCCCTCAACTACCCGTTCTTCATGCGCGGTGACCCGAATGCGAGCGCCGATGTCGACATCGCCGACGCAGTTTTCCTCTTGAGCCACCTCTTCGCGCAAGGCGCGGAGCCCTCGTGCCTCGATGCCGGCGACACGAACGACAGCGGCCAGATCGACATCGCCGACGCCATCGCGGTCTTGAGCCACCTCTTCGCCCAGGCGGGGCCGCTCCCGGCGCCGTTCGGCGAGTGCGGCGCCGATCCGACGGACGATGCGCTTGAGTGCGGCGCGTACGCGCCGTGCGAGTAGGGGCGGGATTCGTCCCGCCGCGCGCGCTGCGGGCCGGGCTTCCCGCGCGGAGGCCCGGCCCGCGTCGTCCGCGCGCGGCCGCCGATAGCGGATCTGGGCACGGCGTGTGCGGCCGGGCCCCCTCGATCCCTCTGTTTTCGCTCGAGAGGAGGCTTTTGAGACGAACGCCATCGTGTACAATGGCCATGGAGGCCATGGTCATGAAGGAGGCCAGCGGTATCGTGGAACACGGCCAGGTCAAGCTTCCCCAAGGGGTGGTCTTGCCTGATGGGACGCCCGTCAAGATAACGTGGCAAGAGTCCGGCGGCGTCGAATCGCCGATCGAGCGGGAACCCTTGACGGACGAGGATGTCGCGGCCGACCTTGCCTGGGCCACGGGAAAACGGTTCCGCAAGTGATCAATCGTTGCGGATACCGGGCCGATACTGCACATTCACTGGGTCGGCGCAGCCGGCTGGGCATGGCCGCCGTAACCGGTGGCGGTTGTCGATGAGGTCTGGCGGGAAGTCGAGCGGCACGCGCCCGAAGCTCTTCGCGACCCGCCGTTCCATCGCGTTTCCCGTGCGGCATCGCTTTCACCGCGGTTGTCTTCGTTCGATCTCGACGCCGCCGAGCGCTCGGCGCTCAGCTTCGCGCTTGAACTTGCCGGACGCACCGATGTCCTCGTGGCCTGCGATGAACATGCGGCCCGCCGTGTGTGCATGACATTGTCGCTTGCGGTGACAGGCTCGATAGGACTCATCGTGGAAGCCGCGCGGGCAGGCCGCACGTCCTCCGCAGATGCGGCACGAGCGCTCCGAGATCTGCCTTCGCGCGGGCGACTCCACGTTCACCCCGAGTTGGTTCAACGCGCGATCGATGCGCTCCCCCCGCATCGCCCGTCCTGAGACACGGGCTCCCAACGTCTGCGATTCGGAAGCCGGCGCTTCGCGCACGAAGGCCGCATGAACACGCACGGAATTCGCGAGGGAAGCGGTTGACCGGCGCCCCGCCGCAGGGATGCCTCGGCGCGTGGGACCTGGCCCGCGAGTCCGCCGTTCTTTCCGATTTTCTTCGTACGGTTCCCGGCCCCGCCGCACTTGTCAAGTGAAGAGGCTTGCGGAGAGAGGCGGGCGGCCGGGGCCGCGGCGCGGCGTGTCGCCGAAACCGTGCGTCCCCCCGTATTTTCCGGAGAAACGTGTCCCCGGCATTGCCTGCTTCGCGTATATGGAAATGGGCCCATTGAGAATCGCTTCGGATCGGAAGGAGCGCGCAGCCGACCTTCGAAGAAAACCCGGAAACCGCGCTGACAAGAAAGGAGGATCGCGGGAGCTGTTTGAACGTCGTACGTGGGTGTTGTTGTGGTCAGTATAGAACCTTCGAGACTTTTTGGACAGGAGACAGAACCATGAGATGGAGCGCATTTCTTGCGCGGAACGTCCGGCCCGTGGTCGCCGTCGTTCTGCTGCTTGCCACGGCCGTCGTCCTCGTGTCGGTGCCTTCGCAGGGATCGGCCGCGCCGTACCCGGGCCCCAGGCAGGTGACGATCCTGCCGCCCGGCGAGCTGTACTACGGGAAGACCTACAACGAGCTTGCCGGAGACTGGTGGAACTGGGCCCTTCAGTTCCCGTCGGAGGTGAACCCGCTGCTCGACACGACCGGGGAATTCGGAGCCCTCGGCCAGGAGGGCCGGGTCTGGTTCCTCGCGGGCAACTTCGGAGGCGAGAACGTGCGGGAGCTGCGCGTACCCCCCGACAAGGCCGTGCTCGTGCCCATGTTCAACTCGCTCTGGTGGTCGCCCGAGGACGGGAACCTGGAGGAGGTCAGGGCCCTCGCGAACGCACAGGTGAACTCCGGCGCCGATGTCTGGTGCACGATCAACGGCAAGCTCGTCGAGGACGTCTATGCCTACCGGGCGCAGTCGCAGCCCGGCGGCTTCCCCTTCGCCATCGTCGAGGGCGGGCTGCTCAACGAGTGGGGCTACGAGCCGAGGGATGCCGAGCCGGCCGTCGCCGACGGCTACTGGCTGCTCCTCGAGCCGCTTCCCATCGGCCGGCACACGATCGTGTTTCATTCGTCCATCCCCAGCATGGACTGGGAGCTTCAGGTGACCTACTACCTGACGGTGGTGCTCCCCAAGTAGCGCGCGGGGTGGAGGCCGGCGAGGAGGGGCGCGCCGCGCCCCTCCTCGCCGGCGCTCGCCGAACCACGACCTGTGTACTACAATGTAATACGTCATGAGCACGCTGACCGTACGCATTCCCGCCCCGCTTCGTCGCGAGCTCGAGAGGCTCTGCAAGCAG